>NZ_JAAMFG010000021.1 GCF_011064545.1 Wenzhouxiangella sp. XN24
CGGCTCGCGACCGCGGGCGCGCGGGCGCATCGCGTCGCGCCCACCAGAATACGGCGAGCCCGACGACAGCCAGCAGCACGATCAGAAGCTCCATATAGCCAACCTATCGGCCCGCGGGGGCTCAAACTTGAGTCAATTCATGCTGCGGCGCGATAGTGTGGCGTCGCCCGGCGCAGGCTATCATGCGCAAAACTGCTCGGCGCGGAGACAATGGACCGGTCAGAGCGCTTCCACAAGATCATCCGGATGCTCAAGGACCGGAAAGTCGTCTCGCGGGATGCGTTTCTCGCGGCGCTCGAGGTGTCTCGCGCCACCTTCAAGCGGGACCTGGAGTACCTGCGCGACCGCATGGACGCGCCGATCCTTTGGGATGCCGAGTTCGGCGGCTACCGCCTGGCGGCGGCCGGCGGTGCGCCGCAGAACTATGAATTGCCGGGCCTGTGGCTCAATGCCGGCGAATTGCATGCCCTGCTGGCGATGGAGCAGTTGCTCGACGGGCTGCAGCCGGGCCTGCTCGGGCCGCATGTCCGGCCGCTGCGCGACCGCATCCGCCGGCTCATCGAGGTCGGCGACCACTCGGCGGAGGAGGTCGGCCGGCGGATCCGGGTGCTGGAGGTCGGCAGCCGGCCGGTCGAGCCGGATTGTTTCCAGTCGCTCGCTTCGGCGGTGTTGTCCCGACGCCGGCTCAGGATCACGCACTACAGCCGCGTCCGCGGCGTCTCGACGGAGCGCACCGTGTCACCGCAGCGCCTCGTGCATTACCGCGACAACTGGTACCTGGATGCCTGGTGCCACGAGCGCCAGGCCCTGCGCACCTTCTCGGCGGACGCCATCGAGTCGGCGGAGATGCTGGAGCGCGGCGCGCGCGAGATCTCCGACGCGAAACTCGACCGGCACCTCGGCTCCGGCTTCGGCATTTTTTCCGGGGCGCGCACCGACCTCGCCGTGCTGCAGTTCACGCCCGATCGCGCCCGCTGGGTGGCACGCGAATCCTGGCATCCTGAACAGGAGGGCCAGTTCCAGCTGGACGGTTCCTACCTGCTCAAGGTCCCGTATTCGGACCCGCGCGAACTGGTGATGGATATCATGAAATACGGGCCCGATGTCGAAGTGCTCGCCCCGGCCGCGCTGGCGGAGCTGGTGCTGGATCGTCTCGCGGAGGCGAAGGGACGGTACGACGCCCGCACCACGCGGCGATGAATCGACGCTGAAGGGCACCGCGAATCGGTCCATAATGCTTTTTTGCGTCGCTGTTTCCTGGAGCCGTTCCGATGCTAGCCTCACTGCTTGGCCAGAAGACCCGCATGATCACCGCCGACGACGCCCTGCCGGGGCGCGCGACGCCGATGCCCGTGCCCGCGGCCCACTTCGTCAACGGCCGCCCGATGGCGCCGCCCTATCCGGAAGGCCTCGCCTGGGTGGATTTCGGTCTCGGGTGTTTCTGGGGCGCGGAGCGACGCTTCTGGCAAACGCCGGGCGTGTGGGTCACGGCCGCGGGCTATGCCGGCGGCTTCACCCCCAATCCGGACTACCGGGAAGTCTGCTCGGGCCGCACCGGGCACACGGAGGTCGTGCGCGTCGTGTTCGACCCTGCCGAGATCGATTTTGCCGGGCTGCTGAAAGTTTTCTGGGAGTCGCATGACCCGACGCAGGGCATGCGCCAGGGCGGCGACGTCGGCACGCAGTACCGCTCGGCGATCTACACCTACGGTGAGACCCAGCAGGCCGAGGCCGAGGCGTCCGCCGCGGCCTACCAGCAGGCGCTGCGGGCCGCCGGGCGCGGCGAGATCACGACCGAAATCCGTCCGGCCGGGGCGTTCTACTTTGCCGAGGACTACCACCAGCAGTACCTGGCGAAGAATCCGGGCGGCTATTGCGGTATCGGGGGTTGCGGCGTCGACTACGTCGCGCCGGCCGGCTAGGCTTTTTCCGGCCGACTACCAGTAGCGGACGCGGCCGGTGTCGATGTGGATGAAATCTGAGCTCTGGTAATAGCCCACGCCGCCGGCCTTGAGGTCCAGCGCCGCCTGGCGCAGCTGCCGCGTGTCCACGCCCCTGAGACGGATGTCCATGGCGCGCCCCTCCATGTGCAGGCTGCGCTGCGCCACACCGTTGCTGCTGGAGCGGAGCATCTCGTTGGTCTGCGGCGAGCGGTAGGCTGAGATGATCTCGAACGGGCCCTTGCCGCCCGTCGACTGCTGCAGGTGGTGGAGGATATCCAGCAACTGCGGGTCCATCTGGTGTGCTTCGCCGCTGCGGAAGTCCCTCAGGAAGTGGCTGACCTCGTCGAGCGCCGCGGGGATATGGTGGTCGCCCTCTGCGTAGGCCACGCGAAGCTTTTCGCCGGTGTGCGTATGATAGAAGCTCAGGATTCGCGCTGCGGACTGGGTTGCGGACCGGTTGGCGAACGCGCTGGCGGGGAACATCGCCAGCGCGCCGGCGCCCAATCCCGCGAAAACCAGCCGCCGCCGCGCCCGGCCGTGATCGGGCAAGGATTCCTCGCAAAGGTCGCACATGCGCATTTCTCCGGCGCCGGCCCGCCCGGCCGGCAATCTGTTGATCCTGCGTTGCATCACCGCGGTGATGCTATTGGTGGCGCTCGCTCCCCGGGCTCATCCGGAGGCGTTATCGTCGGTCGCATCGGCCGAGCAGCTGCAGCTGCGGATCGGCGCCCTGGCCGAAGATTCCCGCGTCGCCGGCCGGGAGGTAGCCGACCCCTGGTTCCTGGCGCGCTTCTACGAGCGCCGGCAGTTTACCCCGGTCTGGGCCGATCGGGCAAAAATTGACCAGCTCCTTGAGGCGGTTATCGTCAGCGAGCGCCATGGACTTGAGCCGGAAGACTACCACCTCACGATTCTCCGGGAGCTGGCGGCGGCCATGCGTTCCGCGCCTCGCCCCTGGCTGGCCAACGAGCTCGAGATTCTTGCCACGGACGCCCTGGTCAGGCTGGCGTTCCACCTCCGCTTCGGCAAGGTGAACCCGGGGCGCATCGAATCCACCTGGAACTTCAGTCCCGACATGGGCAGCGTCAGCCCGGTCGATGCGATCCAGTCGCTGCTCCGTGCGGACGACCTGGCTGCGGCGGTGGCTGGGAATGCCCCGGACAGTGCGCATTACCGGGCGCTGATGGGCCACCTGGCGGCTTACCGGGAGATCGCTGCGCAAGGCGGCTGGCCGGTCATCGGGCTCGGCGACTCGTTGCGCCTGGGAATGCAGTCGCGCCGGGTGCCGGCGCTGCGCGCGCTGCTGTCGATCACCGGCGACCTGGAGGCGGCCGTGTACGCGGAGGCCCCTGACGTCTTCGACCCAGTCATGGAGGCCGCGGTAAAGCGCTTCCAGGAGCGCCACGGCCTCGACCCCGACGGCGTGGTCGGCCGCCAGACGCTGGTCGAGCTCAATGTCCCGGTCGAGGCACGCATCGACCAGCTGCGCATCAACATGGAACGGTTTCGCTGGATATTCCGGGACCTCGAGCCGCGCTTCCTGCTGGTCAACATCGCCCGCTACCGTGTGCTGCTGGTGGAGAACCAGCAGGTCGTATGGAGCACGCGCGCCGTGGTCGGCCGCCCGTACCGCCAGACGCCGGTGTTCAAGGCGCGCATGACTTACCTGGAGCTGAATCCCACCTGGACGGTGCCTCCGACCATCCTGCGCGAGGACCTGCTGCCTGACATCCGCCGCGATCCCACAGTCCTTCAGCAGCGCAACATGACGGTGCTGGATCACCAGGGCCGGCCTGTGGACCCTGCCACCATCGACTGGTCGACCGTCACCGGGCAAACGTTCCACCACATGATCCGCCAGGAACCGGGTCCCGACAATGCGCTCGGCCGGGTGAAGTTCATGTTTCCCAACCCGTACCACGTGTACATGCATGACACGCCCGCCCGCAGCTTGTTCGCGCGGGCCGCGCGTGGCTTCAGCTCGGGGTGCATCCGCCTCGAGCGCCCCTTCGAGCTGGTGGAAATCCTGTTGGCCGGCACGCAGTGGAACCAGGCGGCGATCGAGCAAGTCCTCGCGAGCGGCCGCACGCGGGTCGTCAACCTGCCGCAGCCGTTGACCGTGCTGACGCTGTACGGCACGGCGGTGCCGGAGGCCGGCCGTATTCACTTCGCCCGGGATGTTTACCAACGCGATGCCCGGCTGCTGCAGGCGCTGGATGTGCCTTTTGAGTTCAGCCCGCCGGCAGGCTACCAGGAAGCCCTGGATTCGACCGACTGATTCGCCACATTGGTCTATGGTGTGTCGACAGGAGCGGTCCCGGGCGGTCAGACCATGCCGACAGTCACTTTCCCCTCGAATCTGCGCCGCCACCTCGATGTCACCGGCGCCCGGTCGGGTGGCGAGAGCGTGCGCGCGATGCTGGAGGCGGTAAAAATCCGGGAGGTCACGACCGGGTGGCATGCATGTCGCCTGCATGCCACCCGAGAGGGTCACGGACCCGAGTCCCGCTGGCCCGTTACATTGCGGCCGCCTGCCCCGCTAGAATCTCGCCGATGCAGCCGATCATCCACATCCGCAACCTGGGCAAGACCTACGCCTCCGGCCTGAAGGCGTTGCAGAGCATAGACCTCGAGATCCGGCGCGGCGAGATCTTCGCGCTGCTCGGTCCGAACGGCGCCGGCAAGACCACGCTGATCAGCATCCTTTGCGGACTCGTGACGCCCGGCGAGGGCACGGCAGCGGTCGACGGCCACGACATCGTGCGCGACTACCGCGCCGCGCGCGCGGTCATCGGGCTGGTGCCGCAGGAACTGCACACCGACATGTTCGAGACGGTGTGGGACACGACCTGCTTCAGCCGCGGCCTGTTCGGCCTGGGGCAGGACAAGGCGCACATCGAGCGCGTGCTGCGTGCCCTGTCGCTGTGGGACAAGCGACATGAGAAGATCATGACCCTGTCGGGCGGCATGAAGCGCCGCGTGCTGATCGCCAAGGCGCTGGCCCACGAGCCGCGCGTACTGTTTCTCGATGAGCCGACCGCCGGCGTGGACGTCGAGCTGCGGCGCGAGATGTGGGACCTCATGCGCCGTCTGCAGGACGACGGGGTCACGATCATCCTGACGACCCACTATATCGCCGAGGCCGAGGAGATGGCCGATCGGGTCGGCGTCATCCACAAGGGCGCGCTGGTGGTGGTGGACGAGACACGCGCGTTGATGAGCAGGCTCGGGAAGAAGCAGCTCACCCTGCACCTGCAGTCCCCGCTGCAGGAAATCCCGGCGGAACTCGGGCCCTGGGAACTCGAGCTGGACGATGACGGGTGCGAGTTGCGGCTGGAGTTCCGCACGGGCGAGGAGCAGTCCCGCATCCCGTCCCTGCTCAAGCGCATCGGCGAGCTCGGCATCGAGTTTCGCGACCTCAACACGCGGCAGAGTTCGCTGGAGGAGATCTTCGTGGACCTGGTGAACGAGCGATGAGCGCGGCGTCGAGGGTCAACCTGCGCGGCATGCGCGCCATCTACCTGTTCGAGATGGCGCGTTTCAGGCGCACGCTGTGGCAGAGCCTGGCCACGCCCGTCATCACCACCGCGCTGTATTTCGTGGTGTTCGGTTCGGCCATCGGCGGGCGCATCGGGACCATCGACGGCGTGAGCTACGCCGCCTTCATCGTGCCGGGGCTGATCATGCTCACCGTGTTCACCGAGAGCCTGAGCAACGCGGCCTTCGGGATCTACATGCCGAAGTTCAACGGCACCAGCTACGAGTTGCTGTCGGCGCCGATCTCGCCGCTCGAGACCGTGCTCGCCTTCGTGGGCGCCGCCGCGACCAAGTCGGTGATTCTCGGGCTGGTGATCCTCGCGACCGCCGCGACGTTCGTGCCGCTGGAGTTGCAGCATCCCGTCTGGATGTTCTGCTACCTGGTGCTCGTGGCGCTGGCATTCAGCCTCGCCGGGTTCATCATCGGCCTCATGGCGGAGGGCTTCGAGGCGCTGCAGTTCGTGCCGATGCTGGTCATCACGCCGTTGAGCTTCCTCGGCGGGGCCTTCTACTCGATCCGCATGCTGCCCGAGACCTTCCAGGCGGTCAGCCTGTTGAACCCGATCGTCTACGTGATCAGCGGCTTCCGCTGGAGTTTCTACGGCAGCGGCGACGTTTCGATCGGCGTCAGCATGGCGGTCCTGGGGACTTTTCTCGTCGCCAGTTTCGGCTTCGTGTGGTGGGTTTTCCGCAGCGGTTACCGGCTCAAGAGCTGAGCCGGCAACCGCGCTGGTATCCCGTTGGAGCCGCGATCGCAAAGCGCGGCACCCTGTGTCGACGCCTATCTTTCCGGGGTGACGCCCTGCACCGGTTCGACCGGCAGGTCGTCGGTGGCGGGCGCCTCGGGCGCGCGCCAGCGCAGGGCGGCGGCCTGGGCCTGGCGGCTGTAGTCCATCGACTCGGCGAGGATCCGGGCCGCTTCCTGGTCCGCATGGAAACCCTTGGAGTTCTCGCTGCTGATGTAGTCGAGCCGCCACATGGCCTTGCTCTGCAGGTCGAAGATCTCCGCAAGGTCGGCGTCCGTCGCGCCGGCGGCCTTGGCTTCCATGATGGCGTCGAGCATTTCGGTCACAGCCTCGCCGGCACGGTTGGTCAGGGAGACGGTGCGTTCCTGGATCGTCTTGACCCGATCGCGCAGCTCGTCCTCGCTCACGTTATGGCAGGTCTGGCAGGCGCCGTTGATGTTCTCCATCGGGCTGCGCACGTTATGGTTGCTTACCTTCATGGCGCCCTCGCGCTCATAAGGCATGTGGCAGTCGGCACAGCTCACGCCGCTGCGCGCGTGGATGCCCTGGCTCCACAGTTCGAACTCGGGATGCTGGGCCTTGAAGACGGGGGCGCCGGTCTCGCCGTGCTTGTAGTCGAAAAACGGCGTGCCGTCGGGGAACACCTTCTCGCTCCAGACCTGTTCGGCGTCTTCGACCGTCAGGCCTTCGCTCCACGGGAAGGTGAGGGTGTCCTTGTTCGCGCAGTAGTACTCCACGTGGCATTGGCCGCAGGTGAAGGAGCGCATCTCCTGGCGTGTCGCAAGTTCGTTCGGGTCATAGGGTTCGGAGCGGTCTCCCTCGCGCCACTGTTCCACGCTGGGCAGGTGGGATGCGTCGCCGTCGCCGGCGGCGAGGGCGGCCATGCCGAGCATGAAACCGGGCCGCGTGATGCGGATCGCCATGCTTTCGGGATCGTGGCAGTCAATGCAGGTGACGGGATGTGCCTCGCCGATCATGCCGTGGTTCTCGGGCACTTGCTGGCCGGCGTATTCGCCGGTGAAGCCGCCCGCCGGGGCCATCGGGAAGACCGGCTCGTTCTCGCCGGGCGTGCCGTCGGGGGTGGCATACAGCATCGCCAGGACTTCCTGGTAGGGCTTCTGGCTGACCTCCTCGAAGCCGCGGATCACCGCCGGCATGTTGAAGTCTTCCGCCAGCTTCTCGTCGGTCACTTCCTCGCCCATCGCCTCGAGGCCGACGCGACGATAGAGCACCGAGGTCGAGGCATGGCAATGCAGGCAGGCGCCGGCCTGCGGTTTCTGGGTGACACGCTCGGTCACGCCCTGGTCGTAGAGCATGTAGGCGTGGCCACGGGCTTCCCGGTAGTCGATGCTGAAGGCATAGCCGGCATACAAGCGCTTCAGCCAGGGCTGATGGTCCAGCTTGCTCTCCGGCAGCGCGCTGCTGCCGCCGTAGAACTCGTCGCCCGCCGTCGATTTCCAGTCCTCGAAATGGCGCGGCCAGTTCTGGCCCCAGGGCTCGGGATCCGTGCTGATCTCGCTGACCTCGGTCACGCGAACGAAGGGCTGACGCGCGTCCTGCTTGTGGCCGAACATCGTGATCAGCACGTAAGTCACGGCGATCGTGGCGAGGATCGCGACGATGAGCACGAGGCCGAGCAACATCGCGCTCCCGCGTTGAGTGTCTGCCTCGCGCCGGCTCGGTCGGCGGCTGTTCCCTGGTGCTGCTTTCATCATCATGGACCTCAGAAGTATGTCTAGCGCCGGCCTGCGTGACCGACGTCGCTATGGCAATGCACACACAGCTGCACGTCGCCGCCGTGCTCCGCCGGGAGCATGGCGTTGACCAGGTCGCTGTGGCAGGAGAGACACGCGCCCTGCGTCACGCGCCGGTTGCGCGGCTTGATCTTGATGGGCTCGTCAAAATTGCCGGTCGTGAAGGCCAGCGCGTGGAAGAAACCGTTGTCGGCCTTGGTGAGCCATTTGCCGACGAAATCATGCGGCAGATGGCAATCGCCGCAGCCCGCCACATCACGGTGACTGGAGTTCAGCCAGGCATCGAAATGATCCTGCATGACGTGGCAGTTGGCACAGGCCGTGGAGTCCTTCGTCAGGTAGGACAGGCCGTCGCCGTAGCCGAGGGTGAACACGCCCAGCCCGCCCAGCACGCCGACGGCGATCGCCGTGGCGAAGGCCAGGACACGAAGCCCGCGGGGCTTGGGAGAGGGGGCGGCTTGAGACTGGCGCATAATTAATACATTTCGTGTGTATCTTTATGGCGGGCAGTCTCCTCGAGCCGTCGAAAGGTGGCAATACGCAGAATCCGAAGGTTGAGACGGGGCCGGCGAAACCGGCCGGCGTTGAGCGGCGGCCCCCAGGAAACGCCCGGCGGATAGCCGGGATCGCGGCGCTCAGTCGCCGTCGAACAGCGCCGCGGTCCCCATGGCTTCCACCGCGGCGCCGATGCGCTTGAGCACGAGCCCGTAGGCCGCCATGCGTGGCGACAGGGACTTGTCCGCCGCAATGTCCATGACGACGTTGAACTGGTCACACATCCGCTTGTCCAGCCGCGCCAGCACGTCACGTTCCTCCCAGTACTCGCCGCTGCGGTTCTGCACCCACTCGTAGTAGCTGACCGTCACACCACCCGCGTTGGCGAGAATGTCGGGAATGATGGTCACCCCCCGCTCGTCGAGGATCCGATCGGCCTCAATGGTCGTCGGGCCGTTGGCCAGTTCGATGACGGTCGTGGCCTTGATCTGCCCGGCATTGTCGGCGTTGATGACGTCTTCGAGAGCGGCGGGCACCAGCACATCGACGTCCAGTTCGAGCAGTTGGGCGTTGGAAATATGCTCACCGTTCTTTTCATCGCCCACGGAGTGTTCGCAGTACAGGCTCTTCACCTGGCCGTGCTCGTTTTTCGCCCGGATCAGGCGCGGCACGTCGAGACCGCTCTCGTCGTGGACGCCGCCGCCGGAATCGCTGACCGCCACGACGCGATAACCGTTCTCGTACAGGAGGCGGGCCGCCTCCTGGCCGACATTGCCGAAGCCCTGCACCGCGACGGTGGTCTCTTCCGCAACCCAGTCGCGCCGTTTCGCGAGTTCGCGGATGCAGACGTAGCCGCCGTAGCCCGTTGCACCCCGTCGCCCGAGACTGCCGCCCAGGGCGACCGGCTTGCCGGTGAAGGCGGCGGGCGTGCGTTGCCGGACCACCTGAGAGTACTCGTCCATCATCCAGCCCATGATGCGGGCGTTGGTGTACACGTCGGGCGCGGGAATATCGGCCGCCGGGCCGATGAAGTCCGCGATTCTGCGGATGAAGCCGCGGCTGAGCCGCTCGAGCTCCATCTTCGACAGCGATTTCGGGTCCACGGCGACGCCGCCTTTCGCGCCGCCGTAGGGCAGGTCCATGAGCGCGCACTTGCAGCTCATCCAGAGCGCGAGGGCCTTGAGTTCCTCGAGGCAGACGTCCGGGTGGTAGCGAAGTCCGCCCTTGCACGGGCCGAGCAGGTCGCTGTGCTGCACGCGGTAGCCGTCGAATATTTCCAGGCGGCCGTCGTCCATGCGCAGGGGTATCGATACGGCGAGGACCGCGGTCGGATGGCGCAGCCGTTCCAGCGTTTCTGCGCCGACCTCCATGTGTTGCGCCGCTTCGTCGAGTCTGCCGAGGGCGCGTTCGAAAAGTTTCTCTGTCATGTCAGATCACGTTGGCGAGCAGTACCCAGGCGATGCCGAGCGGCGCGATGTATCGCAGTGTGAAACGCCACAGGCCGAACAGCCGGTTGTTTTCCAGGCCGAGTTCCTTGCGCGTCGTCTCCGCCGACACGACCCAGCCGACGAACACGGCGATCAGCAGGCCGCCCAGCGGCAGCAGGAGGTTGGAGGTGAAATAGTCGATCAGGTCGAACACCGTCGATTCGCGAAAGCGCTCGAAACCGCCGAGCGGGAACCAGCCGGCCCAGATGTTGAAAGAGAACACCGTCGCCAGGCCCATCAGCCATGCGGCGGCGCCCGCGATGATCGTCGCGGGGCCGCGGCGCATGCCGTTGTGCTCCTCCGCCCAGGAGACAACCGGCTCCAGGATCGCGATCGACGAGGTGATGGCGGACACCAGCACGAGCAGGAAGAACACGGCGCCGAACAGCGCGCCCGCCGGCATCTGGCCGAAGGCGATCGGCAGCGTGACGAAGATCAGTCCCGGCCCCTCGGCAGGGTCGAGTCCGTTGGCGAACACCAGCGGGAAGATCGCGAGACCGGAGAGCAGCGCAACGCTGGTGTCCGCGCCGGCGATATAGACCGCAGACGAACCGAGGCGGGCGGAGCTGTCGAGATAAGCCCCGTAGGTGATCAGAAGCCCCATCGCGACGCTCACGGAGAAAAAGGCCTGCCCGATGGCCTGCAGCACGACGCCGGAATCGATTTTCGAGAAATCCGCCTTGAACAGGAAGCTGAGGGCGCTGGCCATGTCGCCGGCGATCGCCGCATAGCCCACCAGCATGACCAGCATCACGAGCAGGGCCGGCATGAGAAAGCGCACGGCGCGCTCGATGCCGCGTTTCAGGCCGACCGAGACGATGCCGACCGTCAGGATCATGAAGATGGCGTGGAACAGTGCGAGGCGCCCGGGGGATGCGAGCAGTGCACTGAATTCCGCTGCCACCTCGTCCGGCGAGGCGCCCGAGAAATGGCCCATCGCCATCTTGGGCACGTAACCGAGAGCCCAACCCGCGATCACGCTGTAGAAGGAGAGGATCAGGAAGACCGCGAGCAGGTTCATCCAGCCGACGAATCGCCAGCCCGGATTGGCGCCGGCCTCCCGGGCCAGGGCGAGAAAACTGTTCGGCGGACTCAACCGACCGCGCCTGCCGATCATCAGTTCGGCGATGACCACCGGGATGGCGACCGCCGCCACCGCGACCAGGTACACGACCACGAAGGCTGCGCCCCCGCTGACCCCGGCCGTGTACGGGAATTTCCACAGGTTGCCGAGTCCGACGGCGGCGCCCACGGCCGCCATCAGGAACACGATCCGGGACGACCAGCCCTCGTGGACGTTTGCGCTGCCTTGGCCAGACGCCATGCCTACCCCCGTTATCTCGCGATGCGCCGGGCCGGTCTGTCGCCGGCTTTGCATCCCGGATGATAACGAATATGCGGGCTTCCAGTGGAATGCACCCCGGTTGCGGCAGGCCACCGGGGTGAACGGACCTGGACTTCAAGGCCTGGAAGTCCTCAGTCGTCCTTCACGGCCAGCTCGTTGCGCACGTCCTTCACGCCGGACGTGTTCGCGGCGATCAGTTCCGCCAGTTCGCGTTCCGTGTCGTCATTCACATTGCCCATGAGCGTGACGACCTGCTCGTCGGTATCGACATTTATCTCCAGCCCTGCGGTATTCTCGCTGGCAAGAAGGCGCGCCTTCACGGTGGCGGTGATGCGCGCGTCGTCCGCCGTCGAGGCGAGTCGCTCGGCGATCGTGGCCTGCTCGGTGTCGCCGATGACGCGGATGTCGTTGCGCACCGAGCGAATCCCCTCGATATTGAAGGCGGCCTGTTCGGCGAGTTCGCGTTCCGCAGCGGACTCTACCTCGCCGCCCAGGTAGGCGGTCCCGTCACGCACGTCGGTATCGATCTGCAGGGCGCTGAGTTCGTCGCTCATCGCATAGTGCGTCTCCAGCCGGATATGCGCCTCGATGTCGTCGAAATTGCTGCTGCGACCGCTGCCGTTGATCCCGCCCGCCTGGGCCGGATCACCGTAGCTTGCGTCACTCTGTGATTCATCCGTGGTGGTCTGCGCCTGCGTTTGCTCCGCCTGTTGCGTCTGCTGTTCGGTTCTTTGTGTCTGTGCCCGGGCGTCGTCGGCGGTCTCGTTATCGCGGTCCGCACATGCGCCCAGCGGCAGCAGGAACAACCCTGCGAGCATCAGCGTGGTCTTCCTGGATGGTTTCATGGTCTTTTACCTCTATGCGTTGATTGGTTGCGATGCCCGGCACGGCCAATGCCGAAGCCGGGGTTTCGTCAAGGTCCCCGGCGACGTGTGCCCATCAGGTGGGAGACGAGAGACACGACCAGCAACACGAGGAAGACGAAGAACAGGATCTGGGCGATGCCGGCCGCGGCGCCGGCGACTCCGCCAAAGCCCATGACGCCCGCGATCAGGGCGATGATGAAAAACAACAATATCCAGCCAAGCATGGCGATCTCCTTTTGTATCGATCCGTGAGACAAGCGGTCCCACCGGGCTCTTTGCCATTTCGATGCAATCAACGTGCCAGTGCCCCGATGTACGTGATACGGGCCGCGCCCGCGCCTTTGAGCGTCGGTACTATCGAAAGCCGAGACCGGGCGCGCCGAGCACCGATGGGTGCGACGGGACGGCATGGCTGAGGAAGAGTTTTCAGCGGGAACGGAAGTTTCTACCGCCCGGAGGGGCCCTGTCCGCCGAGATTCTTGAGCCGGCCGAGTGCTTGCCGGCTGATGCCGAGGACCAGTTGCGACTGCGAACGGCGTTCCAGCAGGCTCCACGGCACCGCGACCATGCGCTGGCGAGGCTCCGTCGGCTGCTCGATATGCACGAGCGCGTAACAGATGTTGGCCGCGCCCGGCACATCGAGAATGAGATCTTCAATCCGGCCGACGCGGTCGCCTTCGCGGTCGACGACGGCCGATCCCAGCAGCTCGCTTGCGTGTATCGTCATGCACCTGCGCCTACAACATTGCCCGCTTGAGGACATGCAGGAAGCGTGCCGTCGGCCGGGGAACGGTTTATCCCGGTGACCGCGGGGCGAGTCAGCCCTCGCGGTAGGCCTTCAGCTTCGTGTAGAGCGTCTTCAGGCTCACGCCGAGGGTTTCCGCGGCGGCCTTCTTGTCGCCCTCGAGATGTTCGACGGTCGCGAGGATAGCCCGGCGCTCGACCTCCGCGAGCGGCAGGCCCACAGCGATTCTCAGGTAGTCCCGGTCAACGGGGTTGTCGCCGGCCACGGCAGGTGGCAGGTCGTCCGCCTCGATCGTGTCGGTAGACAAGACGTGCGCCCGCGCGACCGCGTTGCGCAGCTCGCGCACGTTCCCCGGCCAGCTGTGCATGCGCAGCAGTTCCTCGACCTCGGTGGAGAATTCCTTGGCGGTCCCATTGGCTTCGTTCAGCTCGGCAAGGAACAGGTTGGCGAGCACCAGGATATCGTCACCCCGTTCCCGCAGCGCGGGGATGCGGACCGGAAACTGCGCAAGGCGGTAATAGAGATCTTCGCGAAGCAGGCCGGCCTGCACGGCGTCTTCCGGGTCCCTGTTGCTGGCCGCCACCACCCGCACGTCGACGGCAATATCCTCCTCGGCGCCCACGCGCCGAATGCTGCCCGATTCGAGGACCCGCAGCAGTTTGACCTGCAGCGCCGGCGACATCTCCGTGATCTCGTCGAGGAACAACGTCCCTCCCGACGCGGTTTCGAAGAAGCCGATGTGGCGCCGCGTCGCGCCCGTGAAGCTGCCTTTTTCGTGCCCGAAGAGCTCGCTTTCCAGGATCTCGGCGCTGATCGCCCCGCAATTGACCGCCACCAGCGGGGCCGCGGAGCGATCGCTGAGCGAATGTATCATCTGGGCAGCCAGTTCCTTGCCGACGCCGCTTTCGCCGGCCAGCAGCACCGTCATGTCGGTCGGCGCAACCTTGCGCAGCAGCGTGAACAGGCGGCGCATGGGCCGGGAATCTCCGTGCATGATGCCCAGGCCGGCGGCCTTGACGATTCCGGAGATCTCGGCGGCGGGCCGGTTCGCCGCCGCGACGAGCTTTTCCAGTGCCGTGCGCAATCGCTCGATCTTCACCGGCTTGGAGAAATAATCCGAAGCGCCCAGCTGCATTCCCCGCACCGCTGTCTCGAGCTGGGGGTCGGCCGTGATCAGCATGAGTTCGATCACGTTGCCGAGACGGCTGTGCTCGAGGAACGATATTCCGTCGGCGCCGAGCAGGTCGTACTCCAGCACGGCCACGTCGGGCATCTCCCGGAGCAGCGCGCGCTGGGCGTCTTCGAAGCGCGTGACGACCTGCACCGCGCAACCCGTCTCGCGAAATACATCCGACAGGCTGGCGATGGTTTCTCCATCGCCGGAGAACAGCAGGGCGTTGAGCATGGGGTCCCACGGGTCAGTTCCTGTCCCCAGAGTTTAGGAGGCCCGCGGAAAAAAAGTACCTGCAGCGGCCTGAACGCCGAGGCCGTGGCTGCTTACTCCCGTGGCCTGTCTATTATTCAGGTGACGCCGGCAGTGTCCGTGCAGGAAATTTGTTTCAGGTCGGGAGAACGGAGATGACTATCGGGAACGCAGGAAACGGCCGGCGGCCGAGACCGCCTTTCGATCCGCAGGATACGCAGGGACAGCCGGGCATCGAGGCGAAGCTCGATCCCCGACCGCAATACAGCGGCCGGGACTACAAGGCGGCCGGCAAGCTGGAGGGCGAGGTTGCATTGATCACGGGGGGCGACTCGGGAATCGGCCGGGCCGTCGCGGTGTTGTTCGCCCGGGAGGGGGCGGATGTCGCCATCTTGTGCCTGCCGGAAGAGAAAACGGATGCCGATGAGACCCTGCAGGCGATCGAGGCGGCGGGCCGGAGGGGCCTGGTCATGACAGGGGATATCCGGGAATACGCGTTCTGCCAGGAAGCGGTGCGCCAGGTGGTGGCGCATTTCGGCCGGATCAATATCCTCGTCAACAACGCCGCTTACCAGCAGCACGTCGAGAGCCTGGACGAACTCAGCATCGAGCAGTGGGATCGCACCTTCCGGACCAACATCTACGGCTATTTCTACATGGCGAAGGCGGTCGCCAGTCACCTGGATCACGGCGACTGCATCATCAACACGGGTTCCGTCACGGGGCTCCAGGGCAGCCCCGGCCTGCTGGATTACTCAGCCACGAAGGGTGCAATCCACACCTTCACCAAGAGCCTGGCCGCGAACCTCGTCAAGCGGGGAGTCCGCGTCAATTGCGTTGCGCCCGGGCCCGTCTGGACCCCGTTGAACCCCGCGGAACGCAGTGACGAGGAGATCGAGGAATTCGGCGCCCGCGTGCCTTTCGGCCGTCCTGCACAACCGGAGGAAATCGCCCCTGCGTTCGTCTACCTGGCCTCCAGGGCCGATTCCGGCTATGTGACGGGCGAGACGATCGCCCTGCTCGGCGGCGAGATCACGGCAGGGAGCTGAACCACCGGCCGCCGTCAGTCATTTTCCCGGCGCGCATCGAGGCGCAGCCCGCTGTCCTCGTCGAATTCCGCGACGACCAGGATGGGGTTGCAGCAGACGCTGCAGTCCTCGACATAGGACTGGGCCGGGGTAGAGCAATCGACGAGCACCTCCAGGGTCTCCCAGCAATAGGGACACTGCAGGTTCGCTTGCATCAACAAGTCCATGACGACCCGTCCCTCATTGCGCCTGCGCGGCGTCGTACAATGCGGCGACGGCGGGCCAGTTCACCACGTTCCAGAAGCTGTCGATGTAGCGGCCGCGCTCGTTCTGGAATTTCAGGTAATAGGCGTGTTCCCACAAATCGACGCCGAGAAGCGGCGTGCCGCGCTTTTCCACGACGTCCATTAGCGGATTGTCCTGGTTGCTGGTGGTGGTGACGAACAGCGATCCATCGTCTGCCACGCACAGCCACGCCCAGCCGCTGCCGAAGTGGGACAGGCCCGCGGTCTTGAATTCGACGCGCAGCCCGTCCAGTGACCCGAACTTCGCATCGATGGCTTCCTCCAGCGGCCCCGTGGGGAAACCGCCGACCGGAGGCGACATGACCTGCCAGTAGAGACTGTGGTTGTAATGTCCGCCGGCGTTGTTGCGCACGGTCGTCGGCCATGCGCTGATTTCGCCAAGCAGTTCCGTCAGCGAGGTGTTGCCCAGCTCGGTACCTTCCAGCGCCGTCATGAGCTTGGTGAAATAGCCCCGGTGGTGCCGGTTGTAATGGAGCTCCATCGTGCGGGCGTCGATGTAGGGCTCGAGTGCGTCGTATGCATAGGGCAGCGGTTCGAAGGCGAAGGTCGCGACCTCATCCTGCGCGATCGCAGGACCGGCCAGCATGGCGGTCGCGGCAAGGGCAAAGAAAATTCTCATGGCAATCTCCGGCAGGCCCGGGGTTGCGGCATGAATAAGTCGCGGACCTGCGCTTAAAAAAGGTATAGCGCATACCGGAGGCTCTGCCAGTCAGCGTTCGGGTACGGTGCTGTCTGCGGACTCCAGGTCCACGGCCTCGAGCTCCGCCGCCTCCAGGTCTGCCGCATCCTGGTCCGCGACGACCCGGGCGATCTCGCCGCGACGTCGCTCGGCCTCCAGGTCGCTGTCGGCGAGCGGCGCCTTGACGATGATCTCGTAGAGATCGCGGCGCCTGTCCTTCAGGTTGGTCACGCTGCCGATTTCGTGCAGTTCCTTGAGCAGGTCCATGTCGAGGTCGGCGATGACGGTCATCTCGGTGTTTGGGGTGGTCTCGGCCTTGATGGAATTGGTCGGGAAGGCGAAGTCCGCGGGCGTGAATATGGCCGACTGGCCGTACTGGACGTCCATGTTGTGCACCTGGGGGAGGTTGCCGACCGAGCCCGCGATCGCGACGTAGCATTCGTTTTCCACGGCGCGCGCCTGCGAGCAGATGCGCACCCGCATGTAGGCGCTCTGTGTGTCGGTCAGGAAGGGGACGAACAGGATGTGCATGTTCTGGTCCGCGCAGATGCGGGCCAGCTCGGGAAACTCGGCGTCGTAACAGATCAGGATCCCGATGCGGCCGCAGTCCGTGTCGAAGACCGGCACGCGGTCCCAGCCGGACATGCCCCAGATGGAAATCTCGTCGGGGGTCGGGTGAATCTTCCGCGACTGGTCCCAGGTCCCGTCCCGACGCAGCAGGAAGCTGACGTTGTACAGCCGGTCGTGCTCCACCAGCGGCATGCTGCCGGCGATGATGTTGATGTTGTAGGACACCGCGAGTTCCTGGAAACGTGCGCGGATCCACTCGGTGTGCTTCGACACTTCCCGGATCGCTTTCGGTTCATCCAGCTCGTTGAACTCCGCCATCAGGGGGGCGTTGAAGAATTCCGGGAAAAGGATGAAATCGGCCTTGTAAGCCGAGATCGCATCGACGAAGAACTCGACCTGGTCCATCAGCGCCACGCGGTCCGCGAACAGCCGCATCTGCCACTGCACGAGGCCGACGCGCACGACGCTGCGCGGGCGATTGATCAGTCGCGGCTTCTCCTCGTAGTAGATGTTGTTCCACTCGAGCAGCGTGGCGTAGCCGAGCGATTGGGTGTCTTCCTCGAGATAGTTGCGCAGCAGTTTCTTGACGTGGAAACCGTTGGACAGCTGGAAGGTGAGGGTGGGATCGTAGATGTTCTTCAGCCGCACCTGCTCGATGTATTCGCGCGGCGTCATCAGTTCGCCGTATTTCTCGTAGTTCGGAATGCGCCCCCCGGCCATGATCGCCCGCAGGTTGAGGTTCTCGCACAGTTCCTTGCGGGCGTCGTAAAGACGCCGCGCCAGGCGCATGCCGCGGAACTCGGGCCGCACGAACACCTCGATGCCGTACAGCACGTCGCCGTCCGGGTCGTGCGTCTTGAAGGTGTCGTTGCCGGTGATGTCACGGAAACTGTGGTTGTCGCCGAACTTTCCGTAATCGACCACGAGCGAGAGCGCCGACGCCACGACCTTGCCGTTGACCTTGACGCACAGCTGGCCCTCCGGGAATTTCTCCAGCAGTTTCGCGATGTCGGCATGCGGCCAGTAGTCCCGGCCGATGCCCGCGTAGGCCTCCTCCATGGCTTTGCGCAGCTCGCTGTAATCGGCCAGTTCGAGATTGCCGAGTTCGATTTTCATGCCGGATTCTTCGCTCACGCGTTTGCTTCTCGCCAGGTTGGATATGGATTACAAGGGTACTGCCGCCGGCCGGCCGCGGCTACCCGCGGCGCCGCGGGGGCGTATTCGGCAACTCCGCTGACGGACGCATCTCGCGGGACGAGACGACGGGCCACGCACCCGGCTCGGAGTTTCACACGAGATGGTCGGCCACATAGCGTGCCATCGCTTCCTCGGCGAACAGCACTTCGACGTCCCCCAGCTTGCGCAGGATCTTCGCATGCAACTCGTCGATGCCCTTGATCAGCACGCGCTCCGCGCCGTGCTCCAGCGCCAGCATCGTCGTGACGATGCTGCGGTTGGCATGGTCGCCGAGCGAGATGAACACCGCGTCCGCATTCGGCAGATCCAGGGCCTCGAGCACCTCTTCGTCTGCACCGTCGGCCACCAGGGCCTCCGCGAGGCAATGCTCGACCCGTTGCACCGCGGCCTCGTCGATGTCCACGCCGGTGACCTTGTGGCCGTTTTTCGCCAGGCGTTCGGCCAGGGCGCCGCCGAAGCGTCCGAGGCCGATGACGATGAAGCGGGAATGCTTTTTCTCAGCCAATGATCACCTCACTTTGCGGATAGCGGATTTTAGGGCCCTGCGGACGGCGCAGCAGGGAGGAGGCCATCGCCAGCGGCCCGACGCGCCCGAGTAGCATCATGAGGACCACCACGAGTTGTCCACCCTCGCTGAGCCGCCCGGTGGCGCCCGTGGAAAGGCCCACGGTGCCGAGGGCGGAAATCGCCTCGAAAACCACGTCGAGGAACTCTCCCTGCGCGGTCGCCCGCTGCAGATCGCGAGTCTCGAGCACCAGCAGCAGGGCGGCGCCGACGACCAGCACGACGAGATAGGTCGCCGTGACCGTGACCGCGAGCAGCAGGGCGCGGTCGGAGACGCGCCGGTGGAACGCGTTCATCTGCCAGTCGTGGCGCACCAGCGCCTTGGCCTGCAACGCCAGCACGGCGACCGTGGAGACCTTGATGCCGCCCGCGGTAGAACACGAGCTGCCGCCGATCATCATCAGCAGCATGAGGACGAACAGCGAGGGGTAGACCATGCTCTCGATCGGGAGGGTCGAAAACCCCGCGGATCGTGCGGTGACACTCTGGAAAAGCGCGTTGACCACGGCATCGCCCGGGCCCATGTCCGCCAGGGCCTGGCCGCGCTCCAGCCACCAGATGGCAATGGTGCCGCCGATCACGAGAAACAGGGTGGCGGTGACGACGAGGCGCGTGTGGAACCGCAGGCTGCGCCGGTCGCGACCTTTCTTCCTCACGTGGCGCAGGTCGAGCAGTACCGGGAACCCGAGTCCTCCGGCGATGATCAATCCCGCCATCACCAGGATCACGGCGGGATCGCCTGCCCAGGGCGCGAGACTGGCATCCTGCAGCGAGATGCCCGAGTTGCAGAACCCCGATACCGAATGGAACACGGCCCACCAGAGCACGTCGAGGAACGGTCCGTCCCCGAGCCGCGCCAGCAGCAGCGCGATCGCGCCGACCGCTTCGATGGCGAGGGTCACGGCCGCCACCAGGAGGATCAGTCGCTTCACGTCGGCGCCGAGAGGCGCGCCGAGCGTTTCCTTGGTGAGCACATGGAAGCGGACCGGCTGCCTTCCGGTGGCGCTCACGAAGAGGAGCGTACCGATCGACATGATGCCGAAGCCGCCGAGCTGGATGAGCGCCAGGACGACCGCCTGGCCGGTGAAGCTCAGCTGCGACTCGACCGACAGCACCATCAGCCCGGTGACGGTGGAGGCGCTGGCGGCGGTGAACAGCGCATCGATGAAACCGAAAGGCGCCACGCCGGGCGCGCGGCAGGCCGGTAGCAAAAGGACCAGGGTGCCGACAGCGATCAGCCCCAGGTACCAGGAGAACAGCGCACGGGATGGATAGTCGGCGATGACGCCGACGTACCTGACCAGTCGGGTCTGCACGATCGCGGCGGCCTATGCTGCGAACTTGTCCAGAGCATAGACCGTCGGTCGCCGTCTTGCGCGCGGCGGTTCGGAGAGTGGCGTCCCGCCCCTTGCTGCGTGGCGTCAGGCGTCTTGAGCCGTTTCGGGAGCGGCGACGATGGCTTCGTCGGCCAGCATGATGGGAATGCCGTCGCGGACCGGATAGATGCGCGACCCGTCGCTGGTCACCAGCGCAGTCTCGAGCGGCGCTTCGACCTTGCGGCCGTCCGGATGACACAACTCGCCTGCATCGATCGCGGCGTTCAGCTCGCGCAGCCGGTCTTTCGGTGCGACGGTGACGGCCTGTCGGGTCACCGGGCAACGGAGAATTTCGACGAGTTTCCTATCGATCATGTTCGTATTCCTTTGTCAGCGGCGGCCGCGCCGCAACAGCGCGGCCAGCAGGTATGCGATGCCCGCAAGCACGATGATCACGGGCCCGGAAGGCAGGTCAGGGGCATAGGAGATCGCCAGTCCGCCGGCGGTGAAAGCCATGCCCAGCAGGATGGCGAGGCCCATCATCGCGCCGAGCGACACCGTGAAGCGCCCGGCGATGGCGGCCGGCAGGGTCATCAGGGCGATCACCAGGATCAGGCCGACGACCTGGATGAGCATCACGACGGTCAGCGCCACCAGGACCAGCAGCAGCAGGTAATATCGTTCCATCTTGAGGCCGCGCACGCGCGCGAATTCCGGGTCGAAGCACACGGCGAGGAACTGGCGGAAGAACAACCCGGTCAGGACGAGGATCACGATATCGAGCGCGGCGATGAGCTGCAGGTCGCTCGAGGACATCATCAACAGGTTGCCGAACAGGTAGCCGATGAGATCCACGCTGTAACCCGGGGTCTTGGCGATGAACAGGATGCCGATGGCCATGCCGAGCGCCCAGATCGCCGAAATCGCGGTGTCCTCGCGTTCCGCGAAGCGCAGCTTGACCCAGCCGATGATGAGCGCGGCGAAGACCGCGGCCACCAGTGCGCCGGCCAGGGGATCGATGCCGAAATACCAGGCGGCGCCCATGCCCCCGAGCACGGCGTGCGCGATCGCACCCGCCAGCAGGCTGATGCGCTGCACGACGACGTAGCTGCCGACGATGCCGCAGCCGATGCTGGCGAGGAGCCCCCCCGCGAGAGCGCGTTGCAGGAAATCGTGCTCCGCCAGGGCCTGGAGAAACTCCATCAGCTTCGATCCGGCGCCGATCCGTGGGGATGCGCATGATGCACGGCCCGGACCGGGTGCCCGTAGAGCTCGTTGATCACTTCGCCGGTGACTTCCGAGGTGCCGTGGCAGATCAGGGTCCGGCTGATGCACGCGACCCGCTGCACGTAGCCGGTGACGAACCCGACGTCGTGCGAGACGAGCACGACCGCCATGCGGTCGCTCAGTTTCGCAAGGAGGGCGAACATGTCCTCCTCGGCGCGCTGGTCGAGGTTCGAGGTGGGTTCGTCGAGCAGCAGCAGGCGCGGCTCGGCGGCGAGCGCGCGGGCGATCAGCACGCGTTGCAGTTCTCCGCCGGACAGCGCGCTGAGTGGTCTGCCCGCGAGCGCATCCAGCTCGGTTTCGTGGATCGCGCGGGTGGCCGCGGCCCGGTCGGCCGCGCTCCAGCGGAGTCCGGAGCCGACCCCCAGCCGGCCGAGCAACACGGCCTGCGCGACGGTGATGGGAAACTCGCGCGGAAACAGCGCGAACTGCGGCACGTACCCGATGTCTTCGCGCGCTGCATGGGGCGGCCGGCCGAACACTTGCACTTCGCCCTCGCGCGGCTTGAGCAGTCCGGCGGCGAGTTTCAGGAGCGTGCTCTTGCCGCCCCCGTTGGGGCCGATCAGGCCGATCAGCTCGTGGGGGCCGATCTCCAGGTCCACGTGTTGCACGACGTCCGGGCCGTCTCCGTAACCGAAGCTGACATCCCGGAAAGACAGTGAGGCCGTCACGAGCCGTCGTCCGCGCCCGCGCCGTCGAGCGCGGCCGCCATGGCGATGGAAACGCGTCGCAGGTTGTCGATGTAGTCCAGGGCCAGCGGGTCGGCCTCGACGGTCGGCACGCCCAGGGCCTCCGCCACGGCGCGCGCGCTGCGCTGGGTGAACTGGCGCTGGACGAACACCGCCTTGACGCCGGCCGCGCGGCCGCGGCGGATCAGCTCGGCGAGGCTCCGCGGGCCGGGTTCGCGCCCCCCGATCTCGATGGGCAGCTGCACCAGCCCATAGGCGTCCGCAAAATATCCCCAGGAGGGGTGGAACACGATGAAAGCCCGACCCTCCAGCGGCGCGAGGCGTGCGGCGATCTCGCGGTGCAGGTCGAGCAGTTCCTCCTGCAGGGCGGCGGCCCGTTCCCGGTAATAGGCGGCTCCCTCGGGATCGAGCCGGGCCAGCGTGTCCGCGATGCGTTCCGCCATCCGCGCCGCCAGGCGCGGATCCGTCCACGTGTGGGGGTCCGGAGCGCCGCCATGGTCGTGATCGTGGTGATGGTCATCATGACGGTCGTGATCGTGCGTGCCCGCAGGCGAACCTTCGGTCAGTACGTCGCTCTCCTCCGTGCGACGCAACGGCAGATCCTCTGCCAGGGGAATAATCTCCAGGCCGGGCCGGTCGCGCACGATTCGGTCGAGCCAGACGGCTTCGAAATGCACGTCGATGGTGAACCACGCCTGCGCGGTATCCAGGGCGGCGAGCGTGGCGGGTCCGGGTGCGTAGGTGGCGGGGCTGTCTCCCGGCTGCACCAGCGTGAGCACCTCGACCCGCGACCCGCCGATCCGCTCGACGAGGTACTGCTGCGGCAGGATGCTGACGACCACCTGCGGCGTCGCGGCCCCGGCGGCCGCCGCCGGCAACAGGGCCAAGGACGACAGCACCAGGGCCGAGATGACCATGGACGACAGGCGGACGATCAGGGGGCTGGCAGGACGCATCCTGATATTCTACCGCGCCGGTCAAGCCTCCCCGCGGAAGTCCCGTCGGTTAGAATGCGCTCCCCCCGGGAGGAAGCAGGATGAACGACGAGGGCGCACTCTCCGCCACGGCCCGCCGCCTCGAATCGCGGCTGCGCAGCCAGGTCGGCAAGGCGATCGAGGATTACGGCATGATCGCCGACGGCGATCGCGTGATGGTGTGCCTGTCGGGGGGCAAGGACAGCTACGCGCTCCTCAGCCTGCTCATCGCGCTGCAGCGCGCGGCGCCGGTGAGCTTCGAGCTTGTCGCCGTGAACCTCGACCAGAAGCAGCCGGGTTTCCCGGCGCACGTCCTCCCGGAGTATCTCGCGTCCCTCGGGGTGCCTTTCCATATCCTGGAACAGGACACCTACAGCGTGGTCAAGCGGGTCATCCCGGAGGGGAAGACCACCTGCGGCCTCTGCTCGCGGCTCAGGCGGGGCGCCCTGTACAGCTTCGCCGCCGCGCAGGGATTCGACAAGATCGCCCTGGGGCACCATCGCGACGACATCATCGAGACGCTGTTCCTGAACCTGTTTTTCGGCGGCACCATCAAGGCCATGCCGCCGAAGCTGCGCAGCGACGACGGACGCAACGTGGTGATCCGGCCGCTGGCCTATTGCCGCGAGAGCGAGCTGGCGCGCTACGCCACGGCCAAGCAGTTTCCCCTCATTCCCTGCAACCTGTGCGGCGCGCAGGAAAACCTGCAGCGACAGGAGATCAAGGCGATGCTGGCGGACTGGGAGCGACGTTTCCCGGGCCGGATCGACTCCATTGCCGCCGCACTCGGCAATGTCGCGCCTTCCCAGCTGCTCGACACACAGCTGTTCGACTTCGCCGGCCTGGCGGCGGCGAGCAGGGCTGCAGCAGACTAAAAGGAACCGATCGCCGCGGGTGCAGCGTGCTACAGGCCGGGGCAGGCGGGACCGGCGCCCGCCCGGAGGTCAGAACCTCGGTGGCCGGGGCGCCCGGGGACGGGCTTCGTTGATCTTCAGGGCGCGTCCACCCATTTCGTGGCCCTCGAGGGCCTTGATGGCGTTGTCCGCGTCAGCGTCAGGCATCTCGACAAACCCGAATCCCCTCGGCCGGCCGGTCTCTCGATCGCTCACGATCTTGACCGACTGGACGTCGCCAAAGGGGGAGAACAGGCCACGGACTTCTTCTTCTGTGGCGGTGAAAGGCAGGTTGCCTACGTAGATCGACTTCATGTCATGAGGCTCTCAACAACGGATCGGGATCAGGGAAGCCACATGGGCATCCGGTCCCAAGCATACGACAGCGCTGCCGCGGGGCAAAGCGGGGGAATTACGTGGTTCGAGCGCTACGATGTCCCGCCGGAGGATGGCCCGGAACCCTGACCTCCTCGCGAGCCGGGCCCGGGATCGGGTGATGACGCTGCGTCGCTCGCGGGGGCATCGCCGACCTCGGGAGAGCGAACCGCGCCGATCCGCGCGACGGCGGCGGAGTCCACCGAGCGGAGGTGAAGGTCGCGTTGCGGGAAGGGGATCTCGATTCCCGATTCGTACAGCGCATCGTGCACGGCGAGCGTCAGGTCGCTCTTGATGGTGAGGTAGTTGTTGAAATCGTCCGTCCACGCGCGGAGCGAGAAATCCAGCGAGCTGTCGCCGAAGCCGAGAAACAGCGCGGCGGGTTCCGGGTCCTCGAGAACTTTCTCGTTGCGACGCGCCACGGCCAGGAGCAGTTCGATCACTTTGCGGGGATCCGTGCCGTAGGCCACGCCGGCCAGGATCTCGATGCGCCGGCGCATATCGGACAACGTCCAGTTGGTGACTTCGTTGGATATCAGGTTGGCGTTCGGCACGATCACCTCGGCGCCGTCGAAAGTGCGCACCGTGCTGGAGCGCACGCCGATGCGCGTGACGTTGCCGAACGTCTCGGTGAACTCGATGGTATCGCCGGATTGCACCGGGCGCTCGAAGGCCAGGATCAGGCCGGACACGAAGTTGTTGACCACGTTCTGCAGCCCGAAACCGATGCCGACGGAAAGTGCGCCCACGATGATCGCGAAACGATCGAGCTGGATGCCGGCGGCCGCCACGGCGAACACGACGGCGATGCCCAGGATCGTGTAGTTGACCAGCATCGAGATGGTGGCCGCCACGCCCCGCGGCAACGTGACCCGCGGGAACACGTCCACGTCGAGCACGAAGCGCAGCAGTCGCGAGAGGAGCAGGCCCAGCCAGATCGCGAGCGCGAAACCGAGGATGTCGCCGAGCGATATCGACACCGTTCCGATCCTGGCCCTGCTGAACAATATTCCGGAAACCACCTGGCCGAGCAGGCCATCGAGACGAAACAGCCGGAGGGTGGCCACGATCCAGCCGATGAGCACGACGAACGGCAGGATGCGCATCACCCAGCCGTCGATGGCGGCACTGTGCCAGCGGACGAGGTTCGATTTTCTCAACAGCTGCGTCTGCAGCATCGCGTTGAGCGCAGCCCGCGTGACGACGACCCCGGCGAACAGCACGATGCCGGCAAACGCGCTGCCGATCACCGCATTGGTGAGCAAACCCGCCAGTGACACATAGCCGCCGATATTTGCCAGCAGCGCGGTCAACAGGACCAGGCTGCCGGCTCGTCCGGCGAAACGCACCGCCCGCCACCATGGTCCCGCCTCGAGCTTCGCCGCCGGCCCGCCGGGACGGAACATCAGGGCGGCGACCGCGAGCGCCGCAGTGGTGAGCAAGAGCAGCGTGTAGCGCTCCAGGCTGGTCCCCGTGCCGAGCAGGATATCCATCCGCAACAACGCATACAGGGCGATGACCTGGTAAAGGGGGCCCCGCAAAACCGGGCTGACGATGGGCGGCAGCATGCGCAGCAATGGCAGGATCAGCAAGACGCCGAACAGCTCCCTCAGTACCGGTGGCGCGTCCGGGTAGAGCCACGCGCCGGCGAGAATCGCCATGACGAGCGCGGCGGCGAGGGGGAAACGGAATATGGCGAGCGTCGGGGCGAGCCCGGGCCTGTCGCCGACCCATTGGTCGACCTTGCGTGCCAGCGCGAAGAAGAATACGAGCAGCAACACCAGCAAACCGGCATGGAGGGCAAGGGCGCCTTCCCTGGCCGCCAGGTAATTCTGCAGCGCCTGCCAGTCGCCTTGCCATGCGTGCCGGGAGCCCTGGAGGTCGCCGAGCGAGATGTCACTGCGCCAGATCGCCGGATGCTCGGGCTCGAACAATTCGGCGCCCGCTTGCGCCATGGCCGCTTCGAGGATTTCGCGTCGTTCCTCGACGGGCGTGCGCCAGCGCGTCAGTTGCGCCTGCATGGCCAGGATCGTTTCCAGGCGTCCATCGACGACCTGCCGGGCGTCCTCGAGCGCATCTTGCAGGTTGTCGACGCTTTCGAGCAGTTCGGCGGGAGCGTCCCCCCCGGCCAGCGCTTCCCGGGTCAGGCGCCAGGTCTCGCTCGCCTGTTGCAGCGACTCCAGCCGCTGGCCGAGTTCGCTGCCGCGCCGGGCAAGCGGCAAGCGTAGCGAAGTCAGGTCGCGGCGCAGCCCGTTGACCCGTTCCAGGGCATTCTCGAGGCTCCGCAAGTCGGTGGCCGGCAGGGGTTCGTCGAGTGTCTCGAGGCGCGTTTCGAGCCCCGTGAGCTGCTCGGCAATCGACTCGACTTCCGGGTCGGGCCGGGCGGCATTCACCGCGCGCCGCACGAGTTCCCGTCCCTCGTCCAGCCGGTCCGGCACCGCTTGCAGGGGGACCGCCCTCAGTGGCGCAGGCGCCGTTTCCTCGGCAGGCTCCTCGGTCTCGGCCCTGTCCGGCACGCTGATTCCCGGGAGGACCTGGGCGATGGCCGGCGCGCCGGCAGAGAGACCGCAGGCGATGCAGAGCACGGCCAGGAGCAGCATGGCGGCGCGGGGCGATGACTTCGCAGGCGGCATGGCGCAATCCATTCTTGAAACAAACTCCCGTAGCTTAGATCCCTGGCCCATGTTGCACACGTTTCCGGCCGCCGCATCCATGTCGGTCCACAGGACGAAAGCGACGCTGAATTCTACGCCACTGGTGAAGACATGAACCCTCCGGCGCCGGACCCCGTGCTCGCCAGCTTTCCCCAACCCTTCACCGCGCTGGTCGCCGGGGCGAATCGCGGCATCGGCCTGGCTTTCGTCCGGCACCTCGTGGCGGGCGGGCAGGCGCGACGGATCTGGGCGGGCTGTCGGGACCCGGAGGCGGCCGGGGAACTGGCCGAGCTCGCCGCCGTCGCGCCGGCCGTGCGCATCCTGCAACTCGACGTCACCGACGAGCAGGTCCTCGCCGACGCCGCCCGGGAGGCGGGCGAAGAAGGCTCGACGGTCGAGTTGCTGATCAACTGCGCCGGATTCCTGCACAGGCCGGGTGGACCGCAACCGGAACGGCGTCTTGCCGAGGTCCGCGCAGACTGGCTCCAGGAGTCGTTCGCGGTCAACGCGGCCGGCCCGTTGTTGCTGGCCAAGCACTTCGAGCGGCTGTTGCCGCGGCGGGATCGTGTCGTGTTCGCGAGCCTCTCCGCCCGCGTGGGCAGCATCGGCGACAACCGGCTCGGCGGCTGGTATGCCTATCGTGCGGCCAAGGCGGCGCAGAACATGTTCATCCGGACGTTATCCATCGAGCTGGCACGTCGCGCGCGCGGTTCGATCTGTGTCGCCTTGCATCCCGGCACCACCGACACCGGCCTGTCGCGCCCGTTCCAGGCCGGTGTTCCCGAGGGCAAGCTGTTCAACACGGCGTTTTCGGCCGGGCGGCTGCTCGCGGTGATCGACGGGCTGAAACGCGACGACACCGGCGGATTCTTCGCCTGGAACGGGGAGCGAATTCCCTGGTGAGGGGAGGCGCGACGTTGCTCAGCGCAGCAGCCAGACCACCGCGAGGCCCAGCAATGCGGCGAAGCCAAGGCCCAGGCCGAACGCCAGCAGGGGCTTGTCTTCGAGAAGGCCGACGAAAAAGCCGCGGCGGGGCGCCGCGGCGCTGAGCTCGCCGGAGCGGGCCAGTTCGCTTTCCACCGCGAGGATGCGGCGCGCCTGCGCGAGCGCCTCGCGGGCGCCGTCCGCGTTGAGTTCCGGAAACAGGCCGAGGGTCCGGCGGCGCGCGAAACCGTCCACCGAATAGACCAGCACCCAGCACTTCGTGCCGTTGGGAAACACCGAGAACACCAGCCCTTCCCCCAGCGGGGTGTCGTAGCGGCGTTCTTTCGGCGGCAGGTCGCGAAAATAGTCGTCCGTCAGCTTGCTCATTTCTCTTTGGCCTTCACCGCGCTTTCCACGTCATGTTCGTCGCTATGGAACAGGAACGCGAGTTCCCGTTCAGCCTCGCGGACCGTCTGCACGAGGCGGCCCTCGTCCTGGTCCACCGCGCGTTCCCGCTCCAGCAGGTTCTCGTCGAAGCGGCGGAACTGGCGGATGCTGTCGGCCGCCATGTCCGGCGGATCGCCAAGCGCCTGCAACAGGTTCTCCGCCATTTCCAGGCTCGACACGTAGTTTTCGCGAATGACGTAGTCCACGTTCCGGTTGCGCAAGGCCCGCGCATGGGCGCGATCGGTGGCGCGGGCAAATATCTTCAGGTGCGGGAAATGGTGTTTCACCAGTTCGACCGTGCGCACGGAAGCCTCGATATCCTCGATGGCGACCACGAACAGCTTGGCTTTTTCCACGTGCGCCGCGCGCAACAAATCCAGGCGCGTCGTGTCGCCGTAATAGACGACGTTGCCGAAGCGGCGCACGAAGTCGACCTGCCGGCTGTCGGACTCGAGCGCGGTGAAGGGGATCCGGCGCATGTTCAGGACGCGCGCTACGACCTGGCCGAAGCGACCGAGGCCGGCGATGATGACCTCGTGGTCGCGATCGGATTCCACCTTGTCCCATTCACGCTGGTCTTCCTTCTCGCGGGTGGCCCGGCCGACGCGTTCATCGGCGATCACCAGGAAGGGCGTCGCCATCATGGACAGGCTGACGACCAGGATCAGCAGCTCGAACAGCTCGCGATCGATGAGGTTGCCCTGCAATGCGGCGGCGAACAGGACGAAGGCGAATTCGCCGCCCTGGGCGAGCACGAACGCCAGGCTGCGCGCCGAGCTGGTCGGCAGGCCGCTGAGCCGGCCGACCACGAACAGCACCAGCGCTTTCAGGGCGATCAACGCCACGGTCATGGCGATGATCCGCCAGGGTATTTCGACCAGCAGGCCGAGGTTGGTGGACATCCCGACGGCGACGAAGAACAGGCCGAGCAGCAGGCCCTTGAAGGGCTCGATCTCGGCCTCCAGTTCGTGGCGGAACTCGGAATCCGCCAGCAGCACGCCGGCGAGGAAGGCGCCGAGCCCGGCCGAGAGCCCGACCTGGGTCATCAGCAGCGCGGAGCCGACCACCACCACCAGTGCAGTGGCCGTGAATATCTCGTGGCCCCCGTCGCGGGCCGCGATCCGGAACATCGGCCGCAACAGCCAGCGACCGCCCGCAATCAGGGCCAGCACGGCGCCGATCTGCAACACGTACCCGCTGCCTGAGACCGGCGTGCCGCCGGCCCCCGGGGCGAGCATCGGGATCAGGGCGAGCAGTGGAATGACGGCGATATCCTGCAACAGCAGGATGGTGAAGGCGGTCCGGCCGTGCCGCGTCGTCAGTTGCCGGCGCTCGGCCAGCAATTGGAGCACGAAGGCCGTGGAGGACAGTGCCAGGATCAGGCCGACGATCAGCGCCGATTTCCACGCCAGGCCGAAAGCGATTGCCGCGCCCGCCAGCACTGCGCCGGTGACGAGGACCTGCGCTGCACCGGTGCCGAAGATGCCGCGCCGGAGCGCCCACAGGCGGGTCGGCTGCAATTCCAGCCCGATGATGAACAGCAGCAGGACCACGCCGAACTCGGCCAGGTGGAGAATCCGGTCGACGTCGGCGAACAGCTTCAGTCCCCAGGGCCCGATGATGATGCCCGCCGCGAGGTAGCCGAGGATCGAGCCGAAACCGAGCCGACGGGCGATGGGCACGGCGATCACGGCGGCTACGAGATACGCGAGCAGTTCGGTCAGCGACATCGAATTCTCAGGAAAGGGCGGGCGCCATCAGGCAGAGCATAACCAAGCGGGCGGCGAATTTCCCGGCCGGAAACATGAAGCTTTTCCGTCAAGCCATTATGCTTGTAGGGGATGCGTAGCGAGTCGCACCCCTCGAGCATGGCATGAATCCGTGCGACTGACAGGTATCGCGCCCCACAAGCCCGCCCAGGAGCCCCGGAATGGATTACGAAATGGCCCGCCGGCCCGAAGTCTGGTTGATCACCCTCGCGGGCATCGGCTGGTTCGCGTGCGGTGCCGACGGCGGTCTCGCGGGAATCCTGGCCGCCACGGTGCCGGGGGCGCTGCTGCTGGCGTGTGCCGTGGGCATGGTGTTCTTTCCGGGCGACCGGCTGATCCCCCGGACCGGGGTGACGGGGGCGTTCGTCGGGCTGGTGTTCGCGGTGCTGTTGCTGCTGTTCGCGCCCTTGACGGCGGTGTTCCTGGGCGCGCTGTCCGTCGGGGCCGGACTCGCGGCGGCTCGGCTTGCGGCGGACGACCTGGTGGTTCCGGAGGGTTTGCCCGTTCCGGAACTCGACCTGGCATTGAGCGCGGAAATCGCGCTGGACGAGACGGTGCTGGGCAGTCTCACCACCATCATGGGCGTCTACAGCGAGCCGGTGCAGGCCCGGGTCGGCGAGGAGCTCGAGGCCACGCTCGACTGGTTGCGGGCGGGCGGCTGGCTGGAGAACCCGGCCGCGTTTCACGAGGCGCCGCCGCCGATCGGCCCGTCGGCCATCGCGGAGCGGCGCAGTGCCGGCCTGGACTGCGAGATCATGCGTTTCGAGAGCGAGTTCGCGCCGCGCCAGGGCGCCCCGGGTCGCGACCGGTGGCTCGGCTACCGGGCGAACCGGACCGAGGAGGTGCGCATCGTGCGCAGCGGACGGACGCGCGACTGGCTGATCTGCGTCCACGGCCTTGCCATGGGCCGCGACTGGCTCGACCTGCGCGCCATGAATGCGGGCTGGCTGCACCAGACGGGGCTCAACCTGGCGTTGCCCGTGCTGCCGCTGCATGGCCCCCGGTCGATCCATGGCGTCGCCAGTGGCGCCGGCTTTATTTCCGGCGACGTGAGCAACACGCTGCACGCGTTGACGCAAACCGTCTGGGATGTCCGGCGCCTGGTGGCCTGGCTTCGCGACGAAGGGGCCGAGCGGATCGGCCTGATGGGTCTCTCGCTGGGCGGCTACACCACCGCGCTCATCGCCTCGCTGGAGGACGATATCGATTGCGCGATCGCGGGCATCCCGGCGGCCGAATTCGGCGAGCTGACCTGCTATCACGCCAGCGGCCGTGCGCTGGCCCTGGCCACCGCCGAGGGCATCACGCCGGATCGAATCTCGCTTGCGCTGACCCCGGTGTCGCCGCTGGCCCTGCCCCCCCGGATCGCGCGGGAGCGGCGCTTCATATTCGGTGCCCTCGCCGATCGCTTCGTGCCGCCCGGGCAGGTGGACGCGTTGTGGCGTCACTGGGAGCAGCCAGAGATCGAGTGGTATCCCGGCGGCCACCTGGGCTTCCGCTTTCATCGTTCCGTGACCACCTTCGTCGATCGCGCCCTGCGCGCGACCATCCTGCAGCCCCGCTGAGGCGCCCCGGAGAATCATCATGAGCAATGCCGCCGAACTGCTCGGCCTGACGGTGAAAGGCGCGCTGCGCCTGGGGCAGACCGGGCGGGTGCTCGCCGGCACGGGGGTGAGCTGGCTGATGGGCGACCGCCCACCGCCGCCGCGCCTCGTGCGCCAGACCTTCGAGCGCCTCGGCGCGACCTACGTCAAGCTCGGCCAGTTCATCGCCAGCTCGCCGTCCATGTTCCCGGAGCCCTGGGTCACCGAGTTCCAGCACTGCCTGGACCGCACCTCGCCGTTGCCCTGGCGCACCATCCGCCGCGCCCTGCGCGAGGAGCTCGGCGACAAGGTCGAGTCCGAGTTCAGCTGGATCGATCCGGAGCCGCTGGCGTCCGCGTCCATCGCCCAGGTGCACGCCGCGCGCCTCAAGACGGGTGAAGACGTGGTGTTGAAGGTGCGCAAGCCCGGCGTCGAGAAAGTCATCGTCACCGACCTGAACCTGCTGTACCTGGTGGCGCGCGTCGCGGAACGTGTCACGCCCGGCGCCGCGCATGCCTCCCTCGCGGCCATCGTGGAAGAGATCCAGGGCTCGATGATGGAGGAGTGCGACTTCGTTCGCGAGGCCGCCAACATCGAGGCCTTCCGCGTCTATCTGGACGATACGCTGAACCGGAGCGCGGCGGTCCCACGCGTCTACCCGGCCTTGAGCACGGGGCGCGTGCTGACCATGGAGCGGTTCTTCGGCGCCTCCCTGACGGACCCGGCCGGCTTGCGCCGCTGCACCGACGATCCCGAGGGCCTGTTGGTCACGGCGCTGAACACCTGGTTCGGCAGCCTGATGCATTGCCGGACCTTTCATGCCGACCTGCACGCCGGCAACCTGATGGCGCTGCGCGACGGGCGCATCGGCTTCATCGATTTCGGCATCGTCGGGCGCATTCGCGAAGAGACCTGGCGCGCCATGTTCGCCCTTGCCGACGGCCTGCCGAGAGGGGATTTCAAGGCGGTCGCGGAGGGTCTCGCGACCATGGGCGCCACCCGCGAAGGGGTGGATACGGCGCGACTTGCGACCGACCTCGAGGCGCTGTTCCGGCGGCTTGATCTTGCGCCCGGTGGGCCCGGCGACGCGGCGGACTACCCGGTCTACGACGAGCCGCCGGAAGACGAGGACCTGAACCGTGCGCTGATGGAACTCGTGGCGGTCGGTCGCCGCCACGGCATTCGTTTCCCGCGCGAGTTCACCCTGCTGGTGAAGCAGTTCCTCTATTTCGACCGCTACATCCGGATGCTGGCGCCGGATCTCGCGCTGTTCGGCGACGCGAGGGTCAATGCCCTGCCGAGCCTCGGGTGACCAACAGTCTCCAAGCGTCGGCTTGAAGATGCCCGGCGCCGCCTTGGTTGCCCTCAGGGCAGGTACGAATCGCGCCAGCGCAGCACGACATTGAACGAGATGGAGACGCGCAGTTCGTCCGACAGGTTCGGATGCACCAGGTGGTGCAGGAACGCCGGCCACAGCATGATCTCGCCGGCGCGCGGCAGGATGCGGTGCTCGGGATCCACCTGCGGATCGCCGCGCACCGCCATCATGTTGGCCTGCGGGCGCGGGTCGTAGAAACTGATCGCGCCCGGGTTGCGGTCGGCGCGTCCCGGCAGTGGCTTGGGTTCGGGCACCTGCAGGTAGTAGGTCCCGCTCAGCCACGAGTGCGGGTGATTGTGCAGGTTGTGGTAGTCGCCGAAGCGATTGATGTTCGCCCAGGCCTGCACGTGGTAGTCCAGCTCGTAGTCGACGCCGGCGGCCCTTGCGTAGTCCAGCACGGCGCGCTTGACGCAGCTCTTCAGCCAGCCGATCGCCGGGTGCTCGTTGTCGAACAGGTTGCCCTCGAGGTACTTGGTGGTGAGGTCCGGCCGCGCCTTTTCCATCCCGGTGAGCAGCTCCAGCAGCACCGGGTTGGCGCGCTCGGCGCCCGGCAGGCGATGACGCAGCATCAGTGTCGGCCAGAGCCGCGTGATCTCGGGTGTGTCTGCTGTCGGCTTGGTCATGGCTCCATCTCCTGGCGTTCGCCGAGGGCGTAATCGATCGCCTGTGACGCGTGGATCTCTGTCGTGTCGTAGAGGGGGATGTCAGTATCCTCGGGCCGCAGCAGCAGGCCGATCTCGGTACAGCCGAGGATCACGGCCTCGGCGCCGCGCGACGCCAGCGCCTCGACGACTTGCAGGTACGCGCGCCGGGAGCCCGGATTGATGGCGCCCCGGCACAGCTCTTCGTAGATGATCCGGTGCACGATTTCGCGCTGTGGCGCCTCGGGTACCAGCACCTCGATCCCGAAATCGGCCAGGCGATCACTGAAAAACGCCTGTTCCATGGTGAACCGCGTGCCCAGCAGCCCCACGCGCGTGATCCCGCCCCGGCGCAGCGCCGCCGCCGTCGCATCCGCGATATGCAACAACGGGATATCGATCGCCCGGGCGATCTCCGGCGCGACCCTGTGCATGGTGTTGGTGCAGATCAGCAGGAAATCCGCGCCCGCCGACGCCACGCCCTTCGCCGCCGTCGAGAGCAGTTCAGCCATCGCGGGCCAGTCCTCGCGACGCTGGAGCGCCTCGATCTCCGCGAAATCGACGCTGTGCAAAATGATTTTCGCGGAGTGCAGCCCGCCGAGCCTGGCGCGAACCTGCTCGTTCAGCAGCCGGTAGTAGACCTGGGTCGATTCCCAGCTCATGCCGCCGAGCAGGCCGATGGTCTTCATGCTGCTACCAGCGGAAGCGCTGGAAATTCTCCGGGTGCGCCCAGTCGTCCGGATTGTTCCAGCGTCGTTCCGGGTTGTACTCGTCGATGTCGTAGCGCCAGGCGATGCGCCCGTCGTCGAGACGCTCGAACGGCGCCAGCGCGAGCGCCAGCAGCGCCTCGCGTCCCAGGCAGGACCGCGCAGGATCGGCCAGCAGCAGGAACCTGTCGGTGTGCAGGTTCTTCAGCCGGCCGAGCACGGCCTCCGCGGTGGGCTCATCGACCTGTTCCAGCAGGTCGCAGACGACGACGAAATCGAAACGCCCCAGCGTGGCCAGAGTGTCCAGCGCGTCGGCGGCGGGTATCGCCGCCTCGGCCGGTATGCCATGCCCCCCGGGCGGCTCGCCGATCAACAGCAAGCGCGTCGGCGCCTCGCTCGCCAGCAGCGATGCCACGCATTCCTGTGCCGATACGCTCATCAGTCCGCCGCGCTCATCCGGCGGCGATGACGCGCAGGATCTGGCCGCACAGCCAGGCGCCGTAGGTGCCGACGCCGTAGCCGAGCACCGCCAGCAATACACCGACCGGGGCCAGCGAGGGATGGAAGGCGGACGCCACGACGGGCGCGGAGGCGGCCCCCCCGACATTCGCCTGGCTGCCGACCGCGAGGTAGAAAAACGGCGCCTTGATCAGCTTGCCGACGATCAAGAGCAGGATGGCGTGGAAGCCGATCCAGATCATGCCGACGGCGAACAGCCCCGGGTTGCTGAGGACGGCCGTGATGTCCATCTGCATGCCGATACTGGCGACCAGGATGTAGAGGAAGGCGGAGCCCACCGTCGAGGCGCCGGCGCCTTCCAGTTTGCGCGCCGGCGTGAACGACAGCAGCAGGCCGCCGGTGGTGGCGATCACCACCAGCCAGAAAAAGCCGCTGGTCAGGCTGAAGCGGTCCAGTCCCGGCGCGTTGGCGGCGATCCACGGGGCGAGTGTGTCGGCGCCGAAATGCGCGACCGCGGTCACGCCGAAGCCGATGGCGGCGAGGAACATGAGGTCGGCAAGGCGCGGGATGCGTGCGTGCTGCGCGTGGTAGGCCTCGATGCGACGCTGCAAATCCTCGATGGCCGTGGTGTCGGCGCCCGTCTTCGCGTCGATGGCCTTGGCGCGTCCTGCGAAGAACAGCAGGATCGCCAGCCAGACGCTGGCGCACAGCACATCGACCGCGATCATCTGGCCGAACAGGTTATTGCCGACGTCGAAGACTTCTTTCATCGCGGCCTGGTTGGCGCCTCCGCCGATCCAGCTGCCCGCGATGGTCGTCATGCCGCGCCACACGGCGTCGGGGCCGTCGCCCCCGACCGTCTCCGGCGAGATCGCGCCGACCACCAGCAACGCCAGCGGGCCGCCGACGATGATGCCGAAGGTGCCGGTGAAGAACATGATCACGGCCTTGTTGCCGAGGCGCGCCACCGCCGGCAGGTCGATCGACAGCGTGAGCAGCACCAGGCAGGCCGGCAGCAGGTAGCGGGAGGCGACGAAGTACAGCCGTGACTCGCTGCCGTCGATGATGTTGAAGGTGTTCAGCAGCGAAGGCAGGAAATAGCACAGCAGCAGGGCCGGGACAAAAGTGTAGAAGCGGCGGAAAAAAGGATGGCTGCTTTGCTGGGTCCAGAAGACGCCGCCGAGAATGATCGCCAGCAGTCCGAGGACCACGGCGTCGTTGGTGATCAGGGCGGTGGATTCGTTCATCGGCATCCGGCTCCTTGCTGGCGGACGATTCTACCGGAGATGAGGCCGCGCTATGCTGCACGCTGGTTTTCCTTCGGAAGCGATCATGCCCGAACTCGCCGATCACCTGCGCCTGCCCTGCGGCGCACTGTTGCCCAACCGCATCGCCAAGGCGGCCATGACCGAGGGGCTGGCGGCGGCGGACGACCGGGCCAATGAACGTCATGCGCGCCTTTACCGTCGCTGGGCGGCCGGCGGCGCGGGCCTGCTGGTCACCGGCAACGTGATGGTCGATCGCCGCTGGCTGGAGCGGCCCGGCAACGTCGTGATCGAGGATCGGCGCGGTGCGGCGGCGCTGGCCGAATGGGCGAAGGCCGGGACCTGCGCGGGCAATCACCTGTGGATGCAGATCAGCCACCCGGGGCGGCAATGCTCGCGCATGAGTTCCTCCCAGCCGGTCTCGGCCTCGACGGAGGGGCTGGACCTGCTCGGGCTGTTCGCCCGGCCGCGCGCGCTGACAGGGGCGGAGATCGAGGACGTCATCCGCCGCTTCGCCACCACCGCGACGATCGCGCGGGAGACCGGGTTCACCGGGGTGCAGGTGCATTCCGCCCACGGTTACCTGCTGGCGCAGTTCCTCTCGCCGGTCACCAACCACCGCGAGGACGAATGGGGCGGCCCGCTGGAGAACCGGGCGCGGCTGCTGCTCGAGATCGTGCGCGCCACGCGTCGCGCGGTCGGCGACGACTTCCCGGTGGCGGTTAAGCTCAACAGCGCCGACTTCCAGAAGGGCGGCTTCGATCTGCCCGACTGCGTGCGGGTGGCGGGATGGTTGGCGGAGGAGAAGATCGACCTGCTGGAAGTGTCCGGCGGCACCTACGAGCAGCCGAAACTGTTCGGCTACGAGGGGCGGGCCGAGACCGCGGCCGAGCCGCAGCGCGCCAGCACGCGGCAGCGCGAGGCGTACTTTCTCGACTACGCGCGCGAGATCCGCGCCGCGTACCCGCTCCCGATGATGGTCACGGGCGGCTTCCGCAGCCGCGCCGCGATGGCCGAGGCGCTGGCCGCCGACGAACTCGACGTGGTCGGGCTCGGGCGCCCGCTGTGTCCCGAGCCGGACCTGCCGGGCCGGCTCGCCGCCGGCAGCGTAGTGGGCGCGACGCCGCCTCCGCCGTTGCGCTTCGGCCGCAGTCGCTGGGCGGGGCCGGCCAGCCCGCTGATGCTCATGAAGTTTCTCAACGTGCAGGGCGAGATGGCGTGGTATTACCGCCAGATCCTGCGGCTCGCGGACGGCCTAGCGCCGGATCCCTCGCTGTCCATCGGCCGCGCCCTCGCGGCGCACGCGCGCGACGAGTGGCGGCTGTCGCGTGCACGGCGACGCGCGATGGCCGTGCGCCGGCCTCTCGTGGAGGGGTAGAATCGTTCCAATTGAAGCGTCTCTCGGAGCAACGGATGAGCAACGACAAGAACGGCCGCGACCAGGTCAGCGGCGAACTCAAGAAGATCATCGAGAGCTACAGCCGCCTCGCCGATCACCAGGGCCCGGCCGCGGTGCCCGAGCACGGCCGCATCAAGTTCGAGACCGAAGAGGCGCCGCCGCCCGACGAACAGGAAAAGGCCGCGATCGACCGGGAGTTCCGCCAGGTGGTGGACCGCTTCATCGCGCTGGCCAACGAGCAGATCGACAGCGTGCCCCGCGAACACGTCAGCATGGCGCTGCTCTACGCCGCGGCGCGTTTCAACTCCTTCATCGTCTCGACCCATGCGCCGAGCCGCGAGAAGTTCCGCGCCGACCGCCCCGCCGCCTTCAAGTTCTTCACCGGCGAGTATCACCGCATGCTCGGGGAAAATCTCGACGACTACGAGCGGGTGTACGAGGGCCGCGCAGACGACAAGCCCGCCGACGGCAAGTAGGCCCCGGCCGACGTACCGAACAAGGCAGGTGACGTGCGCCGGACCGCCGCGGCGTCCACCGCGGCGGTCCGGCCCGGGTCGTCAGCGCAGCACGTTGCCGTCGGCGTCCAGCACCACCACTTCGCCGAGTCCGAGGTCACGTACCGGCGCCTCGATCTGGGCGAGGTCGCCGATGATCACCCAGGTCAGGGCATCCGCGTCCAGTGATCTGGCCGCGGCGCGCACCTGCTCGACGGTCATGGCCTCGATGCGCTGCTGCTCGCGGATCACGTAATCGTCGGGGCGGTCGTAGCTGACGATGCCGCCGATGGCGCCAAGCACGGCGCCGCCCGTTTCGTAACGGCCCGGGAGGCCGCGGATGCGGTTGTTGCGGATCTTGTCGACCTCGTCCGCTGTCGCCGGCTGGTCGCCGGCGAACGCCGCGAGTTCGCGCCGGATCTCGGTGATCGACTCGGCGGTGCGATCGATCTGCACCGCGGCCGAGAGAATCCAGGGGCGCTGGCCCTTGGCGGCGGAGGCCCCGCTGCCTGCGCCGTAGGACCAGCCCTTGTCCTCGCGCAGGTTCATGTTGATCCGCGAGGTGAACGTGCCGCCGAACACGCCGTTGGCGATGTCGAGGTCCGTGGAGGCCTCGTCTGCGGTCGAGTTCACGAGCAGGCCGGCCAGGATGTTGGCCTGCACGGCGCCAGGCTGGTCAACCAGGTAGATGCGTGGCGACACCGGCCGTTCGACCGGCGCGATCGCCTTGGTCGGCAATGGCGCATCGGGCGCCTCCCAGCGGCCGAAATGTTTTTCCAGCAGCGGCACGATCTCTTCCATCGTCGTGTCGCCGACCACCAGGATCTTAACGTTGTCCGGCCGCAGCCAGGCGCGCTTAAACGCCACAAGGTCGTCCCGGCCGATCGCCTTGACCGAGGCCTCGGTGCCGCTGCCGGTGAAGGGGATGGCGTAGGCGTGGCCGTCGCCGTACAGCAGCGGCGGCAGCACGCGGTAGGCGATGGACTGGGGGCGGGTCTTCTCCTGCGCGATCGAGGCCAGCCATTGCCGGCGGACGCGTTCGATCTCGTCGGCGTCGAAGGTCGGGCGCAATGTCACGTCGGCCAGCAGCCCCAGTGACGGGTCGAGCCGGTCGGCCAGGGCCGACAGGCCGATCGTCGCGGTATCCAGGCCGGTGCCGGTGCCGATCTGTGCCCCTTCGGCTTCGATAGCGGCGGCCAGCTCGAGGGCGCTGCGCTTGCCGGCGCCTTGATCGAGCATCGACATTGCGAAACTCGCCGTGCCGAGCTTCGCGCCCTGGTCGGCTGCATAGCCCGCATCGAACTGCAGCTGGACCCGGACCGTCGGAATCTCGTGGCGTTCGGCCAGCACCACTTCGATGCCGTTCTTCAGCGTGGCGCGCTGCAGTGCCGGGAACGTGATGTCCGGAAACTCATCGACCTGCGGCACGCCGAGACTGCGATCCACGTCCGTCGGCACGGTCGCATGGCTCGGGAACGGCAGCACCGTCAGCGTGTGGTCGCCCCTGGCCAGGTAGCGCGTGCCGATCGCCTTGAGGTCGGCGGCGCTGGTGGTCTCGATATCCGTGAGCGCCTGGCGGAAACAGCCGGGGTCGCCCGTGTAGACCGCGCACTCCGCGAGCGCGTCCGACTTGCCGCCGAAGCCGCCGACCCGCTCGAGGCCGCGGATGACCTGCCCCCGCACGTGATTTTTTGCCTGCTCGAGTTCGGCCCGGCTGGGGCCGTCCTTTTTGAAGCGGGCGAGTTCCTCGTCGATGATCGCCTCGACCCGGGCCGGATCCACGCCCTGCTTGACCGAGGCGATGATCATGAACACCCCGGAGATCTCCAGCGGCATGCTGAAGGCCGTGATGTTGTCCACCAGCTGTTCCTCGTGCACCAGGCGGGCATTGAGGCGCGAGGAGGCACTGTTGCCGAGGATGTGGCTGAACAGCCCCAGCCGGTTGACGTCGGCGTGACCGTAGTTGGCCACCGTCCAGGCGCGGTAGATGCGCGGCTGCGCGACGCGGTCGTACATGATTTCGCGCGTGGACTCGTTGCGCGGCGCGATCCAGGTCTTCTTGCGGCTCAGCGGCGGGCCCGCCGGGATGTCGCCGAAGTAACGCGTGACTTTTTCGCGCGCGGTCTCGACGTCGATGTCGCCGGCCAGCACCAGCACCGCGTTGTTCGGCCCGTACCAGGTCTCGAACCACTCCTTCACGTCGTCCAGGCTGGCCGCCTCCAGGTCCTCCATGGAGCCGATCGGCATCCAGGAGTAGGGGTGGCCCGCCGGGTAGAGGGCCTTGAACATCGATTCCCACACGCGACCGTACGGCTGGTTCTCGCCCTGGCGTTTCTCGTTCTGCACCACGCCGCGCTCCTGGTCGAGCAGTTCCTGCGTGATGACGCCCTCGAAATGACCCATGCGGTCCGATTCCATCCACAACGCGAGATCCAGCGCGGTCGTGGGGACATTCTGGAAATAGTTGGTGCGATCGAAACTGGTGGTGCCGTTCTGTCCCGTCGCGCCGACGAGCTCGAAAGGCTCGAAGTACTCGCCCGGGTGGTTCTCCGAGCCCTTGAACATCAGGTGTTCGAACAGGTGCGCGAAACCGGTGCGGCCCGGCGGCTCGTCCTTGGAGCCGACGTGGTACCAGAGGTTCACGGCGACGATCGGCGCCTTGCGATCCGTGTGGACGATGACCCGCAGGCCGTTATCCAGCGTGAACTCCTCGTAGGGAATGTCCACCGCGGCAGTGGCGCCGGCGGCCATGGGCAGCGACAGGGACAGCAACAGGACGGCCGCAAGACCGTTAAGCCGGTTCATCATGGCAACACTCTCTCGGTAACACGGTTTGGCGCATAAACAGCTTGGCGGTGCGGAGCGCTTCGTCGCACCGGCCCCGGCCGGATTCCGCAGGCCCTTCGAAACGTGACCGGGCGCTGCCGGAGAGCAGCGCCCGGTCGTTCCGGATTACTCGCCGCCGGTCAGACCCCGGCGCTCCAGCAAGTGACGAATCTCGGGATCACGCCCCGCGAAGTCGCGGTACAGTTCCATCGCGTCCTTGCTGCCGCCCCGCGACAGCAGGGTCGCGCGGAAATGCTCGCCGTTCTCGCGCTTCATGCCGCCGTTTTCCTTGAACCAGGCGACGGCGTCGGCATCCAGCACTTCGCTCCAGATGTAGGAGTAGTAGCCGGCCGAGTAACCGCCCATGATGTGGGAGAAGTAGGGGCTGCGATAACGCGGCGGCACCGGGGCGAAGTCCATGCCCGTTTCCGCCAGGACCTGCTGTTCGAAGGCCACGGTGTCGGTGGGGACATCGCCCGCGGCGCGCTGGTGCCAGGCCTGGTCGACCAGTGACGCGGCGACGTACTCGGTGCTCCGGTAGCCCTCGTTGAACTGCTGTGCCTCCAGCGCCTTCTCGAGCATCTCTGTCGGCAACGGTTCGCCGGTCTCGTAGTGGCGGGCGTAGTTCGCCAGGACTTCCGGCCAGTCAGCCCACATCTCGTAGACCTGCGAGGGAAACTCGACGAAGTCGCGCGGCACGCTGGTGCCCGCGAAGCGCGGGTAGCGGACGTCGGAGAACAGGCCGTGCACCGCGTGACCGAACTCGTGGAACATCGTGATGACCTCATCGAAGGTCATCAGGGTCGGTTCGCCCTCCGGCGGCTTCGGAATGTTCTGGTGGTTGCCGACGACGGCCTTGGTGCCCAGCAGGCCGGATTGCGGGACGTAGGCGTTCATCCAGGCGCCGCCGCGCTTCGAGTCACGGGCGTAGAAGTCGCCGATGAAGATGCCGAGCGGCGTGCCGTCTTCCTCGAAGACTTCCCAGGCCCGGGCGTCGGGGTGGTACATCGGCAGGTCCGGACGCGGCTTGAAGGTCAGCCCGAACACCTTGTTGGCGGCGTAGAACACGCCGTTGTTCAGCACGCTCTCGAGTTCGAAGTAGGCGCGCAATTCCGCCGGATCGAGGTCGTAGCGGGCCGCTTTGACCTGCTCGGCGTAGAAGTCCCAGTCCCAGGCCTGCAGCTCGAAACCGCCGCCCTGGGCATCGATCAGCGCCTGGAGATCGGCGGCTTCCTTGCGTGCGTTGGCGACTGCCGCCGGCGCGAGGCCGGCCAGCATCGCGTTGACCGCTGCCGGGGTGCCGGCCGTGGCGTTCTCCAGCACGAAAGCCGCGTGGCTGTCGTAGCCCAGCAGGGCCGCGCGTTCCGCGCGCAGCGCGGCCACGCGCGCCACCACCGGCCGGTTGTCATGCTCGTTGTCCCGGGCGCCGCGATTGACCGAAGCTTCATGGATGCGCTGGCGCAGGGCACGGTTGGTCAGCACCGCGAGAGGCGGCTGGCCGGAGGTGTTCTGCAGGGAGATCAGGTATTTCCCTTCATGGCCCCGGGCAGCGGCCGCTTCCGCGGCGGCGCGGATCTGCGCATCGGAGAAGCCGTCCAGCTCCTCGGCGGTGTCCACGATGACCGCGGAGTCCAGGGTCTCGCGCAGCACATTCTGGGCGAAGGCAGTGCCCAGCGAGGCCAGTTCGGCGTTCACGGCGCGCAGCTTGTCCTTGTCTTCCTCGGACAGGCGGGCGCCTGCGCGCACGAAGTCGATGTAGTAGCGCTCCAGCAGGCGCTTGGACTCGGGGTCCAGACCCAGTTCATCGCGCTTGGCATGCAGCGCCTCGACCCGCGCGAACAGCCGGGGGTTCAGGAAGATTGCATCGCGGTGCGCGGCGAGTTGCGGCGACACCGTCTTCTGCACTTCCTGCATGGCGGGGTTGGTGTGCGCGGAGTTCAGGTTGAAGAACACGCGCGACACGCGCGCCAGCACTTCGCCCGTGGTTTCCATGGCGACGATGGTGTTCTCGAAGGTGGGCGGCTCGGGATTATTCGCGATCGCCTCGATTTCGGCGAGTTCCTCCGCCATGCCGCGCTCGAAGGCCGGCAGGTAATGCTCGTCTTCGATCTTGTCGAAGGGCGGCACGGAATAGGGCAGCGGGCTCGGCGTGAAAAACGGGTTCGGTTCCGCCATGGCGACCGGTTCATCCGCGGCCGTTGCAGATTCCTGCGGCGTGCTGCAACCGGCGAGAGCGACGGTGGCGGCCAGCGCCAACGGGAGGGCGAAATGTCGGCTCATCAAGAAGTCTCCTGCAGATAGAGGTTCGGGCGCATGGTGCCCGCTGAAAAACGATCATTCTAACCGATGCGAGGCCGATGACGGACCGATGACGGCGCAGGCGCCTCTGATATAGTCCCGCCATGCTTCCCGCTCCGACCCTCGACGTCCTCAACGAGGCACAGCGCCGCGCCGTCACCTATGGTGTGCGGCGCAGCAAGGGCGACGGCCTGGACGCCGGACCGCTGCTCGTCGTCGCCGGAGCGGGCACCGGCAAGACCATGACCCTGGCGCACAGGGTGGGACACCTGGTGCTTTCCGGAGTTCCACCGGCCCGCATCCTGCTGTTGACCTTCAGCCGCCGGGCTGCACGGGAGATGACCCGCCGCGCGCGTCGGATCGTCGGCCAGGCGCTCGCCGACCAGGGACGCGGCGAGGCCATCCGCCTGCCGTGGGCGGGCACTTTCCACTCGATCGCCAACCGGCTGTTGCGGGAGTACGCGCCGAACCTGGGCCTCGACGCCGGTTTTTCCGTGCTCGACCGGAGCGATGCGGGGGATCTCATTGACGTCGCCCGCCAGGAGCTCGGGCTGGGTGGCAGCGACCGGCGCTTCCCGCGCAAGGACACGTGCCTGGCGATCTATTCGCGGTCGGTGAATGCGCGCGCGGCCCTGGACGAGTGTCTTGCGGACGGCTGGCCATGGTGTGCGGACTGGGCGGAGGAGTTGCGCAGCCTGTTTCGCCGCTACGTGGAGCTCAAGCAGGCCGGCGGCATGCTGGATTACGACGACCTGCTGCTGTGGTGGCACGGCCTGCTGGAGTCGCCCGCGCTTGCGGCTGCGGTCGGTGAGCGCTTCGACCATGTGCTGGTGGACGAATACCAGGACACGAACCTGCTGCAGGCCGAGATCCTCGCACGGCTGAAGCCCGACGGCCGCGGCCTCACGGTGGTCGGCGACGATGCGCAGAGCATCTACTCCTTCCGCGCGGCGGACGTCGAGAACATCCTTCGTTTTCCGACCCAGTTCACGCCCGGCGCCGAGGTCGTCACGCTGGCGGAAAACTACCGCTCCGTGCAGCCGGTACTGGCTGCCGCCAATGCCTTGATGGCGGGTGCCGAACGCCAGTTTCGCAAGAACCTGCGCTCCGCCAGGCCGTCGGGGCAACGGCCCTGCTATGTCACCGTGCAGGACGACGAGGGGCAGGCGCAGTACGTGATCGAGGGTGTGCTTGCAGCTCGCGAGGCGGGACAATTGCTGCGCCACCAGGCCGTGTTGTTTCGCGCCAGTCATCACAGTGACCGGCTGGAGCTGGAGCTTACGCGGCGTAACATTCCTTTCGTGAAATACGGGGGGCTGAAGTTTCTCGAGGCCGGCCATGTGAAAGACCTGCTGGCCGTGTTGCGCTGGGGCGATAATCCGCGCAACCGGATCGCCGCGTTCCGCTGCCTGCAGTTGTTGCCGGGCGTCGGCCCGGCCCTGGCGGCCAAGGCCTGGGGTTGGCTGGAGACGCACGATTATTTGCCGGCCGCGCTTGCCGACTGGCGCCCGCCGGCGGCCGCCGCGCCATATTGGGCGAGCCTCGTCGAGTTGCTGTGCACGATGGGCGGCGGCGGCGACTGGCGCCCGCAGGTCGGCCTGGCGCGCGACTGGTACCGGCCGCAGCTGGAGCGCATCTACGAGGAATGGCCGGTGCGGCTCGGCGATCTCGACGCCCTCGAGCAGATCGCCGCGAAATTCGCCACCCGGGAGCAGTTCCTGACCGAGTTGTCGCTCGATCCGCCGCAGGCGACGGGGGACCTGGCAGGCCCGCCACTGGTCGACGAGGATTACCTCGTGTTGTCCACCATCCATTCCGCCAAGGGACAGGAATGGGACTCGGTCTACGTGCTGAACGTGGCGGACGGCAATTTCCCCTCCGAGTTCGCCACCGGCAAGCCGGCCCTGATCGAGGAGGAGCGACGCCTGCTGTACGTGGCCATGACGCGCGCCAAGACGGCGCTGCACCTTGTCGCACCGCTCAAATACTGGGTGCCGCAACAGCCCCGGCACGGCGATCGGCACGTCTACGGGGCCCGCAGCCGTTTCATCGACGAGGCCATGATGGCGTGCATGGAGAAGCGCTTCCATGGCAATGCGGAAGCGCACGCGGCCGGTTCCGCGCGGCCCGCCGAGATCGTCGATCTCGGGGCGCGCATGAGGATGATGTGGTGAGGAACGAATCATGAGCGTGCTGGGAATCGATGTCGGCGGTTCGGGGATCAAGGCGGCGCCCGTGAATCTCGTCGAAGGGCGCCTCACGACCGAGCGTCACAAGCTGCTGACGCCGCAACCCGCGACCCCGGAAGCGATCGTTGCGTCGGTGGTGGCGCTGGCCGGCGAGTTCGACTCGCACGGCAGCGTGGGCGTCGCGGTGCCCGCCGTGGTCAAGCACGGCGTGGCGCACACCGCCGCCAACATCGATGCGGCCTGGATAGGATGCGACATCGGCCGCCTGCTGCACGAGGCGCTCGGCAGGCCCGTGGCCGTGCTCAACGATGCCGACGCGGCGGGTATCGCGGAGATGCGCTTCGGCGCCGGCAGGGGGCAACGCGGCACGGTCGTCATGCTGACGCTCGGCACGGGGATCGGCACAGCCGTGTTCGTGGACGGGATATTGGTGCCGAACACGGAGTTCGGCCACATGGACATCCGCGGCAAGGAAGCCGAGCATCGCGCGTCGGCGCAGCGGCGCAAGGACGACAACCTGTCGTGGGAGAAGTGGGCGACGAACGTCTCCGAGGTGCTGGTGGCGCTCGAGCGACTGCTGTGGCCGGATCTCTACATCATCGGCGGCGGCGTCAGCCGCAAGCACGAGAAGTTTCTCCCCTTGCTCGAGTGCCGCACGCCGGTCGTCACGGCCGAACTCGGCAACGACGCGGGCATCGTCGGGGCGGCGCTGGCGACGACCGAAGGGCACACCCCTGCCGGCGCCCGGTAAGGGCGGTGACCTCGTCAGTCCTTCTTCACCCAGCGATCGCCTTTTTTCTCATAGGATTTTTTCACCGTAGACCAGGCCACGCGGTGCGCCGTTTCCTCGCGGCTCGCATCTCCACGCCGGTCTTCCGGGTCGCTGTACTCGTCCCAGGCATTGTTGAAGGCATTGCGATAGATGGTCTGCGCCTTTTCGGGCAGGTTGTCGCGCACCGAGTCGGGCAGGTCCGCGTTGCGGTCGTAAGGCATGGTCTTTCTCCAGTTCAGCGATGGGGATCCAGAAAGAAGGGCTACCCTTCATTCTGGTCGAAAATCGCGGGACCATTGAGTCATCGCTGCCAGGAAGCCGGGCCGGCCCCCATGTGCGGATGAAGAGTTTCGCTCCGCTGTTGATTTTCGTCGTGCTGATCTATGCGGCGCTGGTCGCCTTTCTCTGGTTTCGGCAGGAGAGCCTGTTGTTCCTGCCGAACATGCCTTCACGGGAAATCGTCGCCACGCCCGCGGATATCGGGCTGCGCTACGAGGCCCTGCGCCTGCCGACTGCAGACGGCGAGGAGCTGGACGCCTGGTTCGTTCCGGCGCCCGGGGAGCGCGCCGTGCTGCTGTTCTTCCACGGCAACGCCGGCAATATTTCGCACCGCCTGGATTCCTTGCGAATCTTTCACGAGCTCGGGTTGTCGGTGCTGATTTTCGATTACCGCGGTTACGGGCGAAGCACGGGACGGCCGACGGAACCCGGTACTTATGAAGACGCGCGCGCGGCCTGGCGCCACCTGGTCGAGGATCGCGGCATTCCCGCGCAACGCATCGTCCTGTTCGGCCGCTCGCTGGGCGGCGCCGTGGCGACCTGGCTGGCGGCGAACGCCGCGCCGCGTGCGCTGATCGTGGAGTCGGCCTTCCGCTCGGTGCCCGACATGGCGGCCGAGATCTACTGGTTCCTGCCGGTGCGGCTGCTGGCGCGGCTGCACTACCCGGTGGAGGAACTGCTGCCGCGCGTTGCCGCGCCGGTGCTGGTGATTCACAGCCGCGACGACGAGATCATCCCCTTCGCCCATGGCGAGGCGCTGCACGCGGCGGCGGGGCCGCCGACGCGCCTGCTGGAGCTGCAGGGCGGTCACAACACCGGCTTTTTCCACAGCCGGGCGCGCTATGTGGCGGGCATCGACGCCTTCCTGCGGGAGGAACTCGGCCTGTGACGCGGCGGTTCGCCGGCCGCGCGCTTACCGCAGGCCGGTTTCCTGCCGTGCGATCACCATGCGCTGGATCTCGCTCGTGCCCTCGTAGATCTCCGTGATCTTGGCGTCGCGGAAATAGCGCTCGATCGGCATTTCCTTGCTGTAGCCCATGCCGCCGTGGATCTGCACCGCGGCGTGAGTGATGAACATCGCGGCCTCGGAGGCGAACAGCTTGGCGCAGGACGACTCCGTCGTGTTGCGCAGCCCGGCCGCGGCCGCGACCTTCTTGTTCCACGCGGCCTTGAGCGTCAGCAGGCGAGCGGCCTCGAGGCGCATCTTCATGTCGGCGATCTTGGCCTGGATCATCTGGAAACTGCCGATGGGCGAGCCGAAGGCATGGCGTTCGCGGGCGTACTGGACGCTGGCTTCATAGGCGGCGCGCGCGATGCCGACGGCCTGCGCGGCGATACCGATGCGGCCCGCGTCGAGGATGCTCATGGCGATTTTGAAGCCGTCGCCCTCGTTGGCGATCCGGTCCTCCACCGGGCAGCGATAGTCCGCCAACTCGATCTCGCAGGTGGCCGAGGCGCGGATGCCCAGCTTGGGCTCCGTCTTGCCGCAGGCGAAACCGTCCTTCTGCGTATCGATCATGAAGGCCGACACGCCCTTCGGGCCGGCGCCCGGGTCGGTCATGGCGAACAGCATGATGTACCGGGCCACCGGGCCCGAGGTGATCCAGGACTTCTTGCCGTTGATGACGTAGTGGTCGCCGTCCAGCACGGCACGCGTGCGCATGTTGGCTGCGTCGGAACCCGATTGCGGCTCGGTCAGGCCGTAGGCCGCGAACACCTCGCCCGAGGCCACGGGCGTGACGAACTTCTGTTTCTGTTCCTCGGTGCCGTACTGCAGGATGCCGTTGCAGTAGAGCGAGTTGTGCACGGAGATGACGGTCGAGTGCGCGGCATCGGCTGCGGCGATCTCCTCCATCATCAGCGCAAAGCCGATGGCGTCCAGCCCGGAACCGCCGTATTCCTCCGGCACCTCGACGCCCATGAAACCGAGCTCGCCGGCCTGGCGCAGCGTCTCCTCCGGGAACTTCCCGCTGATGTCGAACTCCGCCGCGATGGGCGCGATCTCGCGCTGGGCGAAGTCGCGGGCGGCTTCCTGGATCATGAGCTGTTCTTCGGTGAACGAGAAGTCCATGGCGGGTCTCCGGAACGGTCGCTAAACAAGCGTTCGATTCTACCTCACCGGGGAGACCGGGTAGGGCCGCGCACGGTTCCCCGCGCCCAAAATTGCGATGACGCTCGCTGCGTCCTGCCCGACCCGACGCGGCACCCCCGAATTCGTCGCTAGCGCAGTGGCGGGGACATGCCAGGGTCCCTGGAGCGGCATAAGAATTCCAAGCGAAAGGGACCCTGGCATGTCTCCGCCACGGCCGTCAGGATCGGTCGTCGTAGCTGACCTCGAGCAGCAGCCAGGTCCTGCGCCCGGTGGCGAGTTCGAGGGTGACCTCGTCCCCCGGCGACCGCTTCAGCAGCGCGCGGGCCAGCGGCGCATCCATGCTGATGTAGCCGGGCGCATGGTCGAACTCATCCGGGCCGACGATCCGGAAACGTGATTCGGCGCCGTTTTCATCTTCCAGCGTCACCCAGGCGCCGAAAAAAACCCGGCCGCCTGCTTCCGGGGTGCGATCGACGATTTTCAGGACGCCGAGGCGCCGCCGCAGGTGGCGGATGCGCCGGTCGAGTCCGCCGAGCTGCTTCTTGCGGTAGATGTATTCCGCGTTCTCGGAGCGATCGCCCTCGGCGGCGGCGTCGGCCAGCGCGCGCACCACCTCGGGACGCTCCACGCGCCACAGCCGGTCCAGTTCCTCGCGCAAACGTCCTGCGCCCTCCGGCGTGATATAGGGCGAAGCTGCGGGCTGGGGCGGGCGGTAGCGGCTCATTCCTGCGCCGGGGCGGTCACCGCGCGCAACAGCTCTCCTACGGTGCAATGGCGCTCGAGCGGATGTCGCAAAGGCACATCCAGGTTCAGTTCATAGTGATTGCGCCGCCCGAGGCGTTCCCGCCTGATCACCCCGCCCGATTCCAGCTCCGCCACGATGCGCTGCACGGCGCGCTCGGTGATGCCCACCTGTTGCGCCACTTCGCGTAACACCTGTTCGGGGTTTCGCGCGAGACACACCAGCACGTGGGTGTGGTTGCTGAGAAAGGTCCATCCGCCGGTATCGGACACGGGAGATTTCATTGCGCCCCCTTGCGTTCGGAACATCGTAAGACTTAGAATTCACGATATCAAGTGCGTATATACCAGGAGTGCCCATGTCTGCAGTACTTGCCCCGCTGATCAACAGCGCCGCGCCCGACACGCTTCCGGCACGCACCGTGGCCGTCGCCGCGGGCGATGGCATCGGACCCGAAATAACCTCCGCCGTGTTGCGTGTGCTCGCCGCCGCCGATCCTGCTCTCAGCTTCCACCATGTGACCGTCGGGCTCAAGGCCTATGCCGCCGGCGAGGCCTCGGGAATCGGCCAGGACGTCCTCGACGCGGTGGCGCGGCACGGTGCGATCCTCAAGGGCCCGATCACGACACCGCAGGGCGGCGGCTACAAGAGCGTCAACGTCACGCTGCGCAAGGTGCTGGGACTCTACGCAAACGTCCGCCCGAGCATTTCCTACCACCCTTTCATTACGGCCCTGCAACCCGGGATGGACGTCGTCGTCATCCGGGAAAACGAGGAGGACACCTACGCCGGGATCGAGCACAGGCAATCCGACGAGGTTTACCAGTGCCTCAAGCTCGTGTCCCGCCCCGGCTGCGAACGGATCTGTCGTTACGCCTTCGAGTACGCCCGGGCGCACGGCCGGCGAAAGGTCACGTGCATGACCAAGTCCAACATCATGAAGCTGACGGACGGCCTGTTCCAGCGGGTATTCGAAGAAACCGCCCGGGACTATCCGGAGCTCGTCGCAGAACACATGATCATCGACATCGGCACGGCGCGCATGGCGAGTCGCCCCGCAGAATTCGACGTGGTGGTCACGCTCAATCTCTACGGTGACATCCTCTCCGATGTGGCCGCGGAAGTATCCGGCTCCATCGGCCTGGCGGGCTCGGCCAATATCGGCCGGGAATGCGCCATGTTCGAGGCGGTGCATGGCTCCGCGCCGGACATCGCCGGCCGGGATATCGCCAATCCCTCCGGCATGCTGCAGGCCGCGGTCATGATGCTGCAGCATCTCGGTCGCGAGCGGCCTGCGGCATTGATCCGGAATGCCTGGCTGCGCACGCTCGAGGAGGGCATTCTCACGGCCGACGCGTATCGCCCCGGCCCGGGACGCCGCCAGGTCGGGACGCAGGAGTTCGCGGATGCCGTGATCGAACGGCTCGGCCAGGTGCCGCGGCGGCTGGCGCCGGTGGCCGAAGGGCAGGCCGTTCCCGAGGTGCGGCTGCAGCCGCCCGGCAGCGCCACGCCGAGGTCGTCGAAGCGCCTCGTGGGCGTGGACGTATTTCTCGACTGGGACGAAGCGGGCCGCGATCCGGGCGTGCTCGGCCGGCGTCTCGAGGCGCTGGCCGGGCCGGATTTCACGCTGGCCGTGGTGACCAACCGGGGCGTGAAAGTCTACCCGGGCGGCAACGCCCGGACGCTCTGCACCGATCACTGGCGCTGCCGTTTCCAGGCGCAGGAAGCTGCCGGACCGACCACCATTGCTGCGCTGTTGCTGCGACTGGCGGAGGCCGGGCTCGACGCGGTGAAGACGGAGAACCTGTACGAGTTCGACGGGCAGGCGGGCTACTCCCAGGCCCAGGGCGCTTAGCGCGGCAACCGGCCGCCCCTCACCGGTCTTTGGCCGGCCGGGGATGGCGGCTCGCGTCCGGGTCGCCGTGCCATAATGCCGGCAGACCCTTAACTCAGGACTGCCGCCATGCCCCAAGTCAAAGCCTATGCCGCCGAGTCTCCGGAGTCCGGAGTGGCGCCTTTCCCGATCGAGCGCCGGGCGCCGCGGCCGGACGACGTGGTGATCGAGATCGACTATTGCGGGGTCTGCCACAGCGACCTGCACACCGCCTACAACGACTGGGGTATCACCACCTATCCGATCGTGCCCGGCCACGAGATCGTGGGCACCGTGCAGGCCGTGGGCGACGCGGTCACCGCGTTCAAGCCGGGCGACCGGGTCGGGGTGGGCTGCCTGGTCGATTCCTGCCGCAGCTGCGGCTCCTGCGACGACGGCCTCGAGCAGTACTGCGAGCAGGGCTGGACCGGCACCTACAACGGGGTCGATCGCCATGACGGCACGCCGACTTTCGGGGGCTACTCCGAGCAGGTCGTGGTCAGCGACCGCTTCGTCCTGCGCATGCCGGAGGGACTCGACCCGGCGGCGGCCGCGCCGCTGCTGTGTGCGGGCATCACCACCTGGTCACCGCTGAAGCACTTCGGCGTCGGCAAGGGACATCGCGTCGGCGTGGTCGGCATGGGCGGGCTGGGCCACATGGGCGTCAAGTTCGCGCGCGCGCTCGGCGCCGAGGTCACCGTGTTCACGCGCTCGGCCTCGAAGGTCGAGGAGGCCAAAAGCCAGGGCGCGCACCACGTGATCATCTCCAGCGACCCGGCGCAGATGGAAGCCGCCGCCGCCAGCTTCGACTTCATCCTCGATACCGTGCCCGTGGAGCACGACCTGAATCCTTACGTCAACGCGCTGAAGCGCGACGGCACGCTCATCATCGTGGGCCTGCTGGGACCCGTCGAGCCGGCGCTGCACACTTTCCCGGTCGTGCTGGGGCGCCGCCGGATCGCCGGCTCCCTCATCGGCGGGCTGCCGGAGACGCAGGAGATGCTGGATTTCTGCGGCGAACACGGCATCACCTGCGATATCGAGATGCTGGACATCAAGAATATCAACCAGGCTTACGAGCGCATGCAGCGCAGCGACGTGCGGTACCGCTTCGTGATCGACATGGAGACGCTCCGGGCCTGAAAACCGGCTATCGGCACCAAGCTCGCTACGACCTCGTGTCCGCGGCAGGCGAAGGCGGCAGGCGTAGCTGTCAGCGGCAGGCGAAGGCGGCGGCCGAGGCTGTCAGCGGGCCGCGGCCGGCGCCATCATGTGCGCCGTCTCGCTGCGCTGGCGGCGCGCACCCGGGCGCGACACCTGGCGTGCCAGCAGGATCACCGGGATGAGGCCGGCGACCACGATCGCGAGTGATGCGGTCGAGGCTTCCGCGAGCCGCTCGTCCGAGGCGAGCTTGTAGGCCTGTACCGCGAGCGTGTCGAAATCGAAGGGTCGCAGGATCAGGGTCGCCGGCAGCTCCTTCATCACGTCGACGAAGACGATCAGGCCGGCCGTCAGCAGGTTGGCGCGCAGGATCGGGAGATGCACGCGCCGGAGCGTGCGCCCGGGACCCTCGCCGAGCGCATGGGCCGCGTCGTCCATCGCAGGCGTGATGCGGGCAAGGCCGGCGTCGACGCTCTGCAGCGACACCGCAAGAAAGCGCGCGACGTAGGCAAACACGAGGCCGAGAATGCCGCCGGTCAGGATCAGCCCCGATTCGACGCCGAACCATGCCGAGAGCCAGCCCCGCAAGCCATGATCCGCCAGGGTGAGCGGGATGAGCACCCCCACCGCGATCACCGAGCCGGGTATGGCGTAACCGAGTCCGGCAATCCGGTGCACGAGCCGCATTCCCGCCCCCGGGCGCAGGCGCAGCCCGTAGCCCACGATCACGGCGGCGACAACCGCGACCACCGCACTCACCGCCGCCAGGCTGACGCTGTTCCACAGGAGCCCGAGATAGCGCGCGCCGAACTGCATGTCGCCCCCGACCCAGGCCAGCCAGGCGAGACGACCCGCCGGCAACAGGAAACCGAAGGTCAGCGGCACGAGGCAGACGGCCAGCGCCAGCGCCGCACGTCCGCCGCGGAGTTCATAGGGTTTGCGTTCGGCGGCCGGCGCACCGACCTGGTGGAAGCGCATCCCGCCGCGATTGATGCGCTCCAGTGCGACCAGGGTGAAGACGAAAGCCAGCAGCACGGCCGAGAGCTTGGCGGCGGAGACCGGGTCGCCGAGGGAGAACCACGCGCGATAGATGCCGGTCGTGAACACGGGGATGCCGAAATAGGCGACGGTGCCGAAATCGGCCAGTGTCTCCATGAGCGCCAGCAGCACGCCCGCGACCAGCGCCGGACGCGCCATCGGCAGCGCGACTTTCCAGAACGCACCCCAGGGACCGTGACCGAGCGTCCGGGCGGCCTCGAGCACGCCGCTGGACTGTTGCACGAAGGCCGCCCGCCCGAGCAGGTAGACGTAGGGATAGAGCACCAGCGAGAGCATCGCGATGGCGCCGCCCAGCGAGCGGATGGGCGGAAACCAGAAATCGCGGGCCGACCACCCGGTCAGGTCGCGGATGAATGTCTGGACGGGCCCGGAGACCTGGAGCAGGTCGGTATACGTGTACGCGATGACATAAGCGGGAAAGGCGAGGGGCAGGACCAGGGCCCATTCGAGGATGCGGCGCCCGGGGAAGCGGCACACGGCCACCAGCCAGGCAGTGGACAACCCGAGCACCAGTACGCCGATTCCCGTGCCGACGACCAGCAGCAGGGTGGTGAGGACGTAATCGGGCAACAGCACCTGGGCGATGTGACGCCAAGCCCCCTCGTCCGGGAGAAAGACGTGCAGGACCACCGTGATGACCGGCAAGGCCACCACCGCCGCCACGAGCACCGCGGCGGCGGGTAGCGAGAACAGCCTCCCCGCCGCGCGCATCATTCCTCTGGTCGTCGGCTTACTTCCAGCCGGCCCGGTCGAGCGCCTTCTGCGCCTCGGCCTGGTGGATGCCATAGAGCGAGGCATCCACGGGGTCCGCCTTGAACGTGCCCATCGATTCCAGGGCCGGGTTGTCGAGCGCGGCGCCCGGGACGACCGGATATTCGTTGTTGCCCCTGGCGAACAGCGTCTGGGCTTCGCTCGAGGCGAGGAATTCGAGGAAGGCGACCGCTTCTTCTGCGTTGTCGGCTTTGGCCACCACGCCCGCGCCGGAGATGTTCACATGCGTGCCGCGCCCGTCCTGGTTGGGGAACACCCAGCCCAGGCGTTCGACCACCGCGCGGTCGTTCGGGTCGTCGGACTTCATCAGGCGGGCGAAATAGTAGGTGTTGGCGACGGCGATGCCGCACTCGCCGGCAGCGACGGCGCGGATCTGGTCGGTATCGCCACCCTGCGGGTCGCGCGCGAAATTGGCGACCACGCCCCGCGCCCAGGCTTCGGCCTCTTCCAGTCCGTGCGCTTCGATCATCGAGGCCATCAGTGAAAGGTTGTAGATGTTGCCGCCCGTACGGATGCAGATTTCGCCGGCCCAACGGGGGTCGGCCAGGTCCTCGTAACGCGTGATCGCGCCGGCCTCGATCCGCTCGGCGTCATAGAAAATGATCCTCGCGCGCGAGGAAAAGCCGAACCAGAGGCCGTCGGGGTGACGCAACTGCGCGGGTATCCGTTCCGTGAGCACCGCCGATTCCACGGGCTGGAAGAGGCCGGCCTGCTCGGCGCGCCACAGGCGCCCCGCGTCCACCGTGAACAGGAGGTCCGCCGGCGTGGCCTCGCCTTCCTGCAGGATGCGCTGGATCAGGGCGTCGTCCGTGCCTTCGATCCGTCGCACTTCGATTCCCGTGGCGTCCGTGAACGCCTGGTAGAGCTGCTCGTCGCTCTGGTAGTGGCGGGCCGAATAGATGTTGATGACCTGTGACTCCGCCTCGGTGGCGGCCGCGGCATTCTCCTCAGTCCCCGGGTCGGGCGAGCGGCCGCAGGCTGCGAGGAGCGCAAGCGATGCCAGGGTGAAGGCGAATCGTGCGGGGGTGAGCTTAGGTCGGGTGGGCAGCATGGTGAATTCCGGTGTTGGCGTAGACAGGAGGACCAATTTAATGCGAATCGTTCGCATTATCAAGGTCCCGGCTTTCGCAGGTTACGGCGCTATGGGGGACATGAGAGAATTACTCGATGGACACGAATTTCAAGGGCATCCCGATCATGCAGCCGCCCCCGGTGAAGAGCGGCGCCAAGTTTCGTCACCAACAGGGTGTGGCGGCGATCAAGAACGGCGTGAAGCAGAACGACCGCGCGGTTGCGGCGCCGCTGGGCCGCAAGCCGCCGTGGTTGCGCGCCAAGATGCCGAGCGGCGAAGGATACTCCCGGGTCCGGCAGAACGTACGCGAGCATCGCCTGGCGACGGTGTGCGAGGAATCGATCTGCCCCAATATCGGCGAGTGCTGGAACAACGGCACCGCGACGCTGATGATCATGGGCGCCGTGTGCACCCGCGCCTGCCAGTTCTGCGCCGTGGACACCGGTAATCCGCGCGGCTGGCTGGATGCGGAGGAACCGGCCAACGCGGCGCGCTCGGTCCAGTTGATGGGCTTGCGTTACGTGGTCATCACCAGCGTCGATCGCGACGACCTGCCGGATGGCGGCGCCGCGCATTACGCGGCCTGCGTGCGCGCCATCAAGGCGCTGAATCCGGACACCGCGGTCGAGGCGCTGACGCCGGATTTCTGCGGCGACCTGCGCGCCATCGAGGCGGTGGTCGAGTCCGGGCTGGAGGTCTATGCGCAGAACCTGGAGACGGTGCGGCGCCTGACTCACCCGGTGCGCGACCCGCGGGCGGGCTACGAACAGACGCTCGACGTGCTGGAACATGCCAAGCGCCATCGTCCCGAAGTGCTCACGAAGACGAGCCTGATGGTGGGGCTCGGCGAGACCGACGAGGAGATACGCGAGACGCTGGCCGAACTGCGCGCCCGGCAAGTCGACATCGTCACCTTCGGCCAGTACCTGCGCCCGACGCCCAATCACCTGCCCGTCGAGCGTTACGTCACGCCCGAAGAATTCGCCGAATACCGGCGGATCGGGCTGGAGATGGGTTTTCTCGAGGTCGTGTCCGGCCCGCTGGTCCGTTCCAGCTATCGCGCCGACCGCGTTTTCGAACACAACAACGTCGGTCTGGGAACATGATTCGTCCGCACGGCTGCCGCTCATGATCGACGTCCTGCTCGATTACGTCCTGTTTCTCACCAAGACCCTGACGCTCGTTGCCGCGGTGACGTTCGTGGCGGGCGCCCTGGTCAATCTTTCGCGCCGGAACCGGGAAACCGAGGAGCTCAGGGTCACCAGCCTGAATTCGCGCCTGCGCCGCGCAGCGGACAGCCTGCGCGGCAAGCTGTTGCCCAAGGCCGGGCGCAAGCAGCTGGCGAAGCAGCGTCGCCGCGAAGAAAAGGCCGCGCGGGAAGAACGCCGCAAGCGGGTGTTCGTGATCGACTTTCATGGCGACATGCGCGCCACCGCGACCGCATCCCTGCGCGAGGAGGTCAGCGCCGTGCTGGCGGTGGCCGAGAAGGGCGACGAGGTGCTGGTGCGCCTGGAGAACGCCGGCGGGCTGGTGCACGATCACGGCCTGGCCGCATCCCAGCTGGTACGCATTCGCGAGCGGGAGATTCCGTTGACGGTGGCGGTCGACAAGGTGGCCGCGAGCGGCGGATATCTCATGGCCTGCGTGGCCGACCGGATCGTCGCCGCGCCGTTTGCCATCGTCGGCTCGATCGGCGTACTGGCGCAGATCCCGAATATCCGTCGCCTCCTCGACGATCGCGGCGTCACCGTCGAGCAGGTCAAGGCAGGGCGCTACAAGCGCACCGTCAGCATGGTCGGCGAAGTCACCGAAGAGGATCGCGAGAAGCTGCGCGAAGAACTCGAGGACGTCCACACGCTGTTCCAGGAAATGGTCGCCAGGTACCGACCGGACCTCGACATGGAGCGGGTCGCCACCGGAGAGCACTGGTACGGCAGCCGGGCGCTCGAGCTGGGGCTGGTCGATGAGCTCAGCACCAGCGACGACTGGCTGGCCCGGCTCATCGACGACGCCGATGCGTGGAAGGTGGAATGGCGCCGGCCCCGGCGCTTCATGGAAAAGCTCTCCGGCGCGATGGAAGAGAGCCGCCTCGGCGCATTCTTCGGCCGCTAGCTAGCCCCAGACCTTGGACGAGATCAGCTTGTCCCGCAGCAGGTCGGGCAGCCGGCCGAGCAGGGCGATCGACTTCGCGTCCTTGCCGACCAGGTAGCGGTTCTTCGGCCGCGGCGTTTCGAGCGCATCGATGACGACCCCGGCCACATCCTCGGGCGGCAGGCCGCCCGGCCTGGCATTGAGCTTTTCCAGCAGCTTCACCAGAGGGGCGTAGATCTCCAGCAGCCGGGCCGTGTGCGGATCTTCCGGACGTTCGGCATCCCGTTGCGCGCCTTTTTGCCAGATCGGCGTCTTGATGCCGCCCGGCTCGATCACGACGACCTTCACGCCGAAGGGCTGCAGCTCGATGCGCAACGAGTCCGTGATGGCTTCCACGGCATGCTTCGACCCGGCATAGACGCTCACGCCGGGCATGGCGACCAGCCCGGAAATCGAGCCGATGTTGATGATTCGTCCCTCGGCAGCGCGCAGCAGGGGCAGGCACGCGCGGGTCACCGACAGCAAACCGGTCACGTTGACGGCAAAGGTCCGCGCGATCTCGTCGTTGCTCATCAACTCGAGCGGACCCCCCAGGTAAATGCCGGCGTTGTTGATGAGCCCGTGGAGTTCCCCGCCCGTGGCTTCGTTCAAATGCGCCGCGGCGGCGTCTACGGTGTCCTGCTCGGCAACGTCCAGCAGCAACGGCACCACCGTCCCATCGGCTTCCTTGACCAGTGAGTCGCCATCGGCTTCCTTGCGCACGCCGGCGAACACCTGCCAGCCCTTGGCGGCCAGCATCAGCGCGGTGCTTCTACCGAGTCCCGACGACGTGCCGGTGATGAGAACGTTTTTCTTCATGGGGAATTCCTTCGGCGGCTCCGTGCGCGCAGATTCATCAGCAGCAGGAACATACCAAGCGTCCCGAGGCTCGCGGCGACGGGTCGTTCGATGGCGAAGACCACGGGCGCCAGGCCCGCACGGGTGAGTGCGCGCAGGCTGTCGTGGCGGCTGATGACTGCGGCGATCGGGGGCGAGTGGCGGTAGTAGAAAGCGACGAACTCGCGTCCCGCGGCGTGCGGCATCAGGACGTCGTCGCGGAACTGCCGCAGGCTGCCGACATGCGGATCCATCCAGCTGCCCCAGGCGGCGGTCGCGATGAAGCATTCGCAGAAACCCTGGCACGATTCGCTGGGTTCGCCGTCGTCCTCGCGCACCGTGATCGTCACGCTGCGCGACTCGGGGTCGAGTCCGGCGAGCGGCGAGGGGTCCGCCAGCGCGACGGCGAAACGCCGACGGTCCGTGCGCACCTCTTCATCGTCGATCAGCTGGACCTGGAAAGTCTGGCGCGTCTCGCCCGGGGCGAAAACCAGCCGGCCCGTGGCGGCGACGAAGTCGACGTCGGCCACCGCTGCGCCGTCGTCGGCCAGTTCGACCGTGACCCAGCTGACGGCCGCTTCGCCGCTGCTGCCGCGATTGCGGTCCACGGTGAAGCCAATGCTGCCGTCGCTTTCACCGACCTCGAGCGCGTCCGCGAACAGAGAGAACTCGCCGGCATGGGTGTCGCCCGGCGGCTCGATCACGACCAGTGGCCCGCGGCCGTCGAATGCCGCGCTGTCCTCGGGCGTCGGGCTGGCAAGCAGCAGGCTGAGCGTGCGCGGTGGCCGCGCCGCAATGCTGGAGAGCGTGGCGAGCGTCGCCTCGCGCAGGGTCTCACCGGCGGGAAATTCGATGTCGAGCGTCAAGTCGCTGTAATCGATGCCGACGGCCGCGGTATCGGGAACGCCCAGCAGGGTGGCCGACACGGCGGTATCCGGGAGTCCGCTGCGGGTCACTTCGATGGGCAGCTCATTGCCCTCCGTCACACGGCGCACCGCGTCGCCCGGAATGGCCAGCAACGCATCGGCGGACTCGTCGTCCTCGATCTGCAGCAACTGGCTGCTGCCCCGGCCTAGTGTCGCGCCGGCAGGGTTCGCCAGGGTGAACACCGCATAGCGGGTACCGTCCGCGGCGTCGTTCTGCAGTGCATCGATTTCGGCATGACCGGAGAACTCGCCATCGGCGATCCGGACGACTCCGAGGGGCAGTTCGACGGTGAAATCCTCGCCGAGCCGGGCCGTGCCGCCGAGGCTGACGTTCAGCACGACCGTGACGTCGCCGGTCGCGCTGCCGCTGCGGATCACCGTGACCTGTCCGGTTTCACCTTCGACGAGGTTCAGCCGGGGCTCGAGGAACTGCAACACGCCGTCCGCCATGGCAGGCGAGGTCCACAGGGCCAGGGCTGTTGCGGCCAGCAGTGCCGGGCCCGCCACCGATCTGCCAAGTCCCCGCATCGTTCAGTTCTCCCGGGTCGAATATCCTGTATTTGTACATCATGGGACGGTCGCGGCGCGACCGCAAATAAAGCGGTCGCGCGTGCTAAAGTCGGCGTCCCCAGGCATGCACTGGAGCAGGAATGAGCACCGAAAGGTCGTCCCGGGCCGGCTTTCTGACGCCGGTTGCAGACGAGGCCCCGACACCCGAAGGCATCGGGGCGACGATCTCCGCCAGGCTCGCGGCATGCGTGTCGCGCCTGGAGGATCCGGCGTTGCCGGGTGGGCGGGTGGTGCACGAGGTGCGCAAGGAACTGAAGCGGGTGCGGGCCCTGCTGCGGCTCAGCAGCGATGCCTTGCCGACGCGTCACCTGGAAAAGCGCTGTGCCGAGGCTGCCCGCCGGCTGGCGCATCTGCGCGATGCGGATGCCATGGCCGAGACACTCCTGCGGCTGCGTTCCAGAGCGGACGCGCGCCATCTCGAGGCGCTGGATGCGCTGTCCGAAGCGCTGGCGGAGGATCGCCGGGCGAATGCCGCCGCCGGACTGCCGCGGCCGCTGGCGGAGGGCGTGGTGGATACCCTCCGCGTGATCCGCGCGGACGTCGACGGGCTGGATTTCGCGCTCATGGACGAGGGGACGATCGGTGCCGGTCTCGCAGACGCCTGGGCGAAAACCGCCCGGGCATTCCGGCGCGTCCTGGAGCACCCGGTATTGCCGCGCTTCCATGATTTCCGCAAGGTCGTGAAGCGCGAGCTCTACCAGAGGGAGCTTTGCGGGATGCCGCTCGACAAGCAGGAGCGCGCCATGCTGAAGAAGCTCGCCGACGTGCTGGGCGAGTTGCAGGATCTCGACGTGCTGCGGGCGAAGCTTCGTGCGATCGATGCGTGGCAGGGTCCGGTGCGCCAGCTCGTCAAGCAGACGATCCGTGAACTCAAGGCGCGTGCATTGCGCCTCGGCCTCGCCAGGTATCCGGAAGGCCTGTCCTGAGAGGCCGGCCCGTTCAACCGGGTTCCCGGCGTCCATGATTCCGTTGCGGGCCGAGCACCGGGTCGCGTCCACGCCGCTCGTGACCTGGGCCCTCCTGGCGGCCATCGCCGTGGTGTTCCTCTGGCAGGTGTCGCTCGACGAGGCCGGCTTCAACCGCGCCATCTTTACCTTCGGCGTGATTCCGGCCGTGTTGCTCGGCCACCTGGCGATGCCGCAGGACATCGCCGTCGTCCCGCCCGCGGCGACCGTGATCACCTCCATGTTCCTCCATGGCGGCTGGCTCCACCTCGCGGGTAACATGCTCTACCTTTGGGTATTCGGACCCAGCATCGAGGACCGCATGGGACGCGCCAGGTACGGGTGCTTCTACCTGGCCTGCGGCGTGGTGGCGGCACTGGCCCAGGCCTTGCCGGCACCCGAGACGCTGGCACCGATGATCGGTGCTTCCGGGGCGATCTCGGGCGTGCTCGGTGCCTATCTCTTGCTGTTCCCGCGCACACAGGTGCGCGTACTGGTGCCGTTGGGCTTTATGCTGACGGTGGTGAGGTTGCCGGCGCTTTGGGTGCTCGGGCTGTGGTTCGCGATCCAGCTGCTGTCATCGCTGTGGGCGCCCGACGGCGAGGGCGGCGTGGCGTTCCGGGCGCACCTCGGGGGCTTTGTCGCGGGGCTGGCGGCGGCGCCGTTGTTCCTGGCACGGAGAAGATGAACTTGAACGAATGGTTGTCGCTGATGATCGACGAGATCCGCCGCAAGCAGAGCGAGCGGGAGCAAGCCGAGCGCGAACGCGAAAGGCGCGCCGCCGCGGACCTCTCGCCACCGCCTGAAGGCGGCGGCGCCGGCCGGAACGAACCGCCGGGGCAGAACTGATCGCCACGATGTCGATGATGTCGGGACACAAGCCTGCGGACCCTGCGGCGGGACCGGCATCGCCGTCTGCCGTGCCGCAGTCTCCCGTGCATGGCGTGCTGCGCCAGGGCCCGGCCGAATGGGGCCTGCTCGTCACGCTCGTGGCCTTGTGGGGCAGTTCCTTCCTGCTGGTGCGCCTCGCGCTCGACAGCTTCACGCCGGTGACGGTGACGGCAGGGCGCCTGTTGATCGGCGCCGGTGTGCTGTTGCTGCTGTTCGTCCTCACGCGGCGACGGCCGCCGCGGTCGCTGCGCGTGTGGCTGTTCTTCCTCGTCATGGCGCTGCTCGGCAACGCGCTGCCGTTCTTTCTCATCGCCTGGGGCCAGCGGTCGATCCCGTCAGGTCTCACCGGCATCCTCATGGCGGTGATGCCGCTGGTCGTCCTGTTGCTGGCCCATTTCCTGGTGGCCGGGGAACGCCTGACGCCGCGACGCCTGGCGGGTTTCGCGCTGGGTTTCATCGGGGTCGTCGTGCTGACGGGGCCGGAGGCCGCCGCCGCAATGGTCGGACGCGAGGCTTCGTTCGCGGCACAACTCGCCGTGCTGGGCGCTGCGCTCTGCTATGGCGTGGCGGCGGTCATCGCGCGCCGCGGTCCGGTGCTGCATCCCGTCGTCACCGCCGGCGCAGTGTTGTCCATCGCGGGGATCGTCGTCGGTGGCTTCCTGCTGCTTGCCGGGCTGCGCGACGGGTCCGCCGGCGTCGTGCACTCGCCGGTCGCCGTCGTGCCGACGCTGGCCCTGCTCGCGCTGGGCGCGCTGTCCACGGGGCTGGCGACCGTGGTCTATTTCAGCCTGGTGGCGCGGGCCGGTCCGACCTTCCTGTCCCTCATCAATTACCTGATCCCTGTGTGGGCGGTGGTGCTCGGATCGCTGGCCCTGGGTGAACGCCTGCCCGGCCGCGCCTTCGCGGCACTCGGCCTGATTCTCGGGGGCGTGGTGCTGGCACGCTGGCAGTTCCGCGGCCGACGGGCGTCCGCATGAGGATCGTCGTGCTCGGCGGCGGATACGCAGGGCTGGCCTGCCTGGCACGGCTGGCGCGGGTGCTGCCGGATGCGGATCGACACCTGGTCGATCCCGCCCGCTGGCACCTGCGTCGCACGCTGCTGCACGAGACGTTGCGCAAGCCCCTGTCGGACCTGCGGGCGGACTTCGCGCCGATCGCGCGGCGCTGGGAATTCCGTCACCACATTGCGCAGGTGGACTGGACCCCGGCCCGCCTCGAGGAGTGGTCGCGACGCGGCGAGCTGCCCGTGGGACGCCGCAAGCTGGCCTTCGACGCCCTGGTCGTCACCACCGGGTTGCCCGGTGTCCGGAGCCGCCCGTCGCGTGCGCGTCCGCCGCCGGTGCCGCTCGAGTCGCTGACCACCGGTCCCGGGGTCAACGCCTTCAAGCGCCTCGCCGGCACGGAGGAGCGCGCCTGGGTCGTGGGCGCCGGCGCCAGCGGGCTGCAATGTCTCTTCGAGCTCGCGGCCGTCCGCCCGCAAGGCGCACCCCTGGGCCTGGTCGAGGCCGCCGACACGATCATGGCAGCCGAGCCGGAAGGGCTGCGAAAAGCCGTCTTCGAACGACTGGACGGCCTCGACATCGATATCCGCATGGGAACGCGCTACGAGTCGTTCGGCCGCGGGCGCATTCGCATGAGCGCGGATGGGTCGTCCCTGTCGGAGCCGGCCGGCGGAGTGCTGCTCTGCACGGGGCCGAAGGTCGAGCGCATCGAAGCCGATTCGGCCGGGCGCGTGTTGCATGGGAGCCGGCCGCTGGCGGGGATCTATGCCGCCGGCGATTGCGCGCGCTGGAAAGATGTGCCTTTCGATGCGGCGACCGCGCAGACGGCCGTGCGCAAGGGTCGCCACGTCGCCGACACGGTCGCGCGCGTGGCCGAAGGGCGTTCGCCGGAGCCGTGGGACGTGCGGCAGCTCGGCTTTTTCATGAGCCTCGGACCGCATGATGCGGTCGGCTGGGTGTTCAAGCGTGCGGCCCTGATCAGCGGCCTGCCCGCGGTGGCTGCGCGCGAGGCCATCGAGGCTCGCTGGGATCTGTTGCTGCGCGGCCTCGACAGCTTCGCCGCATTCTGAATGCAGCAGCCGATCCGGCGCTCAGTCGCGCGCCGGGACGTATTGCGGGTCGAGCGGCTGCACCGGCTGTTCGAAGTAGCGATGGAAGCCGGCGGGCAGTTCGCGGTAATCGAGGGCCAGGGCATCGTCGGGCACCGCATGGCCGTTGTAGGTATTCCAGAACAGCGCGTGCCGTCCCGTGAGGCGACCGCTCTTGAGGTCCGCGAGCAGCGCCGCAAAAGCCTTGCCGGTGTAGGTGCCTTCCAGCCCGAGATCGAGGGCCTGGCGCGCCACGGCGAGCGCGTTCATGCCCTCGGGCGTGAAGCGCGCATAACCCGGCCCGATGAATTCGTGCCGCACCTCGATTCGTGAACTCTCCAGCGGGGCGAGCGGAAAACGGGGATCGCGCGCATGCAGCAGGCGCGCCGCACCGTGATAAAGCGCACGGAAGCGGCGCGGACTGGCGATATCCGCGCGCACCACCCGCACGAGGACCAGGCGGGTGCGTAATCCACCGGCGGCCAGCCCCAGCGCCAGGCCCGCGGCGGTGCCCATCGTTCCGAGTGCGACATAGAGCGCGTCCGGCTCCGGCAGTCGCCCCGCGTGAACCTGCGCCGCCAGCTCGAGACCCGCGTTGACGAACCCGACGGTGCCGAGCGGCGAAGAGCCGCCGCCGGGGATCCGCAGCGGCGCCGGACGGTCGCCACGGCCCTGCAGTTCGAGCGCCCGCGCGGTGCGCCGGGCCTGTGCCTCCGTGGCGCAGTGCACCTGCTGCGCGCCTGCCCAGCGCCCCATCAGCAGGTTGCGCGCGACGAACGAGGAATTGCTTTGCGGCGTCAGCAGCAGTCGGGCGTGCAAGCCTGCACGGCCTGCGTAGATGGCTGTCGCGAGCGCGTGATTGGACCCGGCGCAGCCGAAAGTGAACACGCTGTCGTGGCCTTTCTGCAGCGCATCCGCCAGCAGGAACTCCAGTTTGCGCACCTTGTTGCCGCCGTAGGGCGTGGCGCAGCGATCGTCGCGCTTCACCCACAGGCCGGCACACGCACCGGGCAACTCCGCCGGATGCGCGGCCTGCACCGCGGTCGGCCATTCGCCCAGCGGCAATGCGACGAGGCTTTCAGCCAGCCGTGGATAACGCTCGAACAGCGACCAGGTGCTCAAGTCTCTTTCTCCGCAGATCCGTCCGCGTCCTGCGCGTTCTGCGCGTTGCCGAGCCGGCGCGTCTCCTCGAGCAGGAAAGCCTCGTCGAGCGGCGACAGGTCGAAACGCCGGCATGCGTCCTCCACGGCCGCCGCGTCGTGCCGGCCGATCTCGGACAGCCAGCGCACGGCGTCGCGCAGCGCCTGGCCGTGAGGCCGGATACCTTGTCTGCCGGACTGCTTCGTCATGCGGTTCGCCCACCCGGTGATTCATCAGGAGTCACGATCCGCTATTATCACCCTTGTCACCGTCGGCCGGAATGCGAGCCCCAGGATCAATGAGCGGCACCGATCACCTCGACACGCTGCGCAAGGACGCGAACAGTGCTCCGGTCGTGGTGTTCGCGTCGCGCCTCACCGACGTGCACGAGGTGGTTGCGCGGCTCGACGAACTCGGCATCGACTACCGGATCGTCACGCTGGCGATGGGCGATCGCGCGGCGCGCGACCGTTTCCACGTGCTGGAGGAATGGACCGGCCATCGGACCCTGCCGCAGGTTTTTCTCGACGGCCGCTTCATCGGCGGGCCGTCGGAACTGCTGGCGCATCCGCGGCTCTCCGGCGGCGTGTCGAAAGCCGCCCACTGGCTGGGCTATGCCGGCCTGGTCCCTTTCGTCGCCGCTCTGCTCGGTGGCCTGCTGGGCGGCGCCGGACAACAAGCCTATTTCGCGCAGCAGTTCATCGCCTACGGCGCGGTCATCCTGTCGTTCGTCGGCGCCGTGCACTGGGGAACCGCGCTGGCCTCGGGCTCGCTGCGCATCATGCGGCTCGCGATCAGCGTGCTGCCCGCGTTGCTTGGCTGGGCCGCCCTGCTGTTGCCGTCGCAGGGCGCCGCATGGCTGCTGCTCGGCGGCTTTGTGCTGCTGCGCGCGTGGGAAGCCACCCCGCCGGTCGCCGCGACCCTGCCGGCCTGGTATCGCGGGCTTCGCACCCGACTGACCGTGGCGGTGAGTGTCCTGCTGGTCCTGTTCGCGATGTTCGCCGCATGAAGTCGGCACGTCACGCCGCCGCGCGAAGCGCATGCCGCCGCACTGCCGGAGGCCGCCATGTCTGATCCGCTCACTCCCGGCATACTCGTCGAGGAAATCCCCGGTCGGGAAGCGTCCCTGGAAGGCCTCGCCGGCGGCACCGCGGCTTTCATCGGCGCGGCACCGCGTGGCCCGCTGCACGAGGCCGTGCTGGTCGAGAGTGTCGCGGAATTCGAGCGCTCCTACGGCATTGCCGGCGGCGAGTACGCATTGCAGCGTTGCCTGCAGGATTTCTTTCTCGCCGGCGGGACGCGCGCCGCCGTGGTGCGGGTCGCCAATGGCGCGCGGCCCTGCACGATCCGCCTGCCCGGTCGCGAGGGCGCACTGGTGCTCGAGGCCGTCAGCCCCGGACGGCGGGAGTTCCTGCGCGCCTCCGTGGACTACGATCATATCGGCCCTTCGGACGACGTGACCTTCAATCTCGTTCTGCAACGGCTGCATGTGCGCGGCACGGAGCGGGTCGCCGACCAGGAAATCTATCAGCGCTTGTCGCTCCGGCCGGCTTCGGAGCGCTATATCGTCGATGTCCTCATGGGCTCGCGGCTCGCAAGGGTGCGCGGCCTGTTGCCGCCCAGCCGGCCGGCGGCCACCGTCAGCACGGCGCCCGGTTACCCCGTGACCTGGGTGGAGGCCGAAGACGACGGCGCGGACGGCGCGCCGCTCACGGACTACGACCTGGTGGGTTCGTCCACCCTGGGCAGCGGCTTGTTCGCGCTCGACGGCTTGCCCGACATCGATTTCCTGTGCCTGCCCACGGTGCACGCGTCACGCGGCCCCGGTCCGGCGCTCCTGCTGGCGGCGCTGCGGTATTGCCGCAAGCGCCGCGCGATGCTCATCCTCGAGCCGCCGGCCGACAGCTACGACGGGGAGCAGGCCCTCGCGTGGCTGCAGCGGATCAATATCGCCGGCGAGAACGTCATGGCCGTCTTCCCGCAACTCGCGGGCGAGGGACGCGAACCCGGTCGTTCCGCGGTCGGCGCGGTGGCTGGTGCCCTGGCGCGCAGCCCGGACGAGGCGGAACCGGCCCTTGGCGCCTCGTTCCGGCCGACGCACGAAGTGCCGCCCGACTTGCGGCGGCGGCTCCACGGCGCCGGCATCAACGTGCTGTCGCGCTCGCGCGGCGGCCGGACGGCACTGACCGGCGATCACACGCTGGCTTCGCCGGAGTGCCCGGTGCCGGCCTGGCGTTCCCTGGCCACCCGGCGGCTTGCCCTCGCGGTCGAAAAGGCGCTGCTGAACGGCACGCGATGGATCGTATTCGAGGTTGCCGGCGCCGACCTGGCCCGGCGGCTGCAGCGCCAGCTGGCGGGCTGGCTCGAGTCGTTGCGTGGCGCAGGGCGGCTCGCTGGCGAAGCGGCGCACGCATGGTTCGTGGACGTCGACGAGGTCTCGGCGCCGTTCCGTCCGACGCAGGTGGAGTTCACGGTGGGTTTCGCTCCGCGGCGGCCCGGCGACTTCATCATCTACCGGGTCAGCCAGGGCCTCCATGGCGCAAGACTCGCGCCGGTTTCGCCCGAGCGCTGGGCGATTACCCAGCCCTTGCGCGAGGCGATCGTCCCCGCGACCGGGACGGCCGAGTCGCAGCCAGGAAGCCTGGAGGCCGGATGAACGAGGCGACGCGCGTCGCCTACTTCGCCTACGGCGCGAACGTCCATCCCGGCTGGTTGCGCCGGCGTGTGCCCGAGGCGGAGCTGCACGGCGCCGCGCTGTTGCCCGGTCATCGGCTGGTGTTTCGCAAGCGCGGTCGCGACGGCGCGGCACGCTCGGATGCATGTCCCAGCACCACGCCTGGCGATGCCCTGCCGGGAGCGCTCTACTGGTTGCCCGCTGGATCCCTTGATCGGCTCGGAGCTGCAGGCGCCGGCTACCGGTGCGCGGACGTGGTGGTGATGACCGTCGCGGGCGAGATTCGCGCCCGGACCTGGATGGCGGAGCCGGCGGAACAAGCCGAGGGGCTGCTGCCGTGGGACTGGTACGTCGAGCTGATCCGCGCCGGAGCCGAACTGCTCGAGCTGCCGGCCGCGCACCGGCGCTGGCTGCAGGACGTGCCGGTCGCGCGCGATCCCGACAGGGCGCGTGCGGCCGCCGCGCGCCGGATCATTGCCGGCGGGAGCGAAGTTCCCTGATCGCCTCGTCCAGCGCATCGACCGCGGCCTCGAAACCCTCCGCGTGCGCGATGATCAGCAGGGCATCGACCAGGTAGTCGGGGTAGCCGACCATCGCCTCGAAGAATTCCGCGAGCATCTTGCCTTCGATCCGGCCGCAGGAACCGGCCGGGTCCTCGATGCGCACGGGATGTCGGTGCAACAGTATCTGCCACACTGCATAAGCATCCCATGACGGGCATCCTGCCCGGTTGTCCTTGTCCACGACTCGAAACTAGCAGATTTGCCGCCGCGCCACCGTGAGCGAGGTCACGCACGGCGACCGAAGCCACCCCCACCCGGCGTTTCTATTTCGAGCGCATCACCCGGCGACAGGGCCACTGCCGCGGTGCCGGCCAGTTCGATCACGCGGCCGTCCGCGCGGATGAGGCGGTTGCAGCCGGTGCGCCCCGGCGCGCCGCCGTCCAGGCCGAAGGGCGGAATGCGTCGCCGGTTCGAAATCAGGGCGGCGTCGAGCGCCTCGGTGAACACCAGGCGCCGCAGCACCCCCTCGCCCCCGCGGTGACGGCCGTCGCCACCGGAACCGTGGCGCAAGCCGAAGGCCGCGACCCGCACGGGATGGCGCAGCTCGAGAATTTCAGGGTCCGTGAGCCGGCTGTTCGTCATGTGCGTGTGGACCGCCGAGGCCCCGTCGAAGTCCGGCCCTGCGCCGGCGCCGCCGCACAGGGTCTCGTAATACTGGTGCCGGGCGTTACCGAAGCTGAGGTTGTTCATCGTGCCCTGCGAAGCGGCGACCACCCCGAGCGCGCCGAACAGCGCGTCCACCACGCATTGCGAGGTTTCCACGTTTCCGGCGGCGACTGCCGCGGGCCAAAGCGGATTGAGCAGGCTGCCGTCCGGGATGTGCAGCGTCACCGGCGCCAGGCAGCCTTCGTTAAGGGGGATGTCGCGGTCCACCAGGCAGCGCAGGACATACAGCACGGCGGCGCGGCAGACGGCGGCGGGGGCGTTGAGGTTGCCTGCCGACTGGGCGGAGGTACCGGTGAAATCGATCTGCGCCCGGCCCGTCTCGCGCTCGATGCGCACGGCGACCCGGACGGTCTCGCCGCCGTCCATCGCGAGAGTGAATTCACCGTCGGCGAGCCCGCTGATGGCGCTGCGCACCGCGGCAGCGGCATTGTCCTGTATGTGCCCCATGTAGGCCGTCACGGCTGCCGCGCCGAACTCGTCCATCATGCGCGCCAGTTCGGCCGCACCGCGCCGGTTCGCCGCGAGCTGCGCGCGCAGGTCGGCCAGGTTCTGTTCGACGTTGCGTGCGGGCCAGCGTCCCGCCGTCAGCAGTGCGCGCATTCCGTCCTCGTCGAAACGCTCTGCCGCGACCAGTCGCATGCCGCGGATCAGCACGCCCTCTTCGTCGATATGCCGGCTGTCGGCAGGCATCGAGCCGGGCGTCCGGCCGCCGATGTCCGCGTGATGCGCGCGGGAGGCGACGTAGAGCGCCGGGCGCGGGCCGGCGCCGAAAAACGGCGTCACGACCGTGATGTCGGGCAAATGCGTGCCGCCCTCGTAGGGGTCGTTGAGCACGAAGCTGTCGCCCGCGGCCATGTCGTCGCCGAAACGGGCCATCACCGCGCGCACGCTTTCGCCCATCGAGCCGAGATGGACCGGCATGTGCGGCGCGTTCGCCACCAGCCCGCCGGCCGGGTCGAACACCGCGCAGGAATAATCCAGCCGTTCCTTGATGTTGACCGAGCTCGCGGTGTTCTGCAGCACGGCGCCCATCTGTTCGGCGACGTGCATGAAGCGGTTGTTGAAGACTTCGAGCAACACCGGGTCGGCCGCCGTGGAGGCGCGCCGGCCGCGGGGACGCGCCGGCCGGCTGAGCAGCAGGTTGCCGAGCTCATCCGAGCGCAAGGTCCAGCCCGGCGCCAGCCAGGTGGTGGCGTTCGTCTCCGGCACCAGCGCCGGGCCGGTCAGGGTCTCACCGGGCGCCAGCGATGCGCGAGGCACCAGCGGGATCTCCCGCCAGGTCCCATCCAGCCATGCCCTACAGCGGCCGCGCTGTGGACCGTCCTTGCCAGCGTCCGGGCCGTTCGCGTCGTCCCTGCGCCCGCCGCCGCAGGCTTCGGCCTCCACGGCCTCCAGCACCAGCGGCTGCGCGGTCACGAAGCCGAATCGCTGCGTGTGGGCTGCGGCGAAGGTCTCGCGCACGGTTTCTTCATCGCCCAGCGGCACCTCCAGGGTCGTGTCGCTGCCCGCGTAGCGCAGGCGCAGCCGTCGCCGGATCGTGATCGCGTCGGCCGCCACGCCCTGCATCGCCAGCGCCTCCGCCGCCGCGGCGCCGAGTTCGGCCAACGCGGCGTCGGCGGCGGCCAGCGTGGCGGCATCGAGCGTCGCCTGGACCGGGGCCTGGCGCAGTTCCACGAGGTCGGCGAGCCCGATTCCCCAGGCGGAGAGGACGCCGGCCAGGGGCGGCAGCAACACTTCGCGAATACCCAGCGCATCGGCCACTTCACAGGCGTGCTGCCCGGCTGCCCCCCCGAAACCGCACAGGGTGAAGCCCGCGGGATCGACGCCGCGGCGTATCGAGACCTGTTTCACCGCGCGCGCCATGCGCTCGACGGCGATTTCGAGGAAACCGGCCGCCATGGCCTCCAGGCTCGCGGGCGGCTCTCTGGCCATGCGCATGGCGGCGGCGAGCTCGCGAAGGCGCCCCGCCGATGCGGCCGGGTCCAGCGCTTGCGCGCCGTCGGCGCCGAACACGGCCGGCAGCGCGTCGGGCTGCAGGCGCCCGAGGACCAGGTTCGCATCGGTGACCGTGGCAGGGCCGCCGCGCCCGTAGCAGGCGGGACCCGGATCCGCGCCGGCCGAATCCGGCCCGACCTGGTAACGGCCGTCGGCGAAGCTCAGCAGCGAGCCGCCGCCCGCCGCGACGGTGTGGATGCGCAGCATCGGCGCCTGCAGGCGGATCCCCGCGACCGTGTTGTCGTGGCTGCGCTCGTACTCGCCCTCGTAAAGGCAGACGTCGGTCGAGGTGCCGCCCATGTCGAAGCCGATCAGCCGCTCGCGGCCGGCGCGATGCCCGGCCGCGGCCATGCCGACGACCCCGCCCGCCGGGCCGGAGAGCACGCTGTCGCGCCCCCTGAATCTTGCGGCTTCCGCGAGCCCGCCGTTGCTCTGCATGAACAACAGCCGCGTGTCGCCCAGCGGCGCTCGCAACTGCGCCACGTAACGATCCAGTACGGGCGAAAGATAGGCATCGGCCACCGTGGTCTCGCCGCGCGGCACGAGGCGCGCCAGCGGGCTGACTTCGTGCGAGACGGAGACCTGGGTGAACCCGGCCGCGCGCGCCAGCCTGGCCGCCGCCCGCTCGTGGTCCGGATAGCGGTAGCCGTGCAGCAACGCGATGGCCACCGCGCGCAGTCCCCCGGCATGGGCAGCATGCAGCGCCGCCGCCAGCGCGTCCTCGTCCAGCGGCTGCAGAACCCGGCCGTCCGCCCCGACGCGCTCGTCCGCTTCCAGCACATCGGCGTACAGCGGCTCCGGCAGCCGGATGTCGAGTTCGAACAGGCGAGGGCGCTGTTGCGTGCCGATCCGCAACGCGTCCCCGAGTCCGCGCGTCGTGACCAGCAGTGTCGGCTCGCCGCGGCGTTCCAGCAGGGCGTTGGTGGCCACGGTCGTGCCCATGCGCACCGCGTCGATCGGCGCACGATCCAGCTGCGCGGCATCCTCGAGGCCGAGCAGGCGTCGCATGCCTTCGATACCTGCATCGGGATATTGCTCCGGCGCTTCGGACAAGAGCTTCAGGGTGTCCAGCCGCCCGTCCGGACGGCGGGCGACGATGTCTGTAAAGGTGCCGCCCCGGTCGATCCAGAAGCGCCAGCCAGGGCTTGCCGTGTGTGTCATGCCGCGATTGTAAGGCCGGGACGGCTGCTACACTGCCTCGCTCCAGTCCGAGGGCCGCCATGACACGCGCCGAGGCCATTCTCTACACCCTGGTCGCCTACAAGCTCGTGCTGGTCGCGATCGGTCTGTGGGCGGCGCGTCGCAACCTGGACAGCGCGGATTTCTTTCTCGGCGGTCGCCGGCTCGGCGGCTGGGTCGCGGCGATCAGCGCGTCGGCTTCGTCGTCCTCGGCATGGACGCTCGTGGCGGTCAGCGGCATGGCCTACCTGTGGGGCTGGCCGGCGCTCTGGCTCTTCCCGGCCACGCTGTCCGGTTTCATCGTCAACTGGTTCTGGGTGGCGCCGCGGCTGATGCGCGCGAGCCGCGAGCAGGGCGCGATCACGCTCACCGATTTCATCGCCGGGCCGGGGGCGGGCCACGGATGGCCGCGCCGCATCGTCATCCTCGCCTCGGGCGTGGTGCTGTTCTCGTTCACGTTCTACATCGCGGCCCAGTTCCAGGCGGCGGGCAGCGCCTTCGCCAGCGCCTTCGAGATCGAGATGCGCACGGCGGTCATGATCGGTGCGGCAGTGGTGCTGTTGTACACGCTGCTCGGCGGCTTCTGGGCCGTGAGCGTGACCGACACGTTGCAGGGACTGGTCATGGCGGTGACGGCCCTGTTGCTGCCGGTCGCCGCCGTGGTCGCCGCCGGCGGGCCGGGCGCCGTGGTCGAGGCGCTGGCCGCACAGGGGCCTGCGGTCGGCGGTCCCCCGACCGCCGGGATCGCCGCCGCGGGCTTCGTGCTTGGTACGCTTGGCATCGGGATCGGTTATCCGGGGCAGCCGCACGTGGTGAATCGTTTCATGGCGTTGCGCGACGAGCGCGCATTACGCGACGGACAGGTCATCGCCATCACCTGGGCGGTGGTCATCTATGCCGGCATGTTGACCGTCGGGCTGGCCGCCCGCGCCCTCTACGGCGGGCTGCTCGCCGACGAGCAGGTGCTGTTCGAGGTCGCGAACCGGCTATTCGCGCCGGTGGTGGCAGGCGTCATGATCGCCGCCGTGCTCTCCGCGATCATGTCCACCGCCGACAGCCAGCTGCTGGTCGCCGCCGCGTCGGTCAGCCACGACCTGCCGCGCCGGCGGCGGGGCAGCCTGGTCGTTTCGCGGCTGGTCGTGGCCCTGATCAGCGGGCTGGCCGTGCTGGTTGCCGTGCTGCTGCCGCAGACCATCTTCGCGCGCGTGTTGTTCGCCTGGACAGCGCTCGGAGCTGCATTCGGCCCGCCGCTGCTGGTTCGCCTCGCCGGCTTCACCGTGCCGCCGCAGCGCGTGTTCGCCGCGATGGCGGTCGGGTTCTTCGGCACGGTTGCGTGCTACTGGCTGCCGGACACACCGGGCGACTGGCTGGAGCGGCTGGTGCCGTTTTTCCTGTCGCTGGCGATCTGCCTGTCCGCCGCACGACGTGCCGGCGATGCGGTGAAGCATGAGACGTGACCGGCGCCTGCGGCTGGCGCTTGCGGCCGCCATCATCGTCGCGCTGGTGCTGTTCGCCGGCGCCCTGCTGGCGGTCGCGGACACCGTCCTGTCCATCGTCGAGCGGCTCCGGGAAGGCCCGGCGCCGATCTACTACGGTTTCATCGCGGCCCTGTCGCTGGGCGGCGCCCTGGCCGCCTGGCTGCTGTGGTGGCTGCTCGCACCGCCGCGGCGCGGGCCTGAGCCGCGATCCCGTCCCAGCGTGCCCGACGAGGCCGGATTGCGTGAACGGCTCGCGGACGAGCAGGCGGCCGGCACCGACACCTCGGCGGTGGAGCGCGAACTGGCGGAACTGGCGCGTCGCCGCGAAGGTGGGCGGTTGTTCATCGCCCTGTTCGGCGCCGCAAGCGCGGGCAAGAGTTCCCTGGTCGCTTCGCTGGTCCCCGGCGCAGCGCCGGAAATCGCGGTGACCGCGGGCACCACGCGGGCGGTCAGCCATTACCGCTGGGTCCTGCCGTCCGGCGATACCGTCGAGCTGGCGGATGTCCCCGGGCGCGGCGATACGCCGACGCTCGCCGAGGCGGGCCTCGAAGAGGCGCTGCGCGCGCACCTGGTCGTGTATGTCTGCGAGGGGGACCTGAGTCGCAGCGAGTTCGAGGACGTGGAAACGCTCGCCGCTGTCGGCAAGCCGATCGTCGTGGCCGTCAACAAGGCCGACTGGTACGCGGAGGAGGACCTGCAGCGCATCGTCGCGCGGCTGGCCGAGCGCCTGGCCTCGCTCGAGCCGACGCCGCGGGTCGTGCCGGTGGTCGCCGGTGGGATGGAACGCGTGACGCGGGTGGACGAAACAGGGCGCGAGCTCGTGGCGGAGCGGTCGCGTCCGCCGCGGGTGGATGCGCTGCGTAGCGCGCTGCAGGCGCAGCTGGAGGGCGACCCGGAGGCGCTCGACGCTTTGCGCGATGCGTCGGTGTTCCGCCTGGCGGCGGCACGGCTCGAGACGGCGGCCGGCGAGCGGCGCCGGGCGGAGGCCGAACGTGTCGTCTCGGACTATACGAAAAAGGCGGTCGTCGGGGCGCTGGCGGCCGTCAGCCCCGGCACGGACCTGTTGATCCAGGGCTATCTCGGCACCTCGCTGGTCAAGGCGCTGTGCAAGCTGTATGACGTGCCGGCCCGCGATATCGACATCCAGCGATTTCTCGACATCGCGCAACGCTACGTGGGACGGGCCCTGCCGCTGCTGCTGGCGATCTCCGGCAACGTGCTGAAGGCGTTCCCGGGCGTCGGCACGGTGGCCGGCGGATTGGTGCACGCGGTCGCCTACGGGATCATTTTCGACGCCATGGGCAAGGGCCTGGCCAACAGCCTCGAGACGACCGGGGACCTGCGGCCCGCCGCCGCAGCCCGCAAGGTGGGAGACGAGTTTGGAAAAGACATCGGGAAGAAAGCGCGGCAGATGGCGCGACTGGCCGTGGAAGCGCGCCGCGCCGGTCGCGACTGAGATACTCGCGCCGCCCTCGGCGGGCGATGCCCACGTGGCCCTGGCGCGCGACAGCCTGCGCCGGCTGCTCGACGACCCGCAGCTACCCGGCGGCGTGCGGGAGGCCCTGGCCCCCGACTTCGCCGAGATCGAGCGCATGCTGAGCAAGCTGGAGCAGGGAGAGATTCACATCGCCGTGCTGGGCGAGGTCAGCGTGGGCAAGTCCTCGCTGCTGAATGCCCTGCTCGGGGAAGCGCGCTTCACGACCAGTCCGCTGCACGGCGAGACGCGGGCGCCGGCCGAGGCGCAGTGGCGCGAGGAACGCAGCGGCGGCGTGGTGCTGGTCGACACGCCCGGCATCAACGAGATCGGCGGGGAGGACCGCGAGCAGATGGCCCGGAACGTGGCCGAGCGCGCCGACCTGGTGCTGTTCGTGGTGGACGGCGACCTGAATGCCGCGGAGGAGGCGTCCCTCGACCAGGCGCTGGCGCCAGGGCGCCCGCTGCTGCTGGTGCTGAACAAGGCCGATCGTTACACGGACGATGAGCGGACCTTGCTGCTCGAGCGCCTCGCGAAGCGCGTCGCCGGGCGGATCGCAGCGCAGAACATCGTGGCGGCGGCCGCCGACCCCGCCCCGGTGACACGGGTGCTGCAGGCGGCGGACGGCACCGAGCGCGAAGAGCGGCATGTGCCGGCGCCGGACGTCGGCATGCTGCGCGAGCGGCTGTGGACGATCCTCGAGGCGGAAGGGCAGACCCTCGCCGCGGTGACGGCCGGACTGTTCGCCGGCCGCGTCAGCGAGCGTGTGGGAGCGCGCGTGGTCGAGGTGCGGCGCAAGGCCGCCGAGCGGCTGGTACGCCAGTATTGCATCGCCAAGGGCGTGGCCGTCGCGGTGAACCCGGTGCCGGTCGCGGACCTGCTGGCCGCGGCCGCGCTCGACGCCGGACTGGTGCTGCACCTGTCGCGCCTGTACGGACTGCCCCTGACGCGCAGCGAGGCGGGATCCCTGGTCACCGTGATCGCGACGCAGATGACCCTGCTGATGGGCACGGTCTGGCTGACGCATTTTGTCTCCGCGACACTGAAAGCGGGCACCGGCGGCCTGTCCACCGTGCTGACCGCCGGCGCCCAGGGCGCCGTCTCCTATTACGGGACCTTCATGATCGGTCGCGTCGCAGAGCGTTATTTCGCCCAGGGCAAGTCCTGGGGTGACGGGGGGCCGAAAGCGGTCGTGCAGGAGATTCTCGAGTCCGTGGACCGCGATTCGGTGCTCAACCAGGCGCGCGACGACCTGGCCGCTTATCTGAAACGCTGAGCGGGGCGGCGGCCCCTTCCCCGGCGGGCGCCATCGGCAGCCGGCGCCGCGTGACTGCCGTCCGGCCGCAAAGCCCTGCTAATATCCGCGATTCGCGACCAACAAGAACGAGCTGCGAGGGGAGTCTCGACATGAGTTATTTCGTCACCGGCGGATCCGGGTTCATCGGCCGGCGCCTGATCAGGAAGCTGCTGCGCCGCGAAGGCAAGGTCTACGTGCTCATGCTGGAGCGTGAGCTGGAGAACATCGACGCGCTGCGCGAGTTCTGGGGCGAGGGCGGCGAGCGCGTCATCCCCGTCGTCGGCAACCTGGCGGAGCCCCTGCTCGGCGTGGCGGACGATGTCCGCGAGAAGCTGAAGGGCGATATCGACCATTTCTTCCATCTCGCGGCGATCTACGACATGAACGCCGACCTCGAGGTGCAGCTCAAGGTCAACGTCGAGGGCACGCGCCAGGCGGTGCGGTTCGCCGAGGCCGTGGGCGCCGGCTGCTTCCACCAGGTCAGCTCGATCGCATCCGCCGGGACTTATGACGGCATCTTCCGCGAGGACATGTTCGAGCAGGCGACCGGCCTCGAGCATCCCTATTTCCGCACCAAGCACGACTCGGAAGGCATCGTGCGTCGCGAGTGCTCGATCCCCTGGCGCATCTACCGTCCCGGCATGGTCGTCGGTGATTCGCGTACCGGCGAGATCGAGAAGATCGACGGCCCCTACTATTTCTTCAAGCTGATCCAGAAGCTCCGCCAGGCGCTGCCCGGCTGGATGCCCATCGTCGGCATCGAGGGCGGGCGCATCAACCTGGTGCCGGTGGACTGGCTGGTGGCGGCGATGGATCACATCGCGCATGTCCCCGGCGAAGACGGCAAGTGTTTCCATCTCACGGATCCCCATCCGCGCCGCATCGGCGAAGTGCTCAACCTGTTCGCCAAGGCGGCCCATGCTCCCGAGATGAGCGCCCGGTTCAACGCGCGCATGTTCGGCATCGTGCCGGGCTACATCTGGAAGACCGTGGCCGGGCTGCCGCCGGTGAAGCGCGTGGTGGACAGCGTGTTGCACGACCTGGGCATTCCGCGCTCCGTGATGGGTTACATCAACTACCCGACGCGCTTCGATTCGCGCGAGACCGAGCGCCTCCTGAAGGGCACGGACATCAAGCTGCCGGACCTGGCGGACTACGCCTGGCGGCTCTGGGATTACTGGGAGCGCAATCTCGACCCCGACCTGTTCGTGGACCGCAGCCTGCGCGGCGCGATCGGCGGCAAGACCGTCCTCGTCACCGGCGCTTCGTCCGGCATCGGCCAGGCCACCGCCTACCGCATGGCGGAGGCCGGCGCGAAGGTCATCATGGTCGCGCGCGGCGAGGAGGCCCTGCAGGAAACGCAGTCCGACATCGACAAGCGCGGCGGCGAAGCCCACTGGTACACCTGCGACCTGACGAGCCTCGAGGAAATCGACGGGCTGATCGAAAAGGTCCTGGCGGACCATGGGCAGGTCGACGTGCTGATCAACAACGCCGGGCGCTCGATCCGGCGCAGCGTCCACCTGTCCTTCGACCGCTTCCACGATTTCGAGCGCACCATGCAGCTGAACTACTTCGGCTCGTTGCGCATGACCATGGGCCTGCTGCCGAAAATGATCGAGCAGCGTCGTGGCCACGTGATCAACATCTCCTCCATCGGCGTGTTGTCGAATGCGCCGCGCTTCTCGGCCTATGTCGCATCCAAGGCGGCGCTCGACGCATTCGCGCGCTGCGCGGCATCGGAGCTTTCGCACAAGGGCATCAGCTTCACCACCATCAACATGCCGCTGGTCCGCACGCCGATGATCGCGCCGACCAAGATCTACGAGAACGTGCCGACGATCAGCCCCGAGGAGGCCGCGGAGCTGGTGGCCGAGGCGGTGATCCACAAGCCCAAGCGGGTCGCGACGCGGCTGGGGATCTCGGCACAGATCCTGCACCTGCTGTTCCCCAAGGCGATGGAGATCAGCATGAACACGGCGTTCCAGATGTTCCCGGACTCGACGGCCGCGAAGGGCGTCAAGGAAGACCAGAGCGCGGCGTCCGCGGAGCAGATCGCCCTGGCGCAGGTCACGCGCGGCATCCACTGGTAGGGGTCGATGAGCGCGGCGCCGTACGTCTGCTTTTCGCACGGCAAGGAAAGCGGGCCCTGGGGAAGCAAGATCGCGGCGATGGCGGAGGTGGCGCGCGACCGGGGCCTCGTGGTCGACAGCATCGACTACCGCGGCATGGACGACCCGCGTGCGCGCGTGGAGAAACTGGTGGCGCACTGCGCGCCGCTGGATCGTCCGCTGCTGCTGGTCGGCTCGAGCATGGGCGGGCATGTCGCCGCCGCGGCGTCGGCGCGCCTGCCCGACGTGCGCGGGCTGTTCCTGCTCGCGCCGGCGTTTTTCATGCCGGGTTACGAGGAACATACGCCCGTGCCGCAGGCCGGCCGCATCGCGATCGTGCATGGCTGGCGGGACGATGTCGTGCCGCCGGAGAACAGCGTTCGCTTCGCCCGCGAGTACCGCGCCGGCCTGCACATGATCGACGGCGATCATCGTCTCACCGAGCAGATCTACGACATCAACCGCTTTTTCAACTGGTTCCTCGACGACGTGACCGGCGTTCGGGATCGCTGAGGCGCCGGGGGGGTCGTCATTTGCGTTCGGCGATGGCCCGCGCGGCGATCCGGTCGATGAGTCCCGGTGCGATGAGCTTCAGTACGCGCCCCAGCTTTCCCCGTGTCGAGGTGATCAACATCCGGCGCCGGGCGGCCATGGCGGGCACCATCAGCGCGGCGCACTCCTCGGCCGTCATGATGCGGGCTTCCTGCATCGGGCTCGTGCCGAGCGGGTGGCCTTGCGCGTCCAGCGCGCGGCGATGGATCTCGGTGACGACGAAATCCGGACACACCGTGGTGACGGTGACGCCGCTGTCGGCCAGCTCGATGCGCAGCGAGTCGAAGAAGCCGATGACGGCGTGCTTGCTGGCGCAATAGGCGCTGCGCTCGGGCACGCCGGTCAGGCCCGCGACGCTCGCGACCGGGACGAGCCGCCCGCGCGTGGTCTTGAGGTGCGGCAGGGCCGCGAGCGTCAGCCAGACGACCGAGAAATAGTTCAGCTCCATGACGGAACGGAAAACGGCGCTGTCCCGGATCTCGTCGGCGCGCGCCCACATGGTGCGACCGGCGTTCGCCACCAGCGTGTCGAGCCGGCCGAAGTGTTCAACGGTCCGGTCGATCAGCTCGCGGCATTCCGTTTCCTTCTCCAGGTCGCATGGCACCACGAGGGTCTCCGCGCCGGCGGCGCGGCAGGCGCTCGCCAGTGACTCGAGCCGCTCCGCATTGCGGGCCGCCAGCACCAGCCGCGGACCCTGCGGCGCCAGCGCCTCGCACAGCGCGCGCCCGATGCCCTCGGAGGCGCCGGTCACCACGATCACGTTGCCGCTGAATTCACCCATTGCACGCTCCGCTGTGGGAAGACCGGCGATAAGCTAACATCTGGCCGCACGTTTGCAGAGCGCCCCGGCGCCAGGAAAAAGGAAAGCGACTTGGAAAGAATCCTCGAGCCGGAACTGATGGACGACGCAGCGCAGGCCCGGGCCTACGCGGAAGCCGATTTCGCCGAGCCGAACGCCCGTTTCGTGGCGCTCTGCGAGGAGTTCGTGGGCGCTTTGCCGGCCGGTGCGGCGGTCCTCGATCTCGGCTGCGGACCGGGTGACATCAGCCTGCAGCTGGCGGCGGCCCATCCCGCCATCGAGGTCCACGGCCTCGACGGCTCCGCCGCGATGCTGCATTTCGGTCATACGGCCTTGTCGGCGGCGCCCGCATTGCAGGACCGGGTGCGTTTCATCGAGGGCCTGGTGCCGGATGCCGGGCTGCCCAGGGCGCGTTACGAAGCCATTGTCTCCAACAGCCTGTTGCATCACCTGCACGCGCCCGACTCGCTGTGGCGCATGGTTGTGGCCCGCGGCCGTCCCGGGGCCCCGGTGCTCGTCATGGATCTCATGCGCCCGGCCAGCGCGGCTGCGGCCGGCGCACTCGTCGAGGCGCATGCCGCGGGCGAGCCCGAGGTGTTGCGCCGGGATTTCTACAATTCCCTGCTCGCGGCCTTCGAACCGGCGGAGGTGCGCCAGCAGCTGGAAGCCGCCGGCCTCGGGCATTTCACGGTGCGCCCGGTCAGCGATCGTCACCTGGTGATCCACGGGCGGCTCTGAGGCGAGAGCGCGGGGCGGCGTCACCTGCCTCAGACGCCGAGTGCGTCCAAAAAGCGCTGCCGCCAGGCGTGGATGTCGTTGCCCTGCAACACGTCCATCATGGCCCGGTACCTGTCCTGGCGTTCCTCCAGGGACATTTCGGAGGCCGTGAGAATCGCGTCCGCCACGCCGATCGCATCGTAGGGATTCACCAGCAGCGCGCTCTCGCCGAATTCGGCCGCCGCACCGGCCAGCCGCGACAGCACCAGCACGCCGGGATCGGCCGGGTCCTGGGCGGCCACGTATTCCTTGGCCACGAGGTTCATGCCGTCGCGCAATGGCGTCACGAGGCCGATCTTCGCCAGGCGGAAATAGCCCATCAGCATTTTCCTGGAAATTCCCCGGTTGATGTAGCGAATCGGGGTCCAGTCGGGTTGCGAGAAGCGACCGTTGATATGCCCCGCGGACTGTTCGAGCACGTGGCGAATCTCCTCGTAGGCGCGTACCCCGCTGCGCGTCGGCGAGGCGATCTGGAGAAACACGAGGTGACGATGGCTGGCCGGATGGCGCTCCAGGAGCGCCTGGAAAGCCTGGAAGCGTTCCGGCAGGCCCTTACTGTAGTCCAGGCGATCCACGCCGATCACGAGCTCGCGCTCGTCGATGTCCTTGGCCAGTCTTTGCACCGCGCTGGTTTTCATCGAGGCGGCGGCCTGCGTCATGGCCTCTTCCACGTCGATACTGATCGGGTAGGCGTCTACCCGGATGCGGCGCTGCAACGCGCTGACGCGGCCGTCGGGACCCCGCTCGCCACCCAGCCCTGCGGCGCGCAGCCCGGCGAGAAAGTTCTCGCAGTCCTGCTCGGTCTGGAAACCGATCACGTCGTACTGGGCCAGCGAGCGCAGGAGGCGGTGATAGCCGGGCAGCGTGCGCAGGATGTCGAACGCCGGGAACGGCACGTGGAGGAAAAAGCCGATCGGCTGCCGGACGCCGGCGCTGCGCAATTCCTCGGCCAGCGGAATCAGGTGGTAGTCATGCACCCAGATCCGGTCATCTTCCTGGAGCAGGGGACGCAGCTTGCGCGCGAACGTCTCGTTGACCCGCCGGTACGCTTCGTGTTGCTCGCGCTCATAACCGAAGATGCCGAGCATGTAGTGGCACAGTGGCCACAGCGTGCTGTTGCAATAGCCGTTGTAGTAGCCGTCGAATTCCGTCTCGTTGATGTCGATGGTGGCGAAAGTGATCTCGCCGTGACGATCCAGTTTCGGCTCGGTCGGTTCGCCGTGGCAGGTCTTGCCGCCCCAGCCGAACCAGATGCCTCCGGATTGCTTCAATGCAGCAAGAATCCCGACGGCGAGACCGCCCGCGGACTTGCCGCCCGAGGGTGCGGCCACGCGATTGGAAACTGCGATCAGGCGGCTCAAAACGCGTCCTCCCAGGGCTGGCTGAGTCGGATGGCGCCGAGGATGATGCCCACCAGGCTGTAGGTCTGCGGGAAGTTACCCCAGAGTTGGCCGTTGCGCACGTCGTAGTCCTCGGACAACAGCCCCAGGCGGGTCCGGCAGCTCAGCATTTCTTCAAACAATTCCCTTGCCTCGTCCTTGCGCCCGATCTCCGCGAGCGCGTTGATGTACCAGAATGTGCAGATGTTGAACGCGGTTTCCGGTTCACCGAAATCGTCCGGTTCCCCGTAGCGGAACATGTGCTTGCCGCGCCGCAGGTGCTTCTCGAGGCATTCCACGGTGCGACGGAAGCGCGGGTCGTCGCTTGCTACAAAGCCTAGGTCACCGATGAGCAACATGCTCGCGTCCAGCGTCGTGCCGCCGAAGCTTTCCATGAAACAGCCCTGTTCCTCGTTCCATGCCTGGGCGCAGATCTCCGCATGGATGTGGTCGGCCCGGCTGCGCCAGAGGTCTGCGCGTTGCTGGTCTCCGAGGTGGGCCGAGATCCGCGCGAGCCGGTCGCAGCCCGCCCAGCACATCATGCTGGAAAAGGTGTGGACGCGGGCCCGGCCGCGGTACTCCCAGATGCCGGCGTCGGGCTTGTCGAACAGCTCGAAGGCCCGCTGGCCGATGTCCTCGAGCAGGGCCAGTTGCTCCTTGCCGGCCGAGCCGATCAGGCGGCGGTCGAAGAACACCTGGGCTGAGGCCAGCACGACCGCGCCGTAGACGTCGTTCTGGACCTGCTCGAAGGCCTGGTTGCCGACCCTCACCGGTCCCATCCCCCGGTAGCCGGCCAGCTGGCCGACGATGGTCTCGGTGAGGTCGGCCTCGCCGCCGATGCCGTAGACCGGCTGGAGGCCGTCGCCGTCGCTGGACGCGGCCACGTTCAGGATCCAGCCGAGGTAGGCCTCCATGGTGCGGGTCGCCCCGAGGCGATTCAGGGCATGTACGACGAAGAAACTGTCGCGCAGCCAGCAATAGCGGTAATCCCAGTTGCGGGAGCTGCCGGGCGCTTCCGGGATCGAGCTCGTCACGGCCGCGATGATCGCGCCGGTGTCTTCGAAGGCGCACAGTTTCAGCGTGATGGCGGCGCGGATGACGGCCTCCTGCCACTCGAAGGGTACCGCGAGACCACGCACCCATTCCTGCCAGTAGGCGCGGGTTTCCTCGAAATGCTGGCGGCTGCTGTGCGCCACCGATTCACGCAGGCTCTCGTCGGGGCCGAGGATGAAACTCACCGGTCTCGTGAGGCGGAAAGGCCGCTCTTCACGCACATGGGTGAGCGAGGCGTCGGTGGTCAGGCGCAGGGTCAGGTCCGGCAGGACGTAACGCACATGGTTGCTGCCGAAGGTCTGGCGGGGATCTTCCGAGCCATAGCCGCCCGCGGGCCGGAGGCGGACCGTGATGCGCGGATTGCCGGTGACGGGCTCCACGTGGCGCACGAACATGAACGGGTGGAACATGCGTTCGAAGTGCTCGAAGCGCGGCGCGAAATCCACGATTTTCACGCAACCGCCGTGCGCGTCGTAGAGCAGGGTCTCGAGGATCGGCGTGTTGGTGACGTAGCTCTGCTCGGCGCGGACGAAGTCCTCCAGCACCACTTCGAATATGCCGCGCTCCACCTGCTGCTGGTCCGGCATGAGCAGGGCGCAGAACACGGGATTGCTGTCGAAGCGCGGCATGCAGGCCCACACCATCCGGCCGAATTCATCCACCAGTGCGCTGACCTGGCAGTTGCCGATCACGGCGAGTTCGAGCGAGGCTTCCTTTTGCGGCGACATCATGGTCCTCCATGTATTTCCGCAAGGTTAAAGCGCGCGGCCGGTGAACACCAATGCGCGGTGCGCGAAAACGACTGACGCGCGACGGCGGGCCGGTTACACTCCCGAGCCTTATGTACCCCTGGCACGGACTGTGGCGGCTGGCGCTGTGGCTCACGAGGAAATTGATGTTCCTCTGGGTACGAACGCGCACGCTCGAGGCACAACTCGAGCGCGTCGCCTCCTTCTCCGCGCAACCCGTCTGTTACGTCCTCGAGCGTCCGGGCCTGGCCGACCTGGCGGTCCTCGAGCAGGAATGCCTGCGTCACGGCTTGCCGCGTCCGTCCACCGGATTGTCGATGGAGGGACTGAAGGAATGGCGCGCCGTCGCCTACCTGCGCAAGGGACCGAAGCGCGGCCGGAAAGCCCGCGGTGGCCGCCTGGAACGCCTTGCCGCGGCCGTGCAGACCGGGCAGGTGAAGGAAGTCATCGTCATCCCGGTGTCCGTGTTCTGGGGCCGTTCGCCGGACAAGGAGCGCTCGATCTTCAAGCTGCTGTTCTCCGAGGACTGGCGGATCGTCGGCCGGATCAACAAGCTTTTCATGATCATCTTCCATGGCCGCGACGTGCTCCTCCAGTTCAGCGAACCGGTGCAGCTGTCTGCGCTGGTGGCCGAGGGTCCCAACCCTGCGCTGGTGGCCCGCAAGCTCGGACGGGTGCTGCGCGTGCATTTTCGCCGGCGGCGGATCGCGACCATCGGGCCCGACCTTTCCCATCGGCGCACGCTCGTCAACCAGGTGCTGAATTCCGACCCCGTCCGCCGCGCGATCCGCCGCGACAGCGAAGTGCACAAGCTGCCGACGGCCAAGTCCGTCGCCAAGGCGCGCCGCTACGCGAACGAGATCGCCGCCAACTACAGCTACACCACGGTGCGGGTCATGGAGCGCCTGCTGATGTGGCTCTGGAACCGGCTCTACGAGGGCGTCGAAGTCGGCGGCGCGGAGCGCCTGAAGGCGGTCGCGGAGGGCAACGAGATCGTCTACGTGCCCTGCCACCGCAGCCACATCGATTACCTGCTGCTGTCCTACGTCGTGTATCGCAACGGGCTGGTGCCGCCGCATATCGCCGCCGGCGTCAACCTCAACCTGCCGGTCATCGGCCCGATCCTGCGCAGCGGCGGCGCGTTCTTCATGCGGCGGAGTTTTCGCGACGACCCGCTTTACGCCGCCGTGTTCCGCCGTTATTTCTCGCTGAACCTGGCCAAGGGCGTGGCGATGGAATATTTCATCGAGGGGGGGCGCAGCCGCACGGGCCGCCTGCTGCCGGCCAAGCCCGGGATGCTTGCGATGACGGTGCGCGCCTACCTCCGCGAGCCCGTCCGGCCGGTGGTGTTCGTGCCGGTGTATTTTGGCTACGAGCGGCTGTTGGAAGGGGGTACGTACGTCTCCGAGCTGTCCGGCAAGCCGAAACAGAAAGAGTCCGTGCTCGGGATCTTCAAGGCGGTACGGCAGCTGCGCCGCGATTTCGGCCGGGTGCACGTGAATTTCGGCGAACCGTTCTTCCTCGACGTGGCGCTGCGCACCCACCGTCCCGGCTGGCGCGAGGAGATCATCGAGGAGCACGAGAAGCCCGCCTGGTCGGGCCCGGTCGTGGAGGCCCTCGGCGACGAAATCCTCAAGCGCATCAACGCCGCGGCAGCCGTCAATCCGATCAACCTGCTGGCCATGACGCTGCTCGCGACACCGCGACAGAGCATGGTCGAGCGCCCGCTGGCGAAGATGCTCGACCTGTTCTGCACCATGCAGCGCGCTGCGCCGTATGCCGCCGGGGTGACGGTCACCGGGCTCGACGGCGACGAGATCATCGCCTATGGCGAGCGCCTCGGACTTGTCGAGCGCAAGTCTCACCGTCTCGGCGACATCATCGCCCTGGCTCCCAAGGAGGCCCTGCGCGCGACGTACTTCCGCAACAACATCGCGCACCTCTTTGCGCTGCCGTCCATCGTGGCGTGCTGTTTCCTGGACAAATCGGTGCTTCCCGTGGACCGGGTGCGCGGCCTGGCTCACATGGTCTATCCGTACATCGGCGGGGAGCTGTTCCTGCGTTGGGACCTCGCCGAGCTGGACGGGGAACTCGACCGGGTCATCGACACCCTCGTCTCGCAGGGCCTGCTCGTCCGCGACGAGGGCAACGGCGAAGAACGCCTGCGGCGGCCCGCGCCACAGACGCCCGAGGCGATCGAGCTCTGGGTCCTGGCGCAGTGTTCGATCCAGACCCTGGAGCGCTTCTACATGACCGCGGCACTGCTCGCCAAGCACGGCTCGGGCACGTTGCGCCCGGGCCAGCTGGAGGACCTGTGCCACCTCATGGCCCAGCGCATGTCGATGCTGTTCCAGTTCAGCGCCCCGGAGTTTTTCGACAAGACCCTGTTCCGCGGCTTCATCGGTCGCCTGCGGAAAAATGGCGTGCTGCGTACGGACGAGTCGGGCCTGCTGGTCTTCGATGCCGGCCTGCTGCGCGCCATGGAGGATGCCCGGGTCTTTCTCGGCGATCGATTGAGGCGCGACGTATTGCAGGCGATGAACCTTTAGGGGGCGCTGTGCAGCTCGACAGGGGAGAGTGATTCCGATGCCACCGGCGCACAAGATTCGGCCGGCCGTCCTCGCGCTCATCATCGCGACCGTTCCCCTGGCAGCATGTGCGGGCGTGAGCAGTGCGAAGCCGGCCCTGGTGTTCGACGGTCGTTTCGACGACTGGCCCCGCGGCACGACGGCCCTGGCGGATCCCTGGTTCCTGTACTTCCGGCTGTCCCTGCCGACGGTCGTCGGCCTGCAGGCCGCCTACACGACGACCGAGCTGTTGATCGACCTCGACGCTGACGCAGGCACCGGTCGCAGCGTGGAATCCCGGGCCGGCGGGGATGATGCGCTCGGTGTCGAACTGTCCCTGCGGTTCGCGCCTCGTGCCGGGCATTCGGCCGTGCGGCCTCCCGGCGGCCGGTCTCCCCGCGGCGGGCCGCCCGGTGGCGCGGCGGCGGTGGCCTATGCGCGGGATGGCAGCCCGACCAAGCTGGCACACCAGCAAGTGGCCTTTGCCGCCTTGCCGACCCATGCGGCCGACGCCTTCGAATTGCGCGTGGCCCGTCATGTGCTGCAGCGACACGAAGCCGCGGCCCGCCTGCGGGCGCCGGGCCGTGGCCGCGCCAAGTTCCGGCGCCTCGACGCGGATGGCGTGGTGGTCTGGGAATCCGGGCCCCTGTTTTTCGAGCGCCCCGCGGCCGCCGCCACGGCACCGCGTGCCGGTGCTTTTCCTGTCCGTGCGGACGACGCGATCAGGATCATGTCCATCAACGTGCGCCGCGGCGGCCCGCTCGAAGAACCGGGACCGCTGGCGCGCGTCGTCGCCGCGGCAGACCCCGATATCGTCCTACTGCAGGAATGGGATCAGCGGGGCGGACGAGACACGAGGTCGAGCCCTGCGCGAGCCGCGTCGCTGGCGCGCTGGTTCGACACGCACGTCCCGGGCGGGCGGCCGTGGCGGGCGCGCCGCTCGCAGGCCCATGGAGTCGCGATCGTGGCGCGCCACGAAATGTCGCCGCTCGGGCCGGAGCAGGTGTTGTTTCCGACGCCGGCCGACGGGAGCGGCCCGACGCTTCGGCCCGTGCGTTACGTTGCTGCTCGCGTGGACACCCCGCTCGGTCCCGTGGCGGTCGCGAGCATCCATCTCAGTTGCTGCGGCGCCCCGGGCTCCATGGAGGATCGCGAACGCGCTGCGCAGGCGACTGCCCTGCATGCCGCTTTCCGGGCCGCGGTGGCCCGGGCCGATGTGGGCATGGTCGTGGTCGGAGGTGATTTCAACCTGGTGGGCGAAGTCCATCCCCGCAACGTGATCGCGGCCTCGCTCGATCTCGACGGCTCGGCCCTGGCGGTTGCGCCGGCGCTGGCGCCCGGGGACCGGGCGGCGACGACGTGGCGCGACCCGCACTCGAGATTCTCACCGTCGCAACTCGACTTCCTGTTGTATTCAGATGCGACCGCCGTGTTGCAGGCGGCCTTCGTCGCCGACACCGCGACGATGTCGGAGACGACCCTGCGGCGGGCCGGCCTGCTGCGCGACGATGCGGCGTTCAGCGATCATCTCGGCGTCGTGATCGACCTGCGCCGGCGTGATCCGCGACTCGCCGCGACAGGCGCCCGCGAAGCGGCCGAACACTGACTTCGGGAGCGAAATCCGGAGCGGCGGGAAGGGCTTTGCCGCTGTGTTTCCCTGTATTTGGATGCTGCGTTGCAGCGCGCATGCGCGTCCGTCAACTGCGTCCAGCTTGCATGTTTTTGCATCGATGCAACACGCTTTAACCTTTGAAAAAGCGGTGAATTCGCGCGCCAGGCCGATATGTTGTTTTCCTGTTACGGATTCTGTAAGAGTAGCGGCTCGCGCCGGACGGAATCCGGCTGCGGGCAACGTGCATAAACACAATTCAGAAATCTGGGGAGTCCTAATGAGTGCGCAATCCTCCAGGGCCCGTTCGGGCAACGGACGCATCCTTGCGGCTGCTGTCGCGACGGCAATTGCTGCGAGTTACGCGGCACCCGCGTCGGCGGTTCCGATCGAAACCAAGAACTGGTCCGGCAGCTGGGATACGACGCTGTCCTATGGCGCCCTCTGGCGCGTGCAGAGTCCCGACTGCGAGTTGATCGCCAACGCGAACGGCGGTTGCGGACCCAGCGCCAACATCGACGACGGCAATCTGAACTACGACACGGGCATCGTCTCGAACGCGATCAAGGGCACGTCCGAGATCCTGATGAGGTATCGCGACTCGTGGGGCTTTTTCGCGCGCGGCACGGCGTTCTGGGACTGGGAGGCCGGCGACACCAACCGCACGCCGCTTTCGCCGGGCGCCGAGGACCTCATCGAGCAGGGCGGCCGGATGCTCGATTACTTCGTCTTCGTGCCCTTCGAACTGGGCAACATGCCCGGCGAGTTCCGCCTCGGCAACCAGGTGATCAGCTGGGGAGAGAGCACGTTCATCCAGGGTGGCGCGAACCTGACTAACCCTGTCGATGTCTCGAAGCTGCGCGTGCCGGGCGCCGAACTGAAAGAGGCGCTGGTGCCGCAAGGCATGGCCTATTTCAACCTGTCGCCGACCGACAATCTCAGCCTCGAAGCTTATTACCAGTACGACTGGAAAAAAGTGAAGCCGGATCCCGCCGGCTCCTATTTCTCGTCGAACGATTTCGCCACCCGCGGCGGGACGTTCGTGATGCTCGGCTTCGGCGAGTGGTCCGACCAGGGCACCGACTTCGGTCCGCTGGGCGGCGGGTTCGATCCGGACTTCAACTTCGTGCCGCGAGCGGAGGCCATCGAGGCCGATGACGGCGGGCAGTTCGGCCTCGCAGCGCGCTATTTTGCCGACCAGTTCATGGGCGGCATGGAATTCGGTCTCTATTACATCCGTTATCACAGCCGCCTGCCACTGATCAGCGGCCGCACCGGCACCCAGGCAGGGCTCGGCAATGCCGCGGCGGCCGCCACGGCTGCCCAGGCTGCGGCGATCGGCCTCGCCTCCGGCCTGTCGTTCGACGCAGCCGTCAGCACCGCGACGGCGCAGGCCGCGCAGACTGCGGCGGGGCTCGGCGGCGACATCGACACCGACAGGCTGCGGGATCGCGCGACGATCGCGGCCAATGCGTTCCTCGGCGGCGGACTGGCGCCGGTGTCGTATCTCGGCGGGTCCTTCGCGGCCGACGAACTGGCGCAGACCTCGCGCTACTTCGTCGAGTACCCGGAGGATCTCGACCTGTTCGGCGCGAGCTTCAGCGGTTACCTGTTCAACACGGGCATCGCGTGGCAGGGCGAGGTCAGCTACAAGCCGGACTCGCCGCTGCAGGTGGACGACGTGGAACTGCTGTTCGCCGCGCTTTCACCGCTCGACGCCTTGTCCGCGGCACCCGGTAGTTGCGCAACGAATCCCGCGGCGGTCGGGCCACTCGGCTGCTTCAACCAGCTCGGTCCTTTCGGCATCAACCAGATCATCGACGGCAAGGTGGAGCTCGACGTCTGGCAGGCGCAGACGACGTTCACCTACCTGTCCGGCCCGATGTTCGGCGCCAGTACCGGCGCGTTCGTCCTGGAGGCCGGCGTCACACACGTGCCGGACCTGCCGGACGCCACTTCCGGGGGGCCGAACAACCAGGGCCTGCGCCTGAACGGCGAGGGCACGTCCCTGTCCGGCAACGAGACGCTGCAGTCCAGGCACGGCCCGACCTACGGCACGACCTTCGAGCCGCGTGACGCATTCCCGCACTCGACCTCGTGGGGCTACCGCTTCCGCGGCACGCTGGTCTACAACAACGCCATCGGCCCATGGACCATCGCGCCGATCGTCGGCTGGAGCCATGACGTCAACGGCAACAGCCCCGGACCCGGCGGCAGCTTCATCGAGGGCCGCACGGCGATGTCCCTCGGCGTCAAAGGCACGCTCCGGAACAAGTACGAACTCGAGCTGAACTACGCCGAGTTCGGTGGTGCCGACCGCTACAATACGACCCATGACCGTGACTTCCTGTCATTCACGGCCAAGGTTTCGTTCTAGGAACGAGGAGAGTCATCGCATGACCAAGACCAGATTGTTCAACGCGCTCGCCATTGTTGCGCTGGCCGGCCTGTCGGCCCCCGCACTGGCTGAACGCCTGTCCGCGGACCAGATCGCCCGGCTCGGCACCGACCTGACGCCGCTCGGCGCCATCCGTGCCGGCAACGAGGCCGGCACCATTCCCGAGTGGACCGGGGGGATACGCAGCGCTGCGGAGGCCGGCTTCCCGGACTTCCAGTCCGGCGGCCACCATCCGGATCCTTTCGCCGAGGACAAGCCGCTGTACCGCATCACGGCCGCCAACATGGCGCAGTACGAGGACATCCTGACGGAAGGCCACAAGGCCATGTTCAGGACCTATCCGGACTACTTCATGGACGTGTATCCCACGCGGCGCAGCGCGGCGGTGCCGGAGCGGATCTACGAGGCGACCAGGCGAATCGCCACGGACACGCACCTGATCGAGGGCGGCAACGGTTTCAGCGGTGGCGCCGAGGGTATTCCCTTCCCGATTCCGGAGAACGGCCTGCACGTCATCTGGAACCACATCGCCCGTTACCGCACCGACAGCGCGCGTCGCACCATCGGCCAGGCGCCGGTGACCCGCGACGGCAGCTACACGATGGTGATGTTCAGCGACGAGTATCTCGGGCTCTACGGCCTGGAGGGCGCGCGCGAGGAAGACCTCGAAAACATCATCCTGTTTTTCAAGCAGACCGTGACCGCGCCGTCCCGCCTCGCCGGCGAGGTGCTGCTGGTGCACGAGACGCTCAACCAGGCGCGCGAGAATCGCAAGGCGTGGCTGTACAACCCGGGTCAGCGGCGCGTCCGCCGTGCGCCGAACGTGGCGCATGACAACCCGCGTACTGCGTCGGACGGTCTTGCGACCTCGGACCAGTTCGACGTGTTCAACGGGAGCCCCGAGCGTTACAACTGGGAACTGGTCGGCCGCAAGGAGATGCTGATCCCCTACAACAGCTACAAGCTGCACAGCGACAAGCTGAAGTACGACGACATTCTCAAGCCGCTGCACATCAACCAGGCGCATGCACGCTACGAGTTGCACCGGGTCTGGGTCGTGGATGCGACACTCAAGGAAGGCACGCGCCATGTCTACAAGCGCCGCACCTTCTACATCGACGAGGATTCCTGGCAGGCCATGGTCGTGGATTGCTATGACAACCGCGACCAGATCTGGCGCGTGCAGGAGGCGCATTCGATCAATTACTACGACGTGCCGTCCTTCTGGTCGACGCTCGAGCTGACCATGGACCTGCAGTCGGGTCGCTACCTTGCGATCGGCCTGAACAACGAAGAACGCGGCACCTACGACTTCAGTGCCGAGTTCACCCCGGCCGACTTCAGTCCGGCGTCCCTGCGCCGGGCCGGCGTTCGCTGAACGTGTCGAGCGGGGGCGGCTTCCGGGTCGCCCCCGCTCTTTCTTCTGCTCCACGTTTCGAGCGAGTCCTACCCATCGTGGCCAAGATTCCTTCCCTGATCGTGTTGGCGACCATGCTGTCGTTCGCACCGTCCGGCGCGGTGCATGCCGTGTGCGAAGATCCCGTGCCGGAAGACGAGTGGTCCCTGATCATGCCGCTGGCGAGTGATGCGCTCGCGCTCGATATTTCACGCGTCGGCGACACGTTCGTCGTCGTGGGCGAACGGGGACACGTGCTGATCAGCGAGGACCAGGGCCGGAGCTGGATCCAGCAGCGCACGCCCACGCGTGCGCCGTTGACCGGGGTCTGGTTTCACGATCGCGATCTCGGCTGGGCGGTAGGCCATGACGCGGTCATCCTGCGCACCGAGGACGGCGGTGAAACGTGGTGCCGGGTGCACCACGCGCCCGAACTGGAGCGTCCCCTGTTCGACATCTGGTTCGAAGATGCGCGCAACGGGTTCGCGATCGGCGCCTACGGGTATTTTTTGCGCAGTTCCGACGGCGGCCTGACCTGGCGCGAGGAACCTTTGGAGATCGTCGCCGAGGAGGAGGCGGAGCCGGGCGAAGAACACGGGGCGGAGGACGACACCGCCGCAGGGAACGATGACGCCGGCTGGGACGATGACGGCTGGGACGACGATGCGTGGCTGGACGACGGCCCGATGACCGACATGCACCTCAACCGGGTGGTGCTGGATGGCGCGGGGCGGATATTTCTCATGGCGGAGGCGGGCATCATACTGCGCTCCGACGACCGGGGCGGCAGCTGGCGCTACCTCGAGCCGCCGTACGACGGCTCGTTTTTCGGCGGCCTCGCACCCGATGCCGAATCGCTCCTGGTGTTCGGCCTGCGCGGCACGATGTTCCGGACCTGGGACGGCGGCACGACCTGGCGCGACATCGCGTTGCCGGTCGACAGCTCACTGTTCGGCGGCGGCTCCGTAGGCGAGAGACACATCGTCGTCGTCGGTACCTCGGGTGTGATGCTGGTCAGCAGGGAAGGCGAGAGCTTCCGGCTGGTGCAACGTTCGGACCGGAAGGCATTGATGTCCGCGATGGGTACCGATGACGGTGCCGTGATCGTCATCGGCGAGCCCGGTGTAGAGCGCATCGAGCGCGCCACCCTGTTGGCGGAGTAGCGAATGTCAGCCTCACCCAAGACCCCGGTCACCGATTTCCTCGAGCGGCTCGTTTTCGGCAACCGCCCGCTGGTGATCACGATTTTCGCGATCGTCACGCTCCTGCTCGCCTGGAGCGCCGTCAGCGGGCTGCGCGTGGACGCGGGCTTCAGCAAGCAGTTGCCCCTCGAGCACGAGTACATGGGAACCTTCCTCGAGCACTACGAGGATTTCGGCGGCGCCGACCGCATCGTCATCGCGCTGACGGACAAGAGCGGCGACATATTCAACCCGGACTTCTTCACGGCGCTGGCCGACGCCACGGATGCCGTGTTCTTCATTCCCGGCGTGGATCGTGCCCGCGTGACCTCCATTTTCACGCCGAACGTCCGCTACCTCGAGGTCACGGAGGAAGGCATCGAGGCCGGGGATGTCATCCCTGCAGACTTCCAGGGCACGCCGAGCGATCTCGAGCGCGTCCGCGAAAATATTCTCAAGGCCGGCATCGTCGGCCGGCTCGTGGCCAACGATTTCTCCGGGGCCCTGATCAGCGCGCAGCTGCTGGAGATCAATCCGGACACCCAGGAGCGGCTGGATTATTTCGACGTCGCCCGGTTGCTCGAGACGCAGGTCCGCGAGCAGTTCGAATCCGACAAGATCGATGTCCACATCATCGGTTTCGCCAAGATCGTCGGAGACATCAAGGAAGGCGCCAACCGGATCGTGCTGTTCTTCGCCGTCGCCTTGTTCATCACCGCGCTGCTCGTGTTCATCTACAGCCAGTCCCTGAAGCTGACCGTCGTGCCGCTGGTGTGCAGCATCTTCGCGGTGATCTGGGAGTTGGGCGCCTTGCCCCTGCTGGGTTTCGGCATCGATCCGATGGGCCTCCTGGTGCCGTTCCTGGTGTTTGCCATCGGTGTGTCCCATGGCGTGCAGATGATCTCGGGCTTTGCCGCGGAGGTGTTCGACGGCGCCGAACCGGAGGCCGCCGCGCGGACGACTTTCAGGCGCTTGCTGGTGCCCGGCGGCATCGCGCTGTTGTCCGACACCATCGGCTTCATCACCATCCTGTTCATCGAGATCCGCATCATCCAGGAGATGGCGATCATGGCCTCGCTCGGCGTGGCCTGCATCATCCTCACCAACCTCGTGCTGCTGCCGGTGCTGATCAGCTACGTGCGCCCGGGACCGAGCTACAAGGACAAGCTGATTTCGCGCGCCGCACAGATGCGGCCCCTGTGGGACAGCCTGTCCAAGGTCTCGACCCGTGGCCCCGCGACCGCCATCATCGTGGTCGCCATCGGGTTGTTCGTCTTCGGCGCGTGGAAAGGCTCGCAGGTCCGCATCGGCGACCTGCATGCAGGGGTTCCCGAGTTGCGCCCGGACTCCCGTTACAACCTCGACACCCAGGAAATCACCGACCGCTTCTCGATCGGCGTGGACCTGATCACGGTCATCGTCGAGGTCGGGCCGAACGGCTGCATCGATTACCAGGTGATGGACACCATCGACGAATTCGCCTGGCACATGCGCAACGTGGAAGGCGTGCAGACCGTGCTGGCGCTGCCGCAGATCGCGAAAATCGTCACCGCGGGCTGGAACGAGGGCTATCCCTCGTGGCGGGCGCTGTCGCGCAACGAGCAGGTCCTGGTGCAGGCGCTGGCGCGCGTGGAAACGAGCACGGGCCTCTTGAACAGCGACTGCAGCGTGATCCCGGTGATGATCTACACGATCGACCACAAGGCCGAGACCATCGAGCGGGTCGTGTCAGAGGTCAAGTCCTGGCGTGAAGAGCACAGCATCGAGGGTGTCGAGTTCCGTCTCGCCACCGGCAACGTCGGTGTCATGGCGGCGATGAACGAGGAAGTCGCGGCTGCCCAGTTCCCGATCCTGATCTACGTGTTCGGCGCGGTGATCCTGCTGTGCTGGGTGAGTTTCCGCTCGCTGCGGGCCGTGGCCTGCATCGTCATTCCGCTGGCCCTGGTTTCGTTGCTGGCCTACGCGCTGATGGCGTTCCTCGAAATCGGGCTCAAGGTGAACACCCTGCCGGTCGCCGCGCTGGGCGTCGGTATCGGCGTGGACTACGGCATCTACATTTACAGCCGGTTCCAGTACTTCCTCGAAAAGGAAGGCGCCAGCATCCAGGCCGCCTATGCCAAGACCCTGCGGGTCACCGGCAATGCCGTGGTGTTCACCGGGATCACGCTGGCCATCGGCGTGTTCACGTGGGTGTTTTCGCCGCTGCAGTTCCAGGCCGACATGGGCATCCTGCTGACCTTCATGTTCCTGGTGAACATGTTCGGCGCCATCCTGCTGCTGCCGGCCCTGGCCACCTGGCTGCTGCCGGCCAAGTACCAGCACGAGCGTCCGCCGCAACCCTGATCCCGCCGCGCACGGCCGTCCGGCGCGCTGCGCCGGATCTCGCCGGATCAGGCGTTCAGGTGACTCATTCAGGTCACGCGTTCAGGTCGGGAATCAGCTCGCTTTCGAGGCGCGTGATCAGGTCCTTGAGCATGAGCTTGCGCTTTTTCAGGCGCTTCAGCTGCAACTGGTCCACCAGCGGGTTCTCCGCCAGGCGGGTGATCACGTCGTCGAGGTCCCGATGCGCGATCCGCAACTCCTTCAGCCGGGTCATGTTGCCGAAGATGTAGGTGTCGACCTTGTTGTCGTTCATGGGGGGCGCCACTCGGAAGCCGTCGGTGCAAGCGGGAACGCGCCACCGCGGCAACGCGCCGGGAGCCGGGGCGTCGCGCCGTGGCGCAGGCCGCCAAGCTTAGCCAACTGGCCGCCGCGCCGCCAGAGCCGCGAGGGTGGTGGCCGTAGCGGCTACGGCGGCAGCTTGGGGCGCGTGGCGTGGCGTAGCGGGGAGGGGAGGGGGTCCGGACGGGGTGCCTCAGTCGCCGCGGCGTGGCGGCGCGATGTCGCCATTGCCGTTCCGGTCGTCCGCGCCCGGGGTCGGGGCGAGGCCGACCGAGGTCACGGTCGCACCCAGGGTAATGACGAAGCCGCGCAGCCGCCGGTAGCCGTCGTCGGTGTATTCGAAGCCGTAGCTGCGTTCCAGGCGGAGCCGGCCGTCATGATCGCGGCGCGGCCAGAGACGCATGATGGAGACGGTGCCGTCCAGCATGACGAGCTGCAGCCGGCCGCAGGTCTCGCGTGCCGCGCGGTTAGCCTGTTCCCGCGCGGACATGCTCGCGTGCCAGAACCAGATGAGCCCGGCGACCAGCACGGCGACGACGATGTTGGCGTCGATGCTCAAGGCAGGTAGCTGGTCCAGTCGCGGGAATCGTCGCCCGAGGCGATGAACCACGGGTTCAGCAGGTCGGGTCCCTTGTTGTAGGCCAGCGGCTGGCCGTCGCTGGCGACGACTTCGCCCCCCGCCGCGCGCAATACGGCCTCTGCGGCGGCCGTGTCCCATTCGGACGTCGGGCCGAGGCGCGGATAGACGTCTGCATTGCCCTCGGCGACGATGCAGAATTTGAGCGAGGAGCCCATCGGGATCATTTCGTGCGGCCCGAGACGTTCGAGGTAGCCGTCGAGATCGGGTCCGCGATGCGAGCGGGAGCCCACGACACGCACCGTGCCGCTCGACAGCGCCGCCACGCGAATCGCCTGCGCCTCGGCGTCGCGGTCGCGTCGCCATGCGCCCTGTCCGACGATTCCCGAGTAGGTTGCGCCGGAGACGGGCACATGCACCACGCCCATCACGGGCCGCCCGCCGCTGACGAGCGCGATGTTGACGGTGAACTGGCCGTTGCGCTGCACGAACTCCTTGGTGCCGTCCAGCGGGTCCACGAGCCAGTAATCCCGCCAGTGGCGGCGCACTTCCCAGGGAACGGTGCGGGCTTCCTCGGACAGGATGGGCAGGTTATCCGGCAACTTCTCGAGGCCGGCGCGGATCACGTCGTGGGCGCGCCGGTCCGCCGCCGTGATCGGCGACTCGTCGGCCTTGGCCTCGACGGCGAAGTCCGTCTCGTAGACGTCCATGATCGCGCGTCCGGCCGACTCGGCGATTCCGACGACGGCATCGAGCAGTTCCATGGTGGCTTGGGTCACGAGCGGACTCCTTGGGTGCGGGGCGTATATGATAAACGCCAATGGATATCGTCTCTCATCATCCCTTCGACTGGGGCGACTACGACACTGTCCTGCTCGACATGGACGGAACGTTGCTGGACCTGCGTTTCGACAATTTCTTCTGGCAGGAGCTGATCCCGGCGCGCTACGCCAGCCTGAACGGCCTGGCGCATGAAGAAGCCGTGGCGGTGCTGGCACCGCGTTTCGCGGCGGTGCGCGGCACGCTGGAGTGGTATTGCCTGGACCACTGGAGCCGGGAGCTCGGCCTGGACGTGACTGCGCTGAAACGCGAGGTCGAGGACCATATCGACTTCCTGCCCGACGTCCAGGAATTCCTGCTGGCGGTGCGCGCGCTGGGCAAGCGCGCCGTGCTGGTGACCAATGCGCACCGGGGCTCCCTCTCGCTCAAGCTGGCGCGCACCGGCCTCGATCGGTTCCTGGATGCCCTGCATTCCAGCCACGACATCGGCCTGCCCAAAGAGGACCCCGCGTTCTGGGGTCGCCTCTGCGCGATCGAGCCTTTCGTGCCGCAGCGTACCCTGCTGGTGGACGACAGCCTGCCGGTGCTGCGTTCGGCCCATGACTGGGGGATCGGGCGGGTGATCGCCGTGCTGCGTCCTGATTCTTCTCGTCCGGCCAGCCCGCCCGGGGACTTCCACGGGATCCACGGGGTGGCCGAGCTGCTGCCGGGCGGCCGCAGTCCCGACGAGGCCTGAGGGAGTTACCCGCGTGGCGCTTCGGGGAAGCAGCCACGCGAAGTGCCGTTCGTTCAGTCCGTGGTCGGCGAGGTTTCTCCGCCGGGCTTGTCGCCACCGCTGCTGCGCTTGCGCCGGCGTCGGCGTTTCTTCGGTGCCGTGCCGGGGGCGGCCGCGTCGCCCGCGGGAGCGGGCGCAGCCGGGGCGCCCTCGCTCTTCGTCTGTGCCGGCCCGCCACCGGCTTCGGCCGGCCTGTCCTCGCGACGCGGTCCGCCGCCGGAACGCCCGGCCCCGGAGCTGCCACCCCCCGAGCGACCGCCTGCGGAACGTCCTCCCGAACTGCGTCCGCCGCGCGCACCGCCGGGTCCACTGCGTCCCTCGGCGGGTCGCGAGCCCCATTCGGTCCGGTCCAGGCGGCTGTTGCGCGCGGGCCGCGCGACTTCCGGCAATCTCGTCCGATCGATCGTATCGACCGGGATCTTCATGCCGATGTAGTCCTCGATGTCCGGCAGGGTCTGGACGTAGGTTTCGCAGCCGAAACTGATTGCGTCGCCCGACTCGCCGGCGCGCGCGGTGCGGCCGATGCGATGGACGTAGTCCTCCCGGTCCTGCGGCAAGTCGTAGTTCACGACATGCGTGACGCCCGGAATATGCAGGCCGCGCGATCCCACGTCGGTAGTGACCAGGATGGGCAGCTCCCCCGCCTGGAAACTGGCCAGCACTTTCTGGCGCTTCTTCTGCGGCACGTCGCCCGATATCACTTCGGCCGGCAGCCCGTTCGCCTCGAGGAAATCGCGCACCCGGTCGGCCGCGCGCTTGGTGTTCACGAACACCATGGTGCGAGTCGCTTCTTTCTCGCGCAGCAGGCCGATCAAGAGCGGCAGTTTCTCCGTGTTGGCCGGGAAGTAGATGCGCTGGCGCACTTTCTCCGCGGTCACCTGTTCCGGCTCGATCCGCACCAGCGTCGGATCGTTCATGTGCTCGTAAGCCAGCTCCAGCACGCGATGCGACAGGGTGGCGGAAAACACCAGGTTGAGCCGCTCCTGGGGCGGCGGGAGGCGGCGCATGACGTACCGGATGTCCTTGATGAAACCGAGGTCGAACATGCGGTCGGCCTCGTCGAGGATCATGACCTGGATATGCTGCAGGCCGAAGATCCCCTGCTTGAAATAATCGATCAGCCGGCCCGGCGTCCCGATCAGCACGTCCACGCCGGACTCGATGTGGGCCCGCTGCTTCTCGTAGTCGGTGCCGCCGTAGGCCAGGCCGAGCACCAGTCCGGTGTGGGCGCCGAGGAGTTCCGCGTCCTTGTGGATCTGGATGGCCAGTTCGCGGGTCGGCGCCAGGATCAGGGCGCGCGGATCGTTGAGCTTGCGCGTCGGGGTGGGCGGATTGCGGTGCAGGTGGGTGAACATCGCGACGAGAAATGCGGCGGTCTTCCCGGTACCGGTCTGTGCCTGGCCGGCGATATCGCCGCCGCCGAGCGCGGCGGGCAGGGTCTCGGCCTGGATGGGCGTGCAGCGATCGAAACCCGCGTCGGCGAGCCCGGCCATGACGGGGTCGGGCAGGCTCAGCTCGGCAAAGCGGAGCTGGGTAAGCAGTCCTTCAGACATTTTTCTTGGTGACTTCCTGGGGAAAAAAACGATTAGGTATTGCAACTCGCCCGAAAACCGGGACAGAATACGTGCCTGTCGGCTCCGGACGGCCTTTCCGTAGCCCCCCGCGCAAAGATTTCTTAAGCTTTTAGCCGCGAGCGCAGCGACATTGTGCCTCATCGAGCGGGGCGCGTCACACCCCGTAGCTGCGTCGCCCGACCCCGTTTCAGGGGTTGTATCCCTAACTCATGTTTTTTTGAACATTCGACAGCAAGCTTGCGGAGGCAGGAATAGTGAGCGATCAAATCGTTTACACGAGCGATAACAGTTTCGATAACGACGTACTCAAGTCCGATGTCCCGGTGTTACTGGATTTCTGGGCGGAGTGGTGCGGACCATGCAAGATGATCACGCCGATCCTGGAGGAGGTGTCGCGCGAGTACGCCGGCCGGGTCCGCGTGGCAAAAATCAACATCGATGAAAATCCGCAGACGCCGCCCAAGTTCGGCATTCGCGGCATTCCCACGTTGATGCTGTTCAAGAACGGCACGGTGGAAGCCCAGAAGGTCGGCGCCCTGAGCAAGAAGCAGCTCATCGAGTTCCTGGACCAGCACATTTGACGGGTCTGTCGGGCCGTCCGGCCCAAAAACTGGATAAAAACCGTAACCACGGTCGGAAAAAACGATATGGCCTCTGACGGCACGAGAAACGATGGCCCCCAGGGGGGGAACCCACAATCCGGACACCGCAATCCTCGCGACGGCGGGCGCAAGAAACCACGCCGTCGCAAGAGTGGCGGCGGGGGTGGCGGCGGCGGCGGCGGGGACCGTCATCATCCGGACATGCTGCCGGACTTCGACGAGGTCGAGGTCATTTCCCAGGAAGACCTCGAGCGCACCAAGAACGCGATGAACCTGGCGGAGCTCAAGAGCCGCCCGGCGCACGAACTGGTGGCTCTCGCCGAGTCGATGGGGCTCGACAGCCTGGCCCGCTCGCGCAAGCAGGACATCATCTTCTCGATCCTCAAGGCGCACGCCCGCAAGGGCGAGGATATCTACGGCGACGGGGTGCTCGAGATCCTGCAGGACGGCTTCGGCTTCCTGCGCTTCGCCGACGGCTCCTACCTGGCCGGTCCCGACGACATCTACGTCAGCCCCAGCCAGATCCGCCGCTTCAGCCTGCGCACCGGCGACACCGTCTCCGGGCTGATCCGGCCCCCGAAAGAGGGCGAGCGCTATTTCGCGCTGCTGAAGGTCGGGGAAATCAACTACGACTCTCCCGAGAGCGCGCGCCACAAGGTGCTGTTCGAGAACCTCACGCCGCTGTTCCCCAACGAACGGCTGCGCATGGAGCAGGGCAACGGCAGCCGCGAAGACCTCATGGCGCGGATCATCGACCTGGTGGCGCCGGTCGGCAAAGGCCAGCGCGGCCTCATCGTGTCGCCGCCGAAGGCCGGCAAGACGATGCTGCTGCAGAACATCGCGCAGAGCATCGCCGCCAACCACCCGGAATGCTACCTGATGGTGCTGCTCATCGATGAGCGTCCGGAAGAAGTCACGGAAATGAGCCGCACAGTACGCGGCGAAGTCATCTCCTCGACCTTCGACGAGCCGGCCACCCGCCACGTGCAGGTCGCCGAGATGGTCATCGAGAAGGCCAAGCGCCTCGTCGAGCACAAGAAAGACGTCGTGATCCTGCTCGACTCGATCACGCGCCTGGCGCGCGCCTACAACACCGTCATTCCCTCCTCCGGCAAGGTGCTGACGGGCGGCGTCGACGCGAATGCGCTGCATCGCCCCAAGCGCTTCTTCGGCGCCGCGCGCAACATCGAGGAAGGCGGCAGCCTGACGATCCTCGCCACGGCGCTGATCGACACCGGCTCGCGCATGGACGACGTCATCTACGAGGAGTTCAAGGGCACCGGCAACCTCGAGATCCACCTCGACCGGCGCATCGCCGAGAAGCGCATCTTCCCGGCGATGAACATCAACCGCTCGGGCACGCGTCGCGAGGACCTGCTGACCGCGCCGGACGAGCTGCAGAAGATGTGGATCCTGCGCAAGCTCCTGCACCCGATGGACGAGCTGGCCGCCATCGAGTTCCTGCTCTCCAAGCTGCAGGACACGAAGGTCAATGCCGACTTCTTCGACTCGATGAAGCGCTAGCGGGCGGCCCGGCGTTCGTCGGGCCCGCTTCTTCCCTGACCGCGGCACCGACCGCGCACACCTCCCGCTGGGCTCAGATGCCTGGCGCGTGAGGTGTGCGCGTTCGTTGCCGCTGCATTGCCGCCGACGGAATCTCTGTCCAGGACCTCGGCATGACCTGGAACCGGGTGGGCAAGCTGGCCCAGGTGACCGGCCCCGGGGCGATTTTTGTCGCCGGATCCGGGTCTTTAAGAAATTTTGTGTTTGATGTCGCCAACTCTCCAGCGCTAGGTCGCGTGATTGCTACGGTGAGCGCTGCGCTTCAACAAGCTTTCCGCAGGGATTGAGAATGTCTCGTGCAGCCCCTCAATCATGCGGAGGGTCAGAGGCCGCTTACGGGCCAAAACTTCGTAGACCCGATTCTTACGGCCAATCACCGGAACGAGGTCTTCAACGCTAAGGCCTTGCTGCTCCATTCGGAACTTGAGAGCTTCTATTGGATCGGGGAAATCTATTGGATAGTGCTCACGTTCGTATGCTTCAACGAGTGTGACAAGTACATCCAGCCGATCCCCTTCGGACGAGCCAGCCTCAACAGCCATGAGACCTTCGATTTCCTTCAGGGTGGCTTCGTAGTCAGCTTCTGTTTTGACGGGACGGATTTCCATAAGACACCTCAAATTGTCTGTGCATCGATGGCGTCATACTGCTCGTGTGTTCCGACGAAGCGGATATAGACGACGCGGTATGCGTAATTGATCCAAACTACCACTCGATACTTGTTTCCCGCGATGTTAAAGACGACACGACCATCTCGCAGGATGCTTGCGCTGGAAAATTGAGCCTTTACCTCGTTGGGAGTGGACCAATCGGCCTTGAGAGTTTCTCTGTACCAGGCCGTTCCGGGCTCGATAGAGTCTGCGTAGGAAGGTGAACTCTCCCAGAATTTTCTCAGCGTCGAGAGAGCAATGATTCGCATGGAGAAATCATAGTCCCAAATTGGGACTAAGGCAACCTCGCCGCCTTTGACCGTACTTCCGTAATCCGAGCCATGCGCGATGGGGGATTTCCCGGTATTTTGGCCCACCTGATCAGGAGAACCTGAACCCATGAACTCGGGCAAGAAGCCGACGAGAATCGTCGATAGCGGTTTTTCTGACTGGCGAGTGACCCAGCTGCCGGATCTGCATGGCAGGCGTTACCTCATCACCGGCGGGAACTCGGGGATCGGCTTCGATGCGGCCAGGCACCTGGCCGGGGCAGGCGCCGATCTCGTCCTCGCGTGCCGCTCGGTCGCAAAGGGAGAGGATGCCGCTGAGCAACTCCGGAAGGAAGCGCGCGGCAGCATCGACGTGGTGGAACTCGACCTGAGCGACCTGTCGTCCATCCGGCAAGCAGCCGCCACGATTCGAGAGAAGTACGACAAGCTGCACGGGCTGATCAATAACGCCGGCGTGATGCAGACGCCCGAATCGAGAACCGTGGACGGCTTCGAGATGCAGGTGGGCACCAATCACCTGGGCCATTTCCTGTTGGCCGGTCTCTTGATCGATCACGTTGAAGCCGCCGAGGGCCGGGTGGTCGTGGTTTCGAGCCTGGTGCATCGACTGGGCGTGCTCGATCTCGATGACCTGATGTCCGAGAAGAAATACGACCCGACCCGGGCCTACATCCAGAGCAAGGCGGCCAACATCGTGTTCGCACTGGAGCTCGATCGACGGTTGAAAGCCGCCGGCAGGAAGGCGATCTGTATCGCCTGCCACCCCGGCTATTCCGACACCCGGCTGCAAAGCACCGGACCGAAGGGATTCCTGAACGCGCTCTACAAGTTGACCAATCCCCTGTTCGCCCAGTCATCCTCGCAGGGCGCAGTGCCCACGGTACTTGCGGCTGCCGGTGCCGAGGCGAAGCGCGGCGCTTACTACGGGCCGCAAAGAATGCAGGAGGCGCGCGGCCCGGTCGGTGATGCCAGGGTGGCCGCCTATGCGCTTGATCGACAGCTCGCTGCGGAATTGTGGCGGCAGAGCGAGGCGCTGGTGAACTTCGAGTGGCGCCTCTAGCCCGATCTTTGTCGTCGCCGGCTTCGGCTGTTCCGCTCGGCCCGATGGTCGCCACGTAGCGCGCCACGCGGTTATGCTTCGCCGCTATGCTGCAAGGCCTCGCACTGATCTTCCTCTGCCAGCTCGCGGGCGAGATGCTCGTCCGGCTGCTCGGCGTGCCCGTGCCCGGCCCGGTGGCCGGGATGGTGATCCTGCTCGCCGGGCTGGTGCTCGCCGGCGGGCCTGGCGAGTCGCTGCGCCGCGCCGGCACCGGGCTGCTCGGCTACCTCACGCTGTTCTTCGTGCCCGCGGGTGTGGGACTGGTGACGCATGGGCCACGGCTCGCAGCCGACTGGCTGCCCATCCTCGTGGCGATCGTGGTCAGCACGCTGAGCACCATGTTGCTGGTGGGCTGGCTGGTGGGACGACGCGCCCCGCCCCAATACGGGCCGGAACATGGCCGCGAGCCCGGCCCGGGGCCAGGGCCGGAGGCGAGCCGGAATGCCTGAGTTCGGCGACATCTGGGTGTATCTCGCCGCGGCGCCGCTGCTGTGGCTCACGCTCACGCTGGTGGCGTACCTCGGCGGGGTCTGGCTGAACCGCAAGCTGAACGGCAACCCGCTGGTGCACCCGGTGCTGGTCGCGATGCTGGTGCTGATCAGCCTGCTGCTGCTGACGGGCACGTCCTACGACACCTACTTCGAGGGCGCGCAGTTCATCCATTTCCTGCTGGGCCCGGCCACCGTGGCGCTGGCGATCCCGCTGTACGACAACCTGCGCCAGGTGCGCCAGCTGCTCTGGCCGTTGCTGCTGGCCTGCGTGGCGGGCGTCGCCGTCGCCGTGGGCAGCGCGATCGGCGTGGCCTGGTTGCTGGGTGCGCGCGGCGAGACCCTGCTGTCCCTGGCCCCCAAGTCCGTCACCACGCCGATCGCGATGGGCATCGCCGAGCAGATCGGCGGGTTGCCCTCGCTCGCCGCCGGCATCGTGCTGGTCACCGGCGCGGTGGGGGCCGTGGCGGCCGGGCCGCTGTTCCGGCTCGCGGGGATCCACGATGAGCGCGCCCAGGGCTTCGCGCTGGGGATCGCCGCACACGGTTTCGGCACGGCCCACGCGCTGACCATCGGCCTGCGGGCCGGGGCGTTCGCCGGGCTCGGACTCGGCATGGCGGGCCTGTTGACGGCCTTCCTGCTACCCTTGCTCGCCCGGTTCCTGGCAGGCTGAGGTCGCGGTTTTGGCAGATCGACCCGAAGGCGCATCACGCGATCCCGGCGGCGGGCTGCTGCGGAAGGTGTTCCGCTATCCGCTGCTGGTCTACTCGGCGATCCTGTTCGCCGTGGCCGTCACGGCGCTCGGCTTCGCCATCACCCGCGTGGGCATCCTTCCCGAATCGGCAGGCCCCGGCCTGGTCGCGTTCTTCATCGCTTACAGCCTGTTCACCATCTTCATGGGGTACATGCACCCGCGCGTCGGCTACGTGTCCTTCGACCGGATCGCGCAGGTCGGCAGCATTCTCGTGCTCGGCCCGGTGGCGGCCGCCTGGATCAGCGGCGTCGCATCCTTTCTGTATCCCTGGCACCGGTTGTGGGGCGGCCGCTCTTTTATCGACGTGCTGACGGCCGCGCTGCATAACGCCGGCCTGATGAGTCTCATGGTGCTGGTCTGCGGGCTCGTGTACCAGCGCATCGGCGGGGCGGTACCGCTCGCCTCGATCGGTCTCGTGGATGTCGCGACCCTGCTGTTGCTGTTGCTCGGCATGCAGACGCTCAACGATGTCGGCATGCGCATTTTCCTCACGCTCGCGGAACATCGCGCCGCCACCGCATTCAGCCCTTTCGCCTTCATCGTCGAATCCGGGGCCGGCCTCGGCGGCATCCTCGTGGCCCTGGTGATGAACCGGATGGAGCCGTCCGCAGTGGGTCTCTTGCTGCTCGTGATGACGCTGGGAATGATTTCCCTCATGGAACTGGCCCGGATCCGGACGCGCCTCGAGGCGCGCGTGGAGAAGCGCACCCGTGAGCTGCAGGCCAAGACGCGCGAACTCGAATTGATCGCCACCCACGATCCGCTCACCGGGCTGCACAACCGGCGTTATGCCGACGAATACCTCGAGGAGCGGCTCGGCGAGTTCGAGCGTTATCGCCTCGACTTCGCGATCGCGCTGGTCGATCTCGATCACTTCAAGCGCATCAACGACGACTTCTCGCACGATGCCGGCGACGAGGTGCTCAAGGCGGTGGCGACGATCTTCCGGATGAATTGCCGGGACACCGATGTCATTGCGCGCTACGGCGGCGAGGAGTTCCTGCTGTGTTTCCCGCAGGCCAGGATGGAAGCGGCGCGGGAGGCCTGCGAGAAGATCAGGGTCGCCGTGGCGACCCACGACTGGGACTCGGTCGTGCCGGGCGTGGTGGTGACCCTCAGCGCGGGCATCGCCGCGATGCGGCCCGGCCTGAGCCGGCGCGAGTTGCTGGGCGCCGCCGACCAGGCCCTGTACGCCGCGAAGTCCGCCGGGCGCAACTGCAGCTGCATCGCCGTGGAGAAAATGCGCGCCGCCGGCTTCGTTCAGCGGTAGCCGCGCGCCTGCAGCGAGAAGAGCCGCGCGTAACGGCCGTCCAGCGCCATGAGCTCTTCGTGGCGGCCCCTCTCGATGATGCGTCCCGACTCGATGACGATGATCTGGTCGGCCATGCGCACGGTCGAGAAGCGGTGCGATATGAGAATGGCGATGCGATTCCGGGTCAGGTCGCGGAAGTGTTCGAAGATGGTCGCTTCCGCCGCCGCATCCATCGCCGCGGTCGGCTCGTCCAGCACCAGGATGTCGGCGCCGGAGCGCATGAAGGCGCGCGCGAGGGCTATTTTCTGCCACTGGCCGCCGGAGAGCTCGCGTCCGGCCTTGAACCACTTGCCGAGCTGCGCATCGAAGCCCTCCGGCAGCGTCTCGATGAAGGGCAGCGCCATCCCGGCCGTCGCGGCTTCCCTCCAGCGGTCTTCGTCCTCGAAGTGCCGCACGTCGCCGGCGCCGATATTCTCCCCGACCTTGAGCTGGTAGCGCGCAAAGTCCTGGAAAATGACGCCGATGCGTTCCCGCAGCACGGTTTCATCCCAGCCCTGCAGGTCCATCCCGTCGAGCAGGATACGTCCCGAGCTCGGCGTGTAGAGCCGTGACAACAGCTTGATGAGCGTCGTCTTGCCGGAACCGTTTTCGCCCACGAGCGCCAGCGATTCCCCGGGGCGGATATGCAGGTCGATGTCCTTCAGGGCGGGAGATTCCGCGCCCGGGTAAGTGAACGAGACTTTCTCGAAGCGGATACCGTCGGCCGGATCGGGTCCACGGGTTCCTGCGTCGCGCGCCTTGCGCCTGCGCACGGGCGTCTCGAGATATTCGTAGAGCGTCGAAAGGTAGAGATTGTCCTCGTACATGCCGCCGATCGCCGAGAGAATGGCGGACACGGCCGACTGGCCCTGGCGGAACAGCATCATGTACATCGTCATCTGGCCCAGCGTGATGCGTCCGAGGATGGTGGTCATCGCCACCCAGGCGTAGGCGCCGTAGAGCGTCAGGGTGCCGACCAGCCCGAGCACGAAGCCCCAGCCGTCGCGGCGCAGGGTGAGGTTGCGGTCCTCGCGGTAGAGCGTGGCGAAGATCTTCCGGTATCGATCCAGCAGTTTCGGGCCGAGACCGAACAGCTGGACCTCTTTTGCATGATCCTCGCGCGCCAGCACGGTCTCCAGGTAGACCTGCATGCGCGTCTCGGGTGAGCGCCAGCGGAACAGGCGGAACGCGTCGCCGGAGAACTTCGCTTCCGCGAGGAAGGCGGGAAGACCGGCCAGCACCAGCACCAGCACCGCCCACGGCGAGAACTGCGCGAGGAGCACCCCGTAGCTGACCAGCGAGACGCCGTTCTGGCCCAGGCCGAAGGTACGCATCACCAGCGACAGCGGCCGGCTGGAGGCCTCGCGCCGGGCACGGGTCAGCTTGTCGTAGAACTCGGAGTCCTCGAACTGCGCCAGTTCCAGTTCCAGCGCCTTGTCCAGGATCATCACATTGACGCGCTGGCCGAGCTGGGCACGGAGCAGCGACTGGCAGGCCGACAGCGCCCGCTGCGTCCCCGCGAGCGCCGCGACGAGCAGCCCCTCGATGACCACCAGTCGCATGACTTCGCGGTATTCGGTCGCGCCGCTCTCCTCGTAGAGCCGCGCTGCGGCGACGACCGCGTCGATGATCTGCGCGCCGAACCATGCGATGGCGGCGGGCAGCACGCCCCCCAGCACCGTCACGACCCCGAGAATCACCGTCAGCAGGCGGCTGGTGCTCCAGACGAGCCCGAGGGCGCGGCGACTGTAACGGAACACGCCGAGGAACTCGCGCGGCGATTCCGGCAATCCGGCGGGTTGTGCGGCCATGCGTTGAATAGCGTGACCCGGTCAGCGCGAAGGCAGGACGCGTCGCGTGCCGCCCGCGCCGAGTCGCGCGAGCCAGTTGCCGAACACGCGTTCGGCGAGCATGCGGGTGTCGGACAGGAAATGACGGGTTTCATCGAGGATGCGCCTGGGCGTCTGTCCGAGCCCGGAGGCGGCGAGATCGGCCAGGTAGTCGGGCGAGTTCATCCAGCGCCGGATCAGGTGTTCGTCCAGTTCGAGGTGGAACTGGAAGCCCCATGCCACTTCGTCGTACACCATCGCCTGGCCCGGACAATCGTCGCTTTCCGCGAGATGGACCGCGCCGGAAGGAATGTCGAACCCGTAGCTGTGCCACTGGAACACGGCCTGGTCCGCGGCCATCGGATGCAGCACCGGGTCCGTCGCGGCCGGCGCAAGTGTCCGGATCCGGTGCCAGCCGATCTCCGGGCGCGCGGCCGGGCCGACACGTGCGCCGAGCACGTGGGCGAGCAGCTGCGCGCCGAGGCAGATGCCGAGCACCGGGATCCTGAGCGCGAGGGCTTGTTCGATGAGGCGGAATTCCGTCTTCAGGTGCGGATGAAGGTGCGTGTCCGTGACCTGCATGGGCCCGCCCAGCACCACGAGCGCGTCATATTGCGCCAGTTCGGGCGAGGCATGCGGGTCGCGCTGGAAATTGACATACCGGATGCGATGTCCGCGGGCGCGGATCATGGGGTCGAGCAGCCCGAGCGGCTCGGCGGCGACGTGTTGCAGGACCATGATCCTAGCCATGCCGGCGATTCTATCGCGTGTCCGCACGCGGCGGGGAAGGGGTCAAGCTGTCGGGTCGGTCGCTATTCATGGGTTTTGCGCGAGCCTTCCGTGCCCACGATGCGCAGCTCGTATTCCAGCCCGATTTCCAGGCCGAAGAATCGCAGGGTCTCCCACTGCGCCTCCCCCGGCGGCACTTCGATGATGTGGCTGAACGTCTTGCGATCGATCACCGCGCCGTCTTCGTTGCGGGCGTACCGTTCCGTGTCCATGCGCGTCAGCGTCCAGCGGTCGCTGTTGTTGCGAATCAGGTAGTCCGTCGTGTTGCCCCGCTTGCGCATGTCCAGGATTTCGACCTGGGCGACGGGGATCGCGTCTTCTCTGATCTCGACGCCCGGACCGGTGTGCCAGGTCCAGGCGAACATCGCCGCCACCGCCACCGTCGCCACGCCCAGCATGGTCAGGCCCGCCCGGCCCGAGACGATGAATGCGCCGATGACGAGAGCAGCTAGCGAGGCGATCAAGACAGGCACGGATGGTTTCTCCCTCTCATTACGCGTCATTCGACCCTTCGCTGGGCCCGGCTCCATGGATGCCCGGCGACTGCGCGGCCGGTATGCGGGCGTCGGTATCCCGCATCCCTTAGAATACGTGCTCTTTTTGCCCAGCGGGACATTGCCGGTGTCGAAAACGCCCGATCCGAACGGAAATCACCGTCCCGAGCAGACGGAAGAACCCGTCCCCAGCCGGATCACGCGTTTCCTGCGGGTGGTGGAATGGCTGGGCAACGCCCTGCCGCACCCGGTGACTCTGTTCGCCCTGTTCGCGCTGAGCGTGGTGCTGTTCAGCGGCCTGATGGGGGCCCTCGGGGTGGCCGTTCCCGATCCGCGTCCGGAGGGCGCCGCGGGCCGCGCGGCCGACGGCATGATCCGGGTCGTCAGCCTGTTGAACGCCGAGGGCTTCCGCCGCATCGTGCAGAACCTGGTCACCAACTTCACCAGCTTCGTCCCGCTCGGCACGGTGCTGGTGGCCATGCTGGGCGTCGGCGTGGCAGAGCGCTCGGGCCTGCTCACGGCGGCCGTGCGCGCCATGGTGCTGAACGCGAGCCCGAGCATGGTGACCGTGACCATCGTGTTCGCCGCCGTGCTGTCGAACACGGCGTCCGAGATGGGCTACGTGGTGCTGGTGCCGCTGGCGGCGATGATCTACTACTCGCTCGGCCGTCACCCGCTTGCCGGGCTTGCGGCGGGGTTCGCCGGCGTCTCCGGTGGCTACAGCGCCAACCTGCTGGTGGGAACCGTCGATCCGCTGCTCGCCGGCATCACCCAGGAGGCGGCAAGGCTCATCGCGCCGGAATACCTGGTGGACGCGACGGCCAACTGGTTTTTCATGATCGGCAGCACCTTCGTGGTCGTGCTGGTCGTCAGCCTGATCAGCCTGAAGATCGTCGAGCCGGCGCTGGGCCCTTACGACCGCAGCCAGGCGAAGCTGGTCGCGGACGACATGAGCAGCATGGAGGGATTGTCCGACACGGAGCGCCGCGGGCTGCGGTACGCCGGCCTGGCGGCATTGCTGATGGTGGGGCTGATTGCGCTGCTGGTGGTACCCGAGGGCGCCGTGCTGCGCAATCCCGAGACGGGGGCCATCAAGGGCTCGCCTTTCCTGCGCGGCTTCGTCGCCATCATCTTCGTATTCTTTCTCGTGCCGGGGATCACCTATGGCGCGGTGGTGGGCACGATGCGCAGCGACCGCGACGTCATCGACGCGATGGCGGGCGCCATGAGCACGCTCGGTCTCTACATGGTGCTCGTGTTCTTCGCGGCGCAGTTCGTGGCGTTCTTCTCCTGGACGAACCTGGGCGCGGTCACGGCCGTGACGGGCGCCGAATTCCTCACCTCGATCGGCCTGACCGGACCGCTGGTGTTCGTGTTCTTCATCCTCATGTGCGGCTTCGTCAATCTCATGCTCGGCTCGGCCTCCGCGCAGTGGGCGGTGACCGCGCCGATCTTCGTGCCGATGCTGATGCTGCTCGGCTACAGCCCCGAAGTGATCCAGGCGGCCTACCGGATCGGCGATTCGACCACCAACATCATCACGCCGATGATGAGTTATTTCGGTCTGATCATGGCCTTCGCCGCCCGCTACGTGCCGAAGGCGGGCATCGGCACGCTGATCTCCATGATGCTGCCGTACTCGGTCGCCCTGCTGGTCTGCTGGACCGCGTTTTTCTTTCTCTGGGTCTTCGTGCTGGGATTGCCTGTCGGGCCGGCGTCGCCGACGTATTTCGCCCCCTGAGCATCTCTTGGCTTGACGCGGGTCATGGCAGGAGCGTGCGCCCTGGACTATAGGATTAGAGAGGCCTGAAGACCGTCCGGGCCAGGGAGGGCATCGCCCTGGACCGGGCCTAAGGCGCCGCCGGAGTCCAGAGCATGCAGGCGAGCGGAACTCATGTCCGGCAGGGTGCGCGCGGCCCTTGGGGCACGGGCTCACTGGTATCTCGTGTGCTGGGGGCAAGCACGGTAATCTTCGCTTTCTGGCTGGTGATTTCCGCTTCGCTGTCGCCCGCCGACTTGCTGCTCGGCGCCGCCCTGTCCCTGTTGCTGGGCGCCTGGTCCGCCAGGTTCCTCTGGGCCGGCCAAGTTCCGCGCATAACGGCTCGCCAATGGCTTGCCTTGTTGCGGACGCTGCCGGTCTTCAGCGCTGCGGTGTTCATGTCCGCGCTGCATGTCGTGCGGATCGTGGCCGATCCGCGCCTCCCAATCAGCCCGCGCCTGGTGATCTGTCGCAGCCGCTTGCGTCGTCCCGTCTCCCGGGTGGCCTTTGCCAATGCCGTCACCTTGACCCCCGGCACCTTGACCGTCGATGTCGAGGACGGCGTGTTTCTCGTGCACTGCCTTGACGAGGCCTGTGCGCAGCGTTTGCAGGACGGTGCCCTGGAGAAGCGCATCGCACGGATCTTCGAGCCGGAGGCGAGCGCATGAACGCCTTCTTCTGGGGCTTGGGGACCTTCTTGCTGATCAATGCATCCGCCTGCGTGTGGCGCGCCTTCGCCGGTCCGACCGCGGTGGACCGGATACTGGCGACGAACGTGATCGGCACCAAGGCACTGCTCGTGCTGGTGCTGCTGGGGCTGGCCTTCGAACGCAGTCTCCTGCTGGACGTCGCGCTGGTCTACGGCCTGCTGAATTTTGGCATCACCATAGCCGCCACGCGGTTCCTCGAGACGGGCCGGCTGACAGGAGGTTGGCAGCGGTGAGCGGCTGGATCGTATCGTCCTTGACCGTCGCGCTGGCGACGCTTGGCGGCGTGTTTTTCCTGGCGGGCACACTGGGTTTATTGCGCTTGCCGGATTTCTATTCCCGTGCGCATGCCGCAACGAAGTGCGACACCGTTGGGGCCGGGGCCATTCTGCTGGGGCTGGCGATCTACGTCGCTCCCCATCCCGAGGCGCTGAAAATCATCGTCTTGCTGGTGCTGGTGCTCATTTCCAGCCCGACCGCCGGGCATGCATTGGCGCGGGCGGCCCATGGCACCGGGCTGGCGCCCTGGACCGAATCGCAGGAGGGAGACGAATGAGCCAGGGCTTCGACCTCGTGATGTTGGCACTGCTGATCGGCATGGCGCTCGCCGTGGCCCGCAGCAAGGACCTGGTTGCTGCAGCCATCATCTTCTCCGGCTACAGCCTCGTGATGTGCCTGTTGTGGCAGCATCGCGGCGCTCCCGACGTGGCGATGACAGAGGCGGCGATCGGCGCCGGGGTCACGACGATCCTGGTGCTGCTGGCCATCGGCCGCACACGGCGGCGTGAAAAATGAACCGGGTGCTGATCGTGATCGTCCTGCTCGCGGCCGCAGTGCCGATGCTCGCGGGTGTCGCCGGCCTGCCCCGGCCAGGTGATCCGACGGCGCCGGTGCATACCCATGTCGCGTCACACTACGTCAAGGAGGGAGCGGAGGCATCGGGCGCCGCCAACCTGGTCACGGGCGTGTTGCTGAACTATCGCGCCTTCGACACTTTCGGCGAGGTGATGGTGATCTTTGCGGCGCTCGCCGCGCTGACCGGTGTAAGTTCGTTACCGCCAGGACAGCGGCTCCGTGAATCCGGCGGGCGGAACGATTCGCCCGGACCTGCAGGCCGTCCCATCAGCCCGGTGGTGGCCTTCATCATTCGCTGCACGGCGCCGTTCATCGCCCTATTCGGCGCCTTCGTGATCTTCAAGGGCCATGTCCATCCCGGCGGCGGATTCCAGGGCGGCGTGATTCTCGGCGCCCTGTTGATGATGCTGAGCGTGGTCTTTGGCCGCGGGCCGCGCGACCCGCTGCTGCCGCCGGCGGTCGCCGTCTGGCTCCAGGCGGCGGCGCCGCTGACTTTCGCCGCCGTCGCCGGGCTGGGCGTGTTCCTGACAGGATTCCTGCTGGGTTTTCCGGGCACGGCACTCGGGCCCGTCCGCACGCTGATGATGATCGCCCTCGAGCTGGGGATCGCCATCGGCAGCGCCGTCATCATTCTCGGACTGTTCCAGCACATGCGGGGCGACTGAAATGGTCGGACTCTGGCTGAACATCGACTACGCGGCCTTCGTCGCCTTGTTCTGCATCGGCCTCTACGTCGTTCTCGCCAAGCAGAACCTGATCAAGAAGCTTCTCGGCCTCAACATCATGGAGACGGCGGTGTTCGCCTTCATAGTCACCTCCGGCATGGTCGACTTCGGCGCCGCGCCAATCATCTCGGACGACACGACGGGTCCGTTCGCCAGCCCTTTGCCACATGCCCTGATCCTGACGGGAATCGTCGTCGCGCTCAGCATCACCGCATTGGCGCTGGGCCTGATCGTCGAGATCTACCGGCGCTGCGGCACGATCGAAGCCGACGAGCTCAAAGGGGTCGAGTGATGGATCTCTGGCTGCCCCTGGCGGCCGGGGTGCCGCTGGTGGCCGGCGCGCTGACGCCCGCCATCGCGCGGCGTCATCCCGGCCTGGCCCGGCCCTGGGCGCTCGCCGTGACGGCGTGGGTGCTGGCAGCCACGGTGGGGCTCACGCGACGGGTGGTGCTGGAGGGTCCGTTCTCGTATCCGCTTGGCGGGTGGGCGCGACCGTACGGCATCGAGTTGCGCTTCGACGAGTTCAGTGCCGCAGCGGTCGTCATCGCCCTGGTCGCCGGCCTCGTGCTGGTGTACTCCGGCCCGTACATGCGCGTCGCGCTGCGCGAAGCACGCCTTCCCTGGTACTACAGCCTGTTGCTGATCAACCTGGGAGGGCTGATCGGCTTCGTCACGACCGGCGACCTCTTCAACCTGTTCGTGTTCATGGAAATCGTCTCCGTGTCCAGCTACGCGCTGGTGGCGGTCGCCGGCGGAAGAATCGCGCCGCTTGCAGCGTTCAAGTACCTGATAGCCGGCGCGGTTTCATCAGCGCTCATCCTGTTCTGCATTGGTGTTCTGCATGCATTGACCGGCAGTCTGAACATGGCCGACATCGCTGCGCGGCTTGCGACGGCCGAGGCGCCGGCGCCGATTCTGCTCGCCCTGGCCGGCTTGACCGCCGGCCTGATGGTGAAGTCAGCGCTGTTTCCCATGCATGCCTGGCTGCCTGACGCCCATGCCAGCGCCCCAAGCCCGGTCAGCGCGATCCTCTCGGCGCTGGTCGTGAAGGTCGGCGTCTTCGGGCTGTTGCGCGTGTACCCGATGTTCGCCGCCGCCGAGGCCGTGCGGCTGGCGCCGATGTACGAAATCCTGGCCTGGCTCGGCGCGCTCTCGATCGTCGCGGGTGCGCTGTTCGCGCTGTTCCAGCAGGACATCAAGCTGATGCTGGCGTACTCGACCATTTCCAATATCGGCTACATCGTCCTCGGCATCGGGTTGGCCAACGAGCGGGCCATGACCGGCGCGGGCATCCACATCGCCAATCACGCGATCATCAAGGCCACGCTGTTCCTGGCCGCCGGCGCGATCATTCACCAGACGGGTCGCCGCACGCTGCACGCCTTGCGCGGCGTCGGACACGTGATGCCGTGGACCTGCCTGGCATTGGCGGTGGGCGTGTTCTCGATCGTCGGGTTGCCGCCGACCGCCGGCTTCCCCGGCAAGTGGTACATCGCGCTCGGCGCACTCGATGCGGGCCGGCCGGGGTTTGCTGTCGTGCTCCTGGCCGGCGCGGTGCTGATCTTCGTCTATTACATCAGGATCCTGAACGCGTTCTACTTCCGGTCCCCGTCCGAAGTCGGGATGTTGTCGGCACGCGAGGCACCGGCCGCAATGCTGCTGCCGGTGCTGGTGCTTGCCGTGCTGTGCCTTGCCGGCGGGTTGCTCGGTCGCTGGCCGGCCATGTTGATCGGTCCGGCCATCGCCCGGTTCCCCGGGGGAGGCTGAGATCATGGACGTCGTCGATCTGCGTGTCGTGCTGGCGCCGGCGATCTCGTTCGGTTGTGCGGTGCTCATCTTTCTGCTGGGCGCACGCGCGCTCTGGCGCCGAGTGCTCGCGCTCGGCGCGGCGGTCACGAAGTTCATTGTCATTCTTTCACTGCTGCCCGGCAGTCTTGCCGGCAAGGTCTATGTCTTCGAGGTCCTCGAGTTCCTGCCCGGGGTCGGCATCAGTTTCCGCGCCGATGCGCTCGGGATGTTCTTCGCTCTTGTCTCGTCCACGCTCTGGGTGCTGACCACGGTCTACGCCATCGGCTACATGAAAGGGCGGCATGCGCGGGTGCGGTTTTTCGGTTTTTTCGCGCTGTGCGTATCGACCACGGTCGGCATCGCCTTCGCCGAAAACCTGCTCACGTTGTTCCTGTTCTACGAGATGCTGACGATCTGCACTTACCCGTTGGTGGTGCACGACGAGACGCCTGAAGCGCTCAGCGCCGGTCGCAAGTACCTCGCGTACACGCTGCTGGGCGGCGCGGCCCTGCTGCTCGGCATGATCCTCGTTCAGTCTCTCGCCGGCACGCTCAGCTTCAGTCATGCCGGCGTGCTGCCCGCGGCCGCGGGCGACGGACTGTTGCTGGCGACTTTCGTGACGTTGATCGGGGGCTTCGGCGTAAAGGCGGCCATCATGCCCTTGCACGGCTGGTTGCCTGCGGCCATGGTGGCGCCGACCCCCGTGAGCGCGCTGCTGCATGCGGTGGCGGTGGTGAAAGCCGGTGTGTTCGGCATCCTGCGCGTAATCCACAACATCTTCGGCGTCGATCTGCTGGCCGAGCTCGGTTACGCAAGCTGGCTGGCCTGGGTCGCCGCATTCACCATCGTCGCGGCGTCGCTGATTGCGCTGGCGCAGGATAATCTCAAGCGTCGGCTGGCGTACTCCACGATCAGCCAGTTGTCCTATATCGTGCTCGGCGCAGCCCTGCTGACCCCCTTGGCGGCACTGGCAGCGGTCGTGCACATCGCCAACCAGGCCTTCGCCAAGATCACGATGTTTTTCGTCGCCGGCGCGATCGAGCGCAGCAGCGGCAAGACCCAGGTGCACCAGTTGGCGGGCATCGGGCGGACCATGCCGTGGACGATGGGAGCTTTCACCATCGCCGCACTGAGCTTCATCGGTGTGCCGCTGTTCGCCGGCTTCGTGACCAAGTGGTACCTGTCGCTCGGCGCGCTGCAGGCCGGCGAGTGGTGGTTCGTGTTGCTGATGATTCTGAGCGCGCTCCTGAACGCCGCCTACTGGCTGCCGATCGTTTACCTGGCGTGGTTCCGTCCATCTGCGGCCGAGTCCGCACCGATTCGCGAGGCCGAGGCGCTGCTGCTGGTCCCGACCCTGGTTGCGGCGGCCTATGTGCTGCTGCTGGGCATCAGCATGCGGATTTCCTGGCTGCCTTTCTCCCTGGCGCAGGCCGCGGTGCGTTTCGTGGCGGGGTTGTGAAGCGATGAATACACACGACGCCATGAGCTTCCTGCCGCTGCTGGCTATCCTCCTGCCCGCCGTGGGCGGTGCGCTCGCGGTGCCGCTGGAGCGCCGCGGTGCGCGTTGGCGCAACCGGGCGCTCGGTGCAATCTCCATCGCCACCTGCCTGCTGACGGTGGCGTTGCTCCCGGGCGCCCTGGACGCGGTGCCGCTGGAGTTGCCGCTCTTGCAGTTGACGCCCCAAGTCTGGCTGCACCTGCGGGTGGACGCGCTGGGTGCGCTGTTCGCCGCGACCCTCTCGTTGCTGTTCCTGCTGGCGCTGGTCTATGCCGCCGCGTACCTGCCGCCACGCGGCCGGCTGGCGCGTTATTACGGCTTCCTGATGCTCTGCCAGGGACTGATGCTCGGCGTGGCTTATGCGGGCAACCTGCTCACTCTGCTGGTCTTCTACGAACTGTTTTCTCTCCTCACTTACCCGCTCGTCATCCACGACGAGACACCGAAGGCCATGCGTGCCGGCCTGAAGTACATCGTCTACATCCTGGTCGGCGGCAGCGCCGTGTTGCTCGGCGTCATCGTCAGCTTCTACCTCGCGGGTGATCGGCCTTTCGCACCGGGCGGCCTGCTGGACGCCGACATGGATCCCACGTTGCTGCGCCTTGCGTTCTGGTCCTTCATCGGCGGCTTCGGGGTCAAGGCAGCCCTGATGCCGCTGCATGGGTGGGTGCCTGATGTTCACCCCGCTGCCCCGGCTTCGTTTTCCGCGCTGCTGTCCGGGGTCATGGTGGCGGCCGGGTGCTTCGGCATCCTGCGCGTCGTCTTCGAAGTTTTCGGCGTCGAGTTGACGCGCTCGCTGGGTGTCGGGCCGTGGCTGGCGGTGATTGCCTCGGTATCGGTGTTGCTGGCCGCCGTCCAGGCCGTCGGCGAGGATGACCTGAAGCGCCGGCTGGCGTGGTCCACGATCAGCCAGATGGCCTATGTATTGCTGGCGGTCTCGCTGCTTGCGCCGGCGGTGACCGTTGGCGCGCTGGTCCATATCAGCCACCACGCGTTCCTGAAGGGTGCGTTGTTCTTCTGTGCAGGGGCATTCGCGCGTCGTGCCGGGATCCGGCGGGTATCCGAGCTGGACGGCATCGGCCGGCGCATGCCCGTGACCACGGCGGTGTTCGTGATCGCCGCCCTCGGACTCGTGGGCGTGCCGCCGTTATCGGGTTTCGTCAGCAAGTGGCTGCTCGGTATCGGGATGCTCGAGGCCGGCGCACCATGGGCGCTGGTCGTCCTGCTCGGGGGTGCGCTGTTGGCGGCGATGTACCTGTTGCCGCCGGTCTGGCGCGCCTGCTTCGGTGCACTGCCTGAGAGATCGGTGGCGGCGAGAGCGGACGTGCGGGGCGGCATGCGATTCGCGCTGATCATGGCGGCGGCAGTCAGCGTGTTGCTGGGACTCGCTGCGGCACTGCCGGGGTTGCCGTTGTCCCTCGCGCGGCGGGCCGTGGGCGCCTTTTTCGGGGCGGGCTGAGATGATGCTCCAGGCATCGGTTCTGCCCCTGTTGCTGGTAGCCGGCCCGCCGCTGGCGGCACTCGCCCTGGGACCGCTGGGGCGGCGCTCGGAGGCCGTGCGCGATGTGTTCATGGTCGCAGTCACCGCGCTGGCGCTGCTCGGGGCCGCGGCGCTGGTGCCGCTCGTGACCGCGCACGGGGCGATCCATGCGGAGTGGCCGTTGCTGCCGGGCGGGCTGGTATTCAAGGTCGATCATTTCGGCGCGCTGTTCGCGTTGTTCAGCGCCTTCGTCTGGTTCTGCGCCACGCTCTATTCGCTGGGCTACCTGCGGGCGCAACCGCGGCGCAATCGCTTCCATGCCGCTTCGCTGGTGGTGCTTGCGGCCAATCTCGGCGTGGTGCTGGCGGGAAACCTGGTGACCCTGTTCGTGTTCTTCGAGTTGCTCGGCCTGGTCGCGTTCCTGCTCGTCGTCCACGCCGGCACGGCCGAGGCGAAACGGGCCGCGGTGCAGTATTTCTGGATGACGCTGCTCGGGGGCTTCGCCTTGCTGGCGGGCGTCATGATCATCGTCACGATGGGTGACGGCACGCTGACGCCGATTCACGTGGAGGAAGGGCAGTCCGGCTTGCGCAGCGCGGCGGCCGTGCTGCTGTTGATCGGTTTCGGCGTGAAGGCCGGCATGGTGCCGTTGCATGTCTGGCTGCCCAACGCGCACCCGGTGGCGCCTTCGCCGGCCAGTGCGCTCTTGTCCGGCGTCATGATCAAGGCCGGCGCCTACGGCATCTTCCGTTGCCTCTCGACCCTGTTCCGCCCTGGCGTCGGCACCGACTTCGCGGATCCGGCATGGCAGTTCAGCAGCGTCCTCGGTCTCGCGGTCGTGTGGCTCGGGATCCTGACCATGGCGGTGGGCGTGGTGCTCGCGCTCGGCCAGCGCAACGCGAAACGGATGCTCGCTTATCACAGCATCAGCCAGGTGGGCTTCATCCTGGTGGGGATCGGCGCCGGCGCCTACCTGCTGGAGGACGGCGCCATGGGTACGGCGGGCGGCCTGTTGCACACGGTAAACCACGCGCTGTTCAAGGCATTGCTGTTTCTCGGCGTCGGCGTCGTGTCGTTGCGCACCGGGCAGCTCGACATGTACGCGCTCGGTGGCTTGTGGCGACGGATGCCGGTCACCTTCGCGCTGATGCTGGTTGCGGCCGCCGGGATCACGGGCTTGCCGCCGTTCAATGGTTTCGTCAGCAAGTGCCTGGTTCATCATGCGCTGGTCGCCGCGCAGGCCGCACAAGGAGGTATCGCGCTGCGCCTCGCCGAGGGCGTCTACCTGCTGGTCTGCGCCGGCACCGTAGCCTCCTTCATCAAGCTGATCGGCCTGGTGTTCGTCGCGCCTGCGCGCACCCGGTGGGGCGCCGAGGTGCGGGAGGCGTCCCCCGGGATGCTGGTGGCGATGACGTTGCTGGCGTGTCCGGTGATTCTGCTCGGCTTGCGGCCCGAGCTGCTGCTGAAGGGCATGATCGCGCCGGGATTGGCATGGTGGTCGATGCCGCATGCCGCCATCGACCATTACCTGGCCCACTATTACCTCGCGCCGCGCGATGTGCTCACTGCTTTTGCCACCTTCGGACTGGGCGCGGCCATCTTCGCCATCGGCACCCGGATGGGCGTTTTCCATCTGCGCGGTCCCAGGTGGATGAGCGTCGCACGAGCCTACGGGGCGATCGCGCGGGGCAGCGTCCGCGCCTGTGTCGGAACCGCCTTCGTATACGCCCGGTTCCAGCATCGCCTGGCCTGGAGCTTGCGCGAGATACGACGCCTGCTCTGGCAGGTTGCGCACCAGGCAGGGCAGGCCAGGCGCCGCTTCGTCGAAACGGTGTTGGCCGGAGTTGCCGCAACGGCGGAGCAGGCATTCCTGGAATCGGCGTGGCTGCTGCTGGACGAGGAACGCGTCGCCACGACCAATGCAGCTGCCTCGCGTCTTCTTGAGCAGGCGCGCACAGACGGTGCGGCAAGTCCGGTGCGTGCGGTTCCGCCGATGGAATCTGCCCGGGCGATCGCCGGGTTGTTGGCCGGCGCGTTGTTCGAGGCCCGGCTAGCCTTGTTGCGGCGGATCGGCGATGCACACGGTGCGGCCGCGCAGCACACGGCGCTCGACGCGCTTTACCGTGAATTTCCCGCGACCCGGGCGGCGATCGCCGCGGCCGCGGCCGAACTGGCGCCTGCGCATGACGCGGGTGAACCCCCCGGCCCGGAAGTGGCGTCGATTCTCGGACCGCTGCTGACCCGCGAGCGCCTGGCCGTGCCGGCAGCCTGGCATCCGGCGCCGGGTGCGATCGAAGACGGGAGCGCGGATGTCCCGCAACTGGAATTCAGCCTCGCCGCGTGGCTGCTGGACATCGGGCGCCTGGCGCTTTCCCAGCTCCGCCAGCCGCTGTCTGCGCGATCCAGTGCCGAGACGCTGGATGCCCAGCCGGGCATCGTGTTCGCCCGGCGAAAAATACAGCGTTACGGGCGGGACATCAGCCTGAACGTGGCGACGATGTTTGTACTGCTGGTGTTGCTGGCTGGCGCACTCTGGCTGGGGCGGAGCGGCTGAGGGCCTTTCGGAAAGCCCTTACGCCGGCGGCCGCCGAACGGTCCATTATGTACATAAAGCTTTGCGATGCGTGTCCTTTACACCGTCGCCCGGCCGGGGCGGGTCGCGCCCTCCGTGCCGGCAGTCACCAGGGAAGGAGCATCGCCATGAGCCATGCCTACCGGGAAGACCTGTCCTGGATCCACGATCTCGGTTTCGGCGACCTCGCGCGCAACGCGGGCGAGTTGTTGCTGCGGAAACTGGCGGAGGAAGGCATCGACGCCGGACGGGTGATCGACCTCGGCTGCGGCTCGGGTGTCCTCGCGGCCATGGTGTCCGACGCGGGTTATGACGTGCTGGGCATCGACCTGTCGCCGGCGATGATCGAGCTGGCGCGTGAACGCGTACCCGACGGCCGGTTTCTCTGCGAATCGCTGCTGAAAGCCGAGCTGCCATCGTGCGTTGCGGTCGTGGCGGTGGGCGAGTGCTTCAACTATCGTTTTGACGAGAGTGTTTCTCGCGAGGCATTGCGCGGACTGTTCGGCCGGATTCACGCTGCGCTGCAGCCGGGTGGACTGTTGCTGTTCGATGCCGCCGAGCCCGGGCGCCTCGCGGGAGAAGAAGAACTGAAGACCCATGTGGACGGGGGTGACTGGGCGCTGCTGATGAGCGCCGAAGAAAACCCGCAGGCCCGTCGCCTGATCCGGTGCATCACGAGTTTTCGGCGCGTCGGCGACCTGTTCCGGCGCGATGACGAATGCCATGAAATGGAACTGCTGCCGGCCGACGAGTTGCTCGCCGACCTGTCGTCAACAGGTTTCGACGCTGAACTGCTCGAGGACTATGCGGGCTACGCCCTGCCCGCCGGCTTGAGGGGGTTCCTGGCGAAGGCTCGTCGTATCGACTGAATGGAGTTGCAGGCCGAGGGGGGAACATGCCCGCAAACACGCGCCACGCGCCCGCCGCCCGGGACCCTGCCCGCTGGCAGGACGGGTTGCGGCGCGTGCTGCTGTTTGCCGTGCTCTGGTGGATTCTCGCCGAGGGAGCCGTAGACAGCCTGGCCGTTGGCGTGCCCTTCGTGTTGCTTGGAGCGTGGCTCAGCCTGGTGTTGTGGGGTGCGCGTTCCTTCTCCCTGCGGGGCCTGGCGCGCTTCCTGCCATGGTTCGCCTACCAGTCCCTCGCCGGCGCGACGGATGTCGCGATGCGGGCCTTTCGCCCTGCAATGCCACTGCACCCGGGCCTGGTCCATTGCCGCCTGCGCCTGCCGACCGACGGCAGCCGGATCGCCCTGGCCGATGTGGTGAGCATGTTGCCCGGCACGCTGAGCGCGGATCTCGACGGCGAAGAACTCGTCATTCACGCCCTGGACACGCGCCGTGACATGCAGGCGATGGTGACGGATCTCGAGCCGCGCATTGCCGCCTTGTTCGGGCTGGACGCCTCGTTCCAGGAAATCCCGGAGAACGCGTCATGAACGTTCTGCTCCTGGGTGTTGCCACGTTCCTGTTGTTCAACCTGGCCGCCGGCCTGTGGCGCGTGATGCGCGGCCCGACCGCTGCCGATCGAATGCTCGCCGCGCAGCTGTTCGGCACGACGGCCGTCGCGGTATTGCTGCTACTCGCGGAAGGCATGGAGGAAGCGGAGCTGCGGGATATTGCGCTGGTGTTCGCCCTGCTGGCGGCGGTGGCCGCCGTGGCCTTCGTGCGCCGCGTATGGAGTCCGGGAGCCAGGCATGACGCCGATTGATTTCCTGAGCGCCGGCCTCGTCCTCGCGGGAGCCGGGTTCTTTTTCGCCGGCACCGTCGGCATGCTGCGCTTTCCCGACGTCTACAGTCGCCTGCACGCGCTGACGAAAGGGGACAACGCAGGCCTCGGCTTGACTGTGCTCGGCCTCGCGCTCCAGGCGGAATCCCTGGCCGTCGTCGGCAAGCTGGTGATGGTCTGGCTGCTGGTGCTGCTCGCCGGGGCCACGGCTTCACACCTGATCGCGCGCTCCAGCCTGCGGCGCGGCATCGACCCGTGGACCGCCCGATGAGCGCCGGCCTGGTACTCGACGGCCTGCTCGCCGCCATTCTCATCTGGCTGGCCTGGGCGGCGTTGTCCAGCCGTGACCTGTTCCGCGCGATCGTCCTCTTTATCGCATTCGGCCTGGTGCTTTCGATGGCCTGGGCGCGGCTCGGCGCACCCGATGTGGCACTGGCCGAGGCGGCGATCGGCGCCGGCCTGACGGGCGCCTTGCTGCTGGCGACCTGGGGCCGCCTGCGTGGCCGGAAAACAAGCGAAGAACAGCCGCACGCGCGGCCACACCAGGGTGAAGACGATGCGGACTGAGCGGGGCACGCATGAACCTGGCGTCATGCTGCGCGGGATGCTCGCGGTATTGCTCCTCGGCGTCGCCTCCGGATTGTGCTGGCTGCTGTGGGCCACGCCGCTGGCGCCCGGACTCGACGACGCGGTGCGCGCCGCGTTGGCACAGAGCGGCGTCGAGAACCCGGTGACCGCGGTGCTGCTCAATTTCCGGGGCTATGACACCCTGCTGGAGATCGCCGTGATGACCTCGACGCTGGTCGGCGTCTGGGCGCTGGGTCCGGCGCCGAAGTTGCATGAGCGGCCGCCGAGCCCGGTGCTGCTCGGCCTGGACAGCGTCCTCATTCCCTTGTCCGCGGTGATCTGCGGCTACCTGCTCTGGGTGGGGGCGACACGTGCGGGTGGCGCCTTCCAGGCCGGCTCCGTGCTTGCGGCTACCGGGGTCTTGTTCATCCTTTCCGGGCGGCGCCCGCGCATCGGCCTGCCTCATGCGCCGATGCGCTGGGGCGTGGTCCTTGGACTCGCGACGTTTCTCGTCGTGGCCCTCGCCGTGATGGGCGACGGCCGGCAGTTTCTCGAGTATCCGCCCGGCTCCGCCAAGACATTGATCCTCGTGATCGAGGCGGCCGCGACCCTTTCGATCGCCGTGATTCTCGCCGGGCTGTTCATCGGCGGCCGGCCGGGTGACGAGCCGTGAACGGCTTGACCGTCTTCGCCCTCACCGGGATCGGCCTGCTGGTGATCGGCGTATGGGCGCTGGTGTTGCGAGCCCACCTGATCCGCAAGGTGCTCGCCCTCAACGTGATGGGCAGCGGCGCGTTCCTGTTGCTGGTCGGCGCCGGCGCCGGCGCCGCGCCGGACCCGGTTCCACAGGCGATGGTGATCACCGGGATCGTGGTCACGGTATCCGCGACGGCGCTGGCGCTCGCACTGGTGTTGCGCATCGACGCCGCCACCGGCAAGCCGACGCTGCCGGAAGACCGGGATCGGGATCTCATGGACGAGGACTGGCAGTAGACCGCGATGATTGACTGGCTTGCCGAAGCACCCTGGATGCTGCTCGCGATCGCGCTGCCGCTGCTCGGCGCGCTGCTGGCATTCCTGTGGCCCCGTCACGCCGCCCCGATCGGACTGGCCGGCGCGTTCATGAGCGCGGGCGCGGCGCTCGCGGTGCTCCTGCAGGTCGCCTTCGGCGGCCCGCGGCGCTATGAGGCGGGTGGCTGGGGCGCGCCGTTGGGCATCGACCTGTGGGCCGACGGACTGAGCGTGCTGATGCTGGCGATGACCGCCGTCGTGGGTACCGCCGTGAGCGTCTATGCGCGGGTGTACCTGGCGGATTCCCCGGACAAGGTGCGCCGTTTCTGGCCCTTGTGGTTGTTCACCTGGGCGGCGCTGAACGCGCTGTTCCAGGCCGCAGACGTCTTCAATCTTTATGTCACGCTGGAACTGCTCGGCCTGTCCGCCGTGGCGCTGGTGGCGCTCACCGGCACCGGACCCGCCCTCTGGGGCGCGATGCGTTATCTGCTGGTGAGCCTGCTCGGCTCGCTGGCATACCTGGTCGGCGTGGTGCTGCTGTATCACCTGTACGGCACGCTGGATCTCGCCCTGCTCGGCGAGCGCGCGGACGGTGGGCTGGCCCTGGCGATTCCGCTGGGGGCCATGGTCGCCGGATTACTGCTGAAGATCGGGCTGTTTCCCTTCCATGTCTGGCTGCCGCCGGCCCACGGCAGCGCGCGCGCGCCGGTGAGCGCGGTGTTGTCCGGCCTGGTCGTGAAGGGCGCGTTCTACCTGTTGCTGCGACTCTGGTTCACGTTCTCGCCGGAGGGCGAGGGGCTCCCGATCCTGCTCGGGTCGCTCGGTGCGTTCGCGGTCTTCTGGGGCTCCATCCAGGCGTTGCGACAGGAACGACTGAAACTGCTCGTGGCTTATTCGACGGTGGCCCAGCTCGGTTACCTGTTCATCGCCTTCCCGCTCGCCGGGTTGGATCCCGCGCTCGCCTGGGGCGGTTCGATTTACCTGGCCCTGTCTCATGCACTGGCCAAGGGCGCGATGTTCCTCGCGGCGGGCAGCATCATGATGCAGGGCGGTCATGACGAGATCGCGGAACTCGACCGCGTCGTGGATCGCATGCCGTTGTCGCTCGCCGCCTTCGCGCTGGCCGGCATCAGCCTGGCGGGACTGCCGCCGAGCGGGGGTTTCGTCGGCAAGTGGATGCTGCTGCAGAGCGCGATGGCGCAGGGCCTCTGGTTCTGGGCGCTGGTGATGATCGTCGGCGGGGTGCTGACGGCGAGCTACGTGTTCCGGGTGCTGGGATTCGCCTTTACGCGCTCGCCCCATGAGCATGAATCCCACAACGTGCCGCGCACCATGGAATGGACCGCGCTGCTGCTGGCGTTGGGCGCGGTGCTGCTCGGTTTCGTTGCGCCCTGGGCGCTGCCGCTGCTCGACGGGGTGCTGCCGTGAATGCCTGGCTGCCGCTGATGGTGCTCGCCAGTTCGCTGGTCCCCGGCATGATCATCTTCATGCTGCCGGAGAAGGCCGTCGCGCTGCGCACGACGCTGAACCTCGGCGGCGCGATTCTCAAGATCGTGCTCCTCGTGCTGATGATGATCGGCGTATTCCACGGTGTCGAATACGAGTTCCGCCTGCCGCTGGTGCCGGGCCTGGATTTCGTCCTGCATGCCGACGCCCTGTCGCTGATGTTCGTGAACCTGTCGGCGGTGCTGTGGCTGGCCACCACGGTGTATGCCATCGGCTACCTCGAGGGTTCACCCAACCGCAGTCGTTTCTTCGGCTATTTCAGCCTGTGCGTGACCGCCACCGTCGGCCTGGCGATGGCGGGCAACCTGCTCACCTTCCTGGTCTTCTACGAGGCATTGACGCTGACGACGTATCCGCTCGTGGTCCACCGCGGCACCGAGGCGGCGCGCAAGGCCGGCCGCAGCTACCTGGCGCACACGCTGTTCGGCGGGGTGCTGCTGCTCGCGGGCACGGTATGGCTGTATTCGCTGACCGGCACGCTGGAGTTCGTCGACCGCGGATTCATCGCCGGGCGGGGGATCGATCCGGACGTGCTGCGCATGATCTTCGTGGTGCTGATTCTCGGCGTCGGCGTGAAAGCCGCCATCCTGCCGTTGCACGGCTGGCTGCCGCAGGCCATGGTGGCGCCCGCCCCGGTGAGCGCGTTGCTGCACGCGGTGGCGGTGGTCAAGGCCGGCGCATTCGGCATCGTGCGCATCGTCTACGACGTGTTCGGCATCGAGTTCGCCGCGAGCCTCGGCGTGACCCTGCCGCTCGCCATCCTGGCTGCCGTGACGATCATCTATGCTTCCGTGCGCGCCCTGTTCCAGGACGACCTGAAACGGCGCCTCGCGTTTTCCACGGTCAGCCAGGTGTCATACATCACGCTGGGGGTGGCCATCGCCGGGCCCATCGCGACCATCGGGGGGCTGGTGCATCTCGTGCACCAGGGTTTCATGAAGATCACGCTGTTTTTCTGCGCCGGCAATTTCGCCGAGACTCTCGGCGTGCACAAGGTCAGCGAAATGCGTGGCATCGGCCGGCGCATGCCCTGGACGATGGGGGCGTTCACGCTCGCGGCGTTCGGCATGATCGGCGCGCCGCCGATGGTCGGCTTCATCAGCAAGTGGTACCTGGGTCTCGGCGCGCTCGAGGTCGGGCAGGACTGGGCCGTGCTGGTGCTCGCCGGCAGCAGCCTGTTGAACGCCGCCTATTTCCTGCCGATCCTGCGCACGGCCTGGTTCGATCCGCCGCCGGAGTCCTGGCCGGAGGAGCGCTCCTTCGGGCGCAAGGAAACCGCGTGGGCACTGCTGATCCCGCCGGTGATGACCGCCGCCGCGACACTCGTCTGGGGCCTCTTCGCCTCGATGCCCGGCACGCCGCTCGACTGGGTGCAGTTCATCGCCGCCCGGAAGTACGCGCCATGAGCCTGTTGCTGGCCTTGCCGCTGTTACCGCTGGCGGCCGCGTTGTGGTTCGCCGCCAGGCCCGTCCGGGCACCGTCGACCGCTGGCTGGGTCGTGGCGCTCGTGGCGGCCTTCCCGGTCACGGTGGCGGCGCTGATGGCGCCCGACAGGATTGCCCTCCCGGAGCTCCTCGTCATGCGCGACGCCGCGCTGGTGCTCGATCCGCTCGCCCGCGCGGCCTTGCTGTTGTTCGGCGGCCTGTGGCTGGCGATCGGCCTGTTGCTGACCCGGCCGGGGGTGAGCGATCCGCCGGTGGTCGCGCTGCTGGTGGCCTTGTCGGGGACCCTGGCGCTGTCTCTCGCGGAAGGCGGGCCCATGGTGTATGCGGGGATGCTCGCTGCCGGCTACGGCCTCTATGCGGTCATGGCGGGTGAGTCGGGTGGCGGCTGGCGCAGTGCGGGGCGCACATGGGTCGTGTTGCTGGTCGCAAGCGACCTGCTGGTCTTCGAGATGCTGCTCAGTTCGACCGCCCACCCGACAGCCGGCCCCTACCTTCCCGCCCTGGTGATGGCGCTCTTCGCGCTGGTGTTGCGTGGCGGAATTCCGCCGGCCCACGGCTGGCTCGCCCCCGCGCTCGGTGCGGTCAGCCTGCCGACCGCCGTGCTGCTGGCCGCGGTTCCACTGGGTGCGGCCGTGTTCGGAGGGCTGAAGATCCTGCCGCCGGCGCCGCCGACCGTCGTCCTGTGGTGCAGCGTGCTGGGCCTCGTGGGCGCGGCATGGGCGACCGTCGCCGGGCTTGCCCAGGTCGAAGCGCGGACGACCCTGGCGTATGCGACGGCGGCCACCGGTGCGCTGCTGCTGGCGGGGCTTCCCCTGGGCGGAACGGCTGCAGGCGGACTGGCGTGGCCGGCGCTCGCCCTGCTGGCATCCTGTGCGGTGATTCCGCTGCTCGCCCTGCAGCCGGCGGGCTGGCCACGTGACTTCACCGTTGCAGTCGTCCTGCTGGTGCATGGGCTCGCCGGGGGACACGCGGCGGCCGGGGTCGCCGCCACGTTGCCGCCCGCGGTCGCCCTGTTGCTGCCCTTTGCCACGGTGGCCGCGACCCTGCTGCTCACCGTGGCTGCACGGCGGACCGCCGTCGCGAAGCGGGCAGCCGAATCGCTCGAAGCCGCCCGGGTGGCGCTGATCCCGCTCGTCCTGGGCGTGGCCGGCCTGTTGCTCGCCTGGCTCGCCGAGCCGCCCGGCTTCGCCTCCGCCTGGGCCGCCCCGGTGGGCATCACGCTCGGCCTCGTGGCTTTCCGACTCATGCCGGTGCGGACCCGTCCCGCAGTACCGCCCGGCGACCTGCTCGGTCCTGTCGAGCGGCTCGTGTCTTACCTGCTGCGCCGGACGCGCATCCTGTGCCGACGAAATCTTGCGCGTCGTCGCGACCGGACGGCGGCCTGGTTACGCAGCTGCTGGGATGGCCGGGCGTGGTCCCGCCGCGTCCAGCGACTGGATCTCGTGCTGCGCGCCTGGCCGGCGACGAGCCTCATGATGCTGCTCGTGGCGATGAGTGCCGCTTTCCTGTTGGCGAAATGAATTCGCCGGCCCTGCTTGCGGCGGTGTTCTGGCCCCTGGTGCCGGCCTTCGGCCTCATGGCGCGAAGAAGTCGCGGCACGGCCCGTTGGCTGGCGCCCTGGGCGGCGCTGCCGGCCTTGCTCATGGTCCCGCTGGGGATTGGAGATTTCGAGCTGGGCTGGCTGCTCCTGGGAGGGCGCCTGGGCCTCGATGCCATCGCCGCGGTCATGCTCCCGGCGACGGCCGGCCTGTGGCTTGCGGCAGGACTGTTCGCGCAGTCGTACCTCGAACCCGGCGCGCGGCGGGACGCGTTCTTCGGCTGGTATCTCGCGACGCTCGTCGGCAACCTGTTGTTGCTGGTCGCGCTGGACGTCGTCGTCTTCTATTTCGGCTTCGCACTGATGAGTTTCGCGGCCTACGGCCTGGTGGTGCATGACGGCGGGCCGCGCGCGCGTCATGCCGGCCGCTATTACATTGCGCTGGTCGTGGTGGGCGAAGTCTGCGTGATCACGGCGTTGATGATGCTCGCGAGTCCGGCGGACGGCATCGATTTCCCCGCGGTGCGCGCAGTCTTCGACGAGGGCGGCGCGCCCGTCACCCTGGTGACCGGCCTGCTGATCGTCGGGTTCGGCATCAAGACCGGGCTCGTGGGCTTGCATTTCTGGCTGCCGCTGGCGCATCCGGTCGCCCCGGCGCCCGCGAGTGCCGTGTTGTCCGGGGCGATGATCAAGGCCGGCCTGATCGCATGGATGCGATTATTGCCGCTGGGGGAGGTCGCCTGGCCGGCCTGGGGCAATGGCCTGGCGATCGCCGGGCTCGTCACGGCCGTGTATGGCGTGCTGGCGGGCTTGCCGCAGCGTGAAGCCAAGACGGTCCTGGCCTACTCGAGCATCAGCCAGATGGGCCTGATGACCCTGGCTGTCGGGCTGGGGCTGGCGTTTCCCGAGTACTGGGAGTTGTTGTTCACCGCGTTGCTCGTGTTCATGGTGCATCACGGGCTGGTGAAGGGGGCGCTGTTCCTCGGGGCAGGCGTCGTGCAGCATCCGCTCCGGCCGGCGATGGCACGGCTGGCTGGGGCATTGCTGACGCTCGGTGCGGCGGCCATCGCGGCCGCGCCGCTCACCGGGGGTCTGCTGGCGAAACTCGCCCTCAAGTCGGCCGGCAAGTCGCTGCCTCCGCCATGGCCGGAAGGCTTGCCGCTCCTGCTCAGCCTGAGTTCCGTGCTGACCGCGCTGTTGATGGCCCGTTTCCTGTGGCTGGCCTGGCCGCGGCCCACGGTGAGCGCATCCCCGTCGTCCACGCCGCTGTTCGCGCCCTGGCTGGTGTTGCTCTGCGCGGGCCTCGCGGCCCCCTGGTGGGCGACCTCGGCCGACGGGCGCGAAGCGGCCGTCACGCTGGCGGCCAGCTGGGCCGCCACCTGGCCGCTCGTGCTGGCCGGCGCCACGGCCGTGGTCGCGCTCGGACTGCATCGTGCCGGGCGCTGGCCGGCCATCCCGGCGGTGCCGGCGGGCGACATCGGCATTCCCCTCGAGCGCGCGTTCTTCGCCTGCGGCCGGGGAGCGGCGCGGTTGTCCACGGAGACCCTGCCGCGGGTCATCGAGGCGCTGCGCCGGGCGGCGGCGGCGATCACGCGCGACAGCCTGTCCGGCGCCGCGCAGGTCGGCCGCGCCGACGCCCGCCTCACGGCCTGGTCGTCCACCGGTTTCCTGGTCGTGCTGCTGGCCATCATTTTCGCGAGCCTGCTCGCCTGAAGACGACACCGGCAGGCAGCCGGGCGATTCGACTGCTAGATTTTGGCTGACCGTTCCTGATTTTCACGGAGTAGAACAATATGAAGAAACAACATGGATTCACGATTCTCGCCGCGATGGCCGTCGGCGCCGTCGGTCTCAGCCTCGGCCTGTCGCAGCCGCTGGGCGCCGACGACGAGACCGCGGACAATCCCGGCACCGAGCAGATCGGCGCCTATCCGCACGGCTGCGTGGACTGCCATACGAGCGACGAGGCCGGGGACCTGGACGAACTGCTGACGGAAATCGGCCATCCGCCGGTAGACGACATCGAGATCATTCCCGACGGTTGCATCGAATGCCACAGCGACGAAGGCGGCTTCTGGCCGATGGACGAGCTCACGCATCTCGCTCATTTCTCGCATCCGCCGGAGAACGCATTCCTGACGGACTATGACGCGGATTGCCTCCATTGCCATGCGATGGACATGGAAACCGGCGCGGTCACCGTCAAGTCGGGGCCGGCGGAGCGATAGCGAGCGGTGGCCGGAAGCGCTTGAGCCGAAGTGCGTTGGAGACGACGCAGAGGCTCGACAGTGCCATGGCCAGGGCCGCGAGCATCGGCGACAGCAGCAGGCCGAAGGCCGGGAAGAGCACGCCCGCGGCGACCGGCACGAGGCTCGCGTTGTAGGCGAATGCCCAGAACAGGTTTTGCCTGATATTGCGCAGGGTGGCGTGCGAGAGCGCCACGGCATTGGGCAGGTTGCGCAGGTCGTCCGACATCAGGACGAGTTCGGCGCTGTCGATCGCGATGTCCGTGCCGGTGCCGATGGCAATGCCGACCTCGGCCTGGGCAAGGGCGGGCGCGTCGTTGATCCCGTCGCCGACGAAGGCGACGCGACGTCCCTCGGCCTGCATCCGGGCCACGCAGGCCACCTTGCCGTCCGGCAGCAGTTCGGCCTGGATCTCGTCGATCCCGGCCTCGCGGCCGATCGCCGCCGCGGTGCGTCGGTCGTCACCGGTCAGCATGACCACGCGCAGGCCGAGCTTCTGCAGCGCTACGATCGCGACACGGGCGGACTCTTTCAACGGATCGGCGACCACCAACAAGGCGGCGGGACGGCCGTCGATCGCGGCGTAGACCGGGGTCCCGCCGTCCTGTGCGAACCGTGCGGCCTCGGCCGCGAAACCGGACACGTCGATCCCGAGCTGCGCCATGTAGCGTGCGGCGCCGACCTGCACGTGGTGGCCGGCCACGTCCGCCGCGGCTCCGAGCCCGGCGGAGACCGCGAAGCCGCTCGCTTCCGCCGGCGTGATGCCGCGGGCCTTTGCTGCGGCGACGATCGCAGCCGCGATCGGGTGCTCCGAGCGTTGCTCCAGCGAGGCGACCAGGTGCAGGAGCCCGTCCTCCGTGAAACCGGAAGCGGGCAGCACGGCGCTCAGGACGGGAACGCCGCGGGTCAGTGTGCCGGTCTTGTCGAGGGCGATCGTGTCCACGTCGCGCAGCGACTGCAGCGCGTCGCCCTTGCGAAACAACAGGCCGATTTCGGCGGCCTTGCCCGTGCCCACCATGATCGAGGTGGGCGTGGCGAGACCCATGGCGCAGGGGCAGGCGATGATCAGCACCGCCACGGCGTTGACGAGGGCGAGGCCCAGAGCAGGTGCGGGCCCGAAAGCCAGCCAGGCGACGAAAGTGAGCAAGGCGATGCCGATGATCACCGGGACGAACACCAGCGTCACACGGTCCACGAGCGCCTGGATCGGCAGTTTCGCGCCCTGGGCCTGTTCCACCATCCGCACGATGCGCGCCAGCACGGTGTCGGCGCCCACGCGCGTGGCACGAAAGGAGAATGCACCCCTGCCGTTGATCGTGCCGCCGATGACTTCGTCGCCGGGTTGTTTTTCGACCGGCAGCGGTTCTCCGCTGATCATCGATTCATCCACCCACGAGGCGCCTTCGACGAGTTCGCCGTCCACCGGTACCTGCTCGCCGGGGCGCACCAGCACGAGGTCGCCCGGCCGGACACGCTCCACAGGCGCCTCGAGCGTGCGGCCGTTGCGCGAGATCCGGGCGATGCGGGGTTGCAGGGACAACAGCTTCCGGATGGCGTCGCCCGCTCGCCCGCGGGCTCGCGCCTCGAGATAGCGGCCCGCCAGGACCAGCGTGATGATCACCGCGGAAGCCTCGAAGTAGATGTTGGCCGTACCCGGGGGCAACAGGCCGGCGAAGAACAGCGCCACCACGGAATAGGCCCAGGCCGCCGTGCTGCCGAGCATGACCAGCGAATTCATGTCCGGCGCGAGCCGTCGCAGGGCGGGCCAGCCCGTGCGATAGAAACGCAGCCCCGGGCCGAACTGGACGCCTGTCGCGAGGAAGAAAAACAAAAGGTGCAGATTGCGCGTGCCGACGGTCTCGGCGAGCCAGGCGGACATGCCCGGGAGGAGATGAGCGCCCATCTCCAGCACGAAGATCGGCAGGGTCAACACGGCGGCCCATACGAAGGCCTGGCGAAGTTCGCGCAACTCGGCCGCGCGTGCCGCACTTTCACGATCCGTCTGCTCGGGAGAGTCGATGAGCGGCTCCGCCTCGAAGCCGGCCTCGCGTACGGTCGCGGCGAGCTCGTCCGCGTCCAGGCGGATGTCGGCCAGCGTGACGAAAGCCCGCCCGGAGGCCAGGTTCACGTTCGCTTCGCTCACCCCCGGCAGGGCGCGGAGCGCTTTTTCGACCCGCCCCACGCAGGAGGCGCAGTGCATCCCGCCGACGCTCAGGATGAGGTCGGCGTCCGGGGTTTCAGCCGTTGATCCGGTCACGGCGGCGTGCATGGACGATATTGTCCACAAAAGGTCGCCCTGCCGAAACGACGGCGAGTGTCACGCCGCCTGGAGTGCGGCGGGCCGAGCGCGCGGCGCACGCACGGCATCCCATGCCTTCTCGTGGAAGAAGTAGGCGACGGTGTTGAGGACCGGTTCGATCAGGGCGATGGTGCCGCCGATCGCGATGCTGCCCGTCAGCGCAAACGCGACGGTGAATGCGACGAAGAAATGCACGACTGCGAAACTGAGTGTCTTGGTCATCACCTGGCCCTCCGGTTCATTGACCCTGGTTCACAGCTTAGGGCCCGGAGGGGAGATTGGTAAAATGAATTAAATCTTTTGAACCAATAGGAAAATCCTATCAATTCGCTCAGTCGTAGCGGAAGCGTTCCGCCACGATCCGGTTTGCGGGCACGCCGAACGCTTTCAGGCTCTGCTCGACACTGTCCATCATCGGCGGTGGTCCGCAGACGAAATAGGTCCAGCGGGCACGTTCCGCTCGTGCCAGGCACTGGTCGAGGATCGCGGTGCTGAGTTGGCCGCGCGGCCCTGGCCAGCCGGGTGGTGGCTCGGAAAGCACGAGCGAGAGCCGGAAGTCCAGCATGTCGCTCATGGCCTCGAGTTCCTCCCGGTACAGGATCTGGTTCTCGGCGCGGTTGCCGTAGACGAGACAGAGGGGTGCCTCCCAGCGATCGGCACGGAGCTGTCGCAGCATGCTCATGATCGGCGCCAGGCCGACGCCTCCGGCGATGAACGCGAGGCGGTCGGTTTGCCGGTTGGCCAGCACGAAATGGCCGTGCGGCCCATCGAGCCACGCGCGCGTGCCCACCGGGATGGTGCCGATCCGGTCCGTGAAATCGCCGCTTTGCTTGATGGTGAAGCCGATGCGCGGCAGGTCGGCGGGTGCCGTGCTGATCGAGAAGGGATGCTCGACCAGGCTGAAGGGGGGATGACCGAGGTTGAGCCAGGCGAACTGGCCCGCGAGAAACGGTGTCTGGTGCGCGTGTTCGGCTTCGATCTGCACTTCCCAGGTGCGTGCCGCGACCTGTCGATTGCTGACCACGCGATAGGGCCGGGCGTGTTGCAGGATCGGCTTCACCACGTAGACGAACAACAGGGTCAGCAACGCCACTGTGGTGAGCAGCCACCAGTACGCGGCCAGCGCAGGCTGTCCGCTGTGCCGGCCGATCGACAGCGCATGATGCACACCGCAGCCCGCGACCAGGATCGCGCCCACCCCATGACTGATTCGCCAGGTCTCGTAACGGCACGGCAGCCGGTCGCGGAAGCGGGCGGCTGCGACCAGGGCCAGCAGGAGCAGCCAGGCGATCACCCCCGAGCGATAATGCCCGGCGGTGAACATGCCCTGGAGCAGGCTCATCGCCCGCGACGGATCGGGGTAGAGCCGCGGCACCGCATACAGGAAGGGATGGATCACCAGGAGCGCGAGCACGACGAGTGCCGCGCGCTGATGCAGCCGCATGGTGACATCGATTCCGACCCGCCCCGAGACGTGGCGAAACCGCCCGGACAGGACGAATTCGAACAGCAGCCAGGCGAAGCCGGCCAGTGCGATTGCGGCGGACAGCTCGCGCCAGGGGTTCCGGAAAGGTTCTCCATCGAGTAGCGCGAGCAGGACCGGGGCGAGCCCGATCGAGACATAGAGGATGAGCAGGGCACGCGGTCCCAGGCCGCGGAGCTGCGGCGCAGGGCGGTTTTCGGTCGTGTCCCCGGCGCCCCCGGCGTCAGACATACGTGCTGTGACGCATGCCATTGCGCATCGCTGCATTGACCGGCATCGTCTCCTCCCTTGAGAATCGGCGCGGCGCCGTTTCGGGCCGGGGCCCTGGCGTCGATTGTGTGTAAGCTGCGTAACTGAAACAGTCTTGAGGATAGCAGTCTGTCGTGAGTTTCCGGACTGAACCACGCAGCGGCGGCGCCCGGGCCGGCAAGGTCCTGCTGCTGGTCGCGCTGATGCTGCCCGCCATGGTGCTCGCCGAACCGTCGGATGACGAGCTGGCCTGTTCCTTGCCGGACGAGATTCTCGAGTCCTCGGGGGCGCGAATCGGCGAAATCACGATCACGGCGCGGAACATCTTCGACCTCGACAATCCGGAAGAAGACAAGGCCTTTTTCCGCTTCTTCAACCGCCTGCACGTGCGTACGCGTGATTCGATCATCGCGCGGCAGCTGCTGTTCGAGCCGGGGACGCCTTTCGACCGGAACCTGCTGGAAGAATCGGAGCGCCTGCTGCGTGCGACCGACTATCTTTACGATGCCGAGATCACGATCACCCGCTGTGATGCCGACACCGTGGACGTCGAGGTCGAGACGCGGGATGTCTGGACGCTGAAACCCGGTTTCTCCGTGTCGCGCAGCGGAGGTGAGAGCCGCGTCGGTTTCGACTTGCAGGAAGACAACTTCCTTGGGCGGGGCGGCAGTGTCCGTTTCCTCCGGCGCATCGACGAGGAACGCCGCACCACGGAAATCGGCTATGGCGACCGCAACGTGGGCGGACGATGGATCTCGGTCGCCACGACGCTCGCCGACAACAGCGACGGCCACGTTTTCGCTTTGAACGTGGCGCGGCCGTTCTATGCGCTCGATACGCGTTGGGCCGCCGGTGGCCGTATGCTGGACGAGAAGAGCGAGGAGTCGGTCTATTCGCTTGGCGACGAGATCGGCAAGTTCAGCCAGGACATCAATTTTTTCGAACTGCATGGCGGCTGGTCGCGCGGCCTGGTCGATGGCTGGACGACGCGTTGGCTCGCCGGGCTGGTGCACGACGATCGCGCTTTCGACAACGTGGAGAATTCCCTGGCGCCGGGCGTGATCCCCGAAAGCCGGCGCCTCATCTACCCGTTCATCGAGTACCAGTTGATCGAGGACAAGTTTCTCCGTGCGGCGAATCTCGACCAGATCTATCGCACCGAGGATGTGATGGTCGGCGTGCAGGCGAAGCTGCGCCTCGGCTGGCTGGCGCCCGCGCTGGGCGCCGATCGCAGCGGCGCCATATTCTCGGGCAGAGTGCGGCGTGGCTACGGGGATCCGGAGCAGACGCTCTGGGACATCACCGGATTCGCGGAGGGGCGACTGGAAGAAGACGAACTCGCCAATGCGGTGGTCGGGGCGCAAATCCGCTGGTACCGGCGGCAGACGGACCGGTGGTTGCTCTACACGGCGCTGCGCGGCGAGATGGCGGAGAACCTGGATCTCGACAACCCGCTCGAGATCGGCGGGGACAATGGCCTGCGCGGATATCCCTTGCGCTACCAGCGAGGCACGGCGCGAGCGCAATTCACCGTCGAACAGCGCTATTTCACCGATTATTACCTCTGGCGCCTGTTCCGCGTCGGCGCTGCCGTGTTCTTCGATGCCGGGCGCGTATGGGGCAGCAACCCCTTTGGCGGGGAGAACCTCGGACTGCTGAAAGACATCGGCATCGGCCTGCGCCTCGGCAGCACCCGTTCAAGCCTCGGCAAGATGGTGCATATCGACCTCGCGTTTCCGCTCGACGGTGACCCCACCATCGACGAAGTGCAGTTTCTCATCCAGGGGAAACGCAGCTTCTGAGGTGTCCAAAGCGGTGTGCGCCGGTGCATCGTGCCGTCACGGCCGCTATCCTCGGCACATGAGGCGCCGACACGAACAGGAGGAGAAACCGATGCAGGGGCTGCTTTTCTCGCGGGGCCCGGCGACCGCACTCGTCACCGTGATCGCCGCGCTGGTCCTTTATGCCGGGTCCGTGCATGCGTCCGATGACGAGGCCGTGCGCGCTGCCGCACTCGATTACGCGGAAGGCTGGTATGCAGGTGACGCGGAACGTCTCGCGCAGGCGTTGCATCCCGAAGCGGTCAAGCGTCGCGTGGTCAAGGACGTGGTCACCGGCGAGGAGCGCGTCAACGTGCTCGGGATCGAGGATCTCCTTCGCGGCGCCCGCGAAGGTGTCGGCAGGGAGCCGGGTGGCCCGGTCCGGCTGCGCGTCGCCGTCCTCGACCAGCATGGCGATATGGCGGTCGCCCGGGTGGTGTCGATGCTGTACGTCGACTACCTGCAGCTGGTGCGCTGGAACGGCCGTTGGGTCGTGTTGTCCGTGGTGTGGGGGACGATCGAGAGTCCGGGCGAATGACCGCGGCATGACGTGCCCCGGGGACGGCTCGGTCGCCTTCGCCGGCGGCCTCAGTCGCGCTCGAAGGTGTAGAACAGGTCGGCTTCCGCCTGATCGCCGGACACGGCTTCGATCGAGAGCCGACGTGTGATCTGGTAACGGAGCCGCAGCGTGTTCACGGCGTCGAACAGTCCCAGTCCGTAACTGACGTAGAGTCCGCCGCCGAGGTGCTTGCCGAGGACCAGAGCCGCACCTTCCGCGCCATTGGCGGCGCTCACTGAGACCTCGTCGAGGCCGAGCCGTCGTCCGAGGTCGCGCGCGATCAGGCCGCCGCCGGAAAGCGCCAGTGAACTCGCCGCCTGGTTCAGCGTGCGCTGCTCGCCGGCTTGCAACTCGTCCATTCCCTTGCCCAGTGTCAGGTAGGAGAGTGCTTCCGCCCGTGGCATCGGCGGATCCGAAAAGATCGATAACTCCGGTCTCTCCAGCGTGCCCCGTATCAGTGCGCCCGCGGTGACGTCCCGGACTTCGCGAATCGCCCGGATATCCAGGCCCGGATTCTCCAGTGGTCCGCCCGTGTAAATCAGGCGGCCGGTCTCGATTTCGAGCTGTTGACCGAAAGCACGAAAATTACCGTCCACCACGCGCAATTCGCCACGTCCCCACGGCAGGGACTCCGGTTCGGTGGCCGCGATGATTTCTCCCTCGACGGCGCCACGCAAGCCGGCGACATCGAGTCTCACGTCCGGACCCACATCGACACGAATCCGGCTGGCGATCACGAGCTCCTGGCCCTTCTCTTCCCCGTCTTCGCTGATGATCACTTCATCCGGGCTGGTCGTGACGGCGCCGGAGCCCCCGAATCCCGTGATGCGCGCGAAGGGGATCGTCAGCTCCCCGCCGATGTTGATCCGGTCCGGCAGGTAGCGGAAGCGCAGGTCGGGACTTGCCGCCACCCGCATCTCCGGCAGGTCCATCACGAGCAGGCGCTCGCCCTCGAGTGTCGCGACCCCCTCGATGGTGTCCGCGCCGAGCTCGAATCGCCCCTCGGCCCTGAACTCCCCCTCGCCCGAGCGACCGGAAGCATCGAAAACCAGCTCGCTCTTCGCCAGCCGGGCGACGACCTCGATGTCATCGGGACGAATACCCAGGGTGGGAATCTGCACGGATCCGTCGCGCCACGCGAAGCGGCCGGTGAGCTGCGGTGCGGCGATGCTGCCGGTCAATGCGGCGCTGGCTTCGGCCTGTCCTTCGAGCCCGCTGAGATCGGGCACGAACTCCGTGATGATGTCCAGTTGACTGAACGCGATATTCAGCTCCCCGTCGAGCGCGGGATCCGGCTCGTTCCAGGCGATTGCCAGCCGTCCGTCGAGCCGGTCATCGCTCTTCAGGTCGAGATCGAGGGTCGCCTGCGCCGCGGCCGGGTCGCCGTCGAGCTGCAGGATGCCGTCGCGCCATGCCAGCAGCGTATCGCGTGTATCGTCTGCGCCTGCCTGCGTGATGCTGCCCGGCGTGATCTCCAGGCGTCCCCCGAGGCGACGGAACTCGCGCCCGTCGCCTGCCAGGTCGAGCTGCCCGTTCACCGTGCCGGCCATCTGCAATCCGGCGCCCAGCCAGCGGTCGAGCGATGCCAGTTGCAGTGCGGAGATCGTCGCCCGGCTTTTCCATTCGCCGGCCCGGGCCCAGTCGAGGTCCAGACAAGCCCGCCCCGGCGGGCCGTCCAGGCAGGCTTCGTCCAGCGCGACCTGGTCGGGCGCGAGTGTCAGCGCAGCCGGGTCTTCCAGCCGCCACGCGGGGCGACCCGCCTGGGCGACGGCGAGCGTGTCGATCCGACCGGTCCAGCGGCGCGCGCCGTAGCTGCCGTCGAGGCGCAGGTTCACCGCCAGGTCGGCGTCCGCCCCGGTGCCCCAGCCGAGGCCGGAGCCCTGCAACTCGAGCACGGTCTCGGGTTCGGCCCGCGGGCCGGAAATGCGCAGCGAGCCTTGCAGGCGGCCCGCGGCCGTATCGATCAGTTCGCTCAGCCGAGATGCATCGAGGGACGCATCGAGACTGACCGTGCGGTCCTCCAGCCGGCCGCTGGCCGACACCTTGTTGCCGCCGACCGAAAGCCGGCTCGGGCGCAGCACGAAGCCATCGGTGTCGATCGTCACCTCGGCGCGGCCGTCCACGGGCAGTCCACGCAGGGTGCCGCGCAGTGCGTCGAGTTCGATCGCGAGCCCGTCCGGCGCGGCGGGCAGGCCTGCCAGCGCCAGTTCTCCCGACACCCGGCCCGGCCAGTCCGCCGCGAGGCTGGCGGGATTCAGCTCGGTGAACGCCAGGCGGAAATCCGAGGCGACCTCATCGGACCAGGCGATCCGGCCGGCGCCGCGGATGCGGCCGTCCAGGACCTCGATGTCCAGTGGCTCGAGTTCCAGGCCGCCCGCATCGCCGGTCACGGCGAGGGAGAGTTCGGCGGGCGGATAGTCGGGCAGTGCCACGGCCAGTTCGGCCGCGGCGCGATAGCTCAGGCCGGCGCCGTTCGTGAGCAGGCGTCCGGAAGCATGCCCGCGGATCTCGTCGTCCGGCGAGTCCACCGTCAGCTGCTCGACAATGAGCATCTCGCCGTCCCAGGTCATTGCGGTGCCGATCTCGATGTCCGGCAGCCCGGCGCGGCGCGCGAGCGCTTCCCCGCGGAGAGACCATTCCCCGGCCTGGCCCTCGCCGCGCAGCTCGAGGCGGGGGATGCGGAAGGTCTTGTCGGACGCCGCCGGCGGCCAGGCCAGGGCCTGTCCCTGCAGCGTGAATTCCGTGGCGGACGGGTCGTCGGGCGTCCATTGTCCGTCGGCCACCAGGCGGCCCTCGTCGCCGAGTTCGAGCGTCACGGAGCGGACCTGCAGTCGCGCGGATGACCAGCCGACGTTCGCCGCCACCATCATGGTGTTCGGCCAGAGACCGGGCGCATCCAGCCGGCCGTCGATCGTGCTGTCCTCGAGCGTGCCCTCGATGCGTAGCGCCGCCGCCGCGGCATGCAGCGATTCGGGCCAGGGTCCGCGCTCCGCAAGTGGATCGATCGCCAGGTCGAGCTCCCATCGGGGGGTGTTCCCAAGCTCATGGACCGTGCCGTCGATCTGCGCCGCGAGAGGTTCCGAGAACACCTGGCTGAATGCGAGTTCCGACATGTTCCCGGTGGCCCGCGTCCGTCCCGCCAGGGCGGTGTCGTCGAGCGCGAGCTGCCAGTCCAGGTCGATATCCCACGGTTCATCGTCCGCGAGCGAAATCCGCGCATGTCCGGCGGCGGTGCCCCGGCTGCTGTCCAGCGTCAGCGACTCGATGTCGAATTCTCGTCCGCCGGCTCTCCCCGAGAGTTCGAGGTCGAGGTCCGCGACAAGCGTTTCGTCTCCGCTGCGCAGCATCCCCTCGCGCAACACCAGGCGGTCGATGCGGATGGCCAGCGGCAGCGACGCGGCCGGTCCGTCATCGGCCGCGCGCGAGCCGGCCTCGGTCGAGGTCAGCACGAACTCCGGCCGCTGCACGCGCAGCTCGAGGACATGCAGCGTGCCGTGCAGCAGCGCGAGCGGGCGCCAGTCCAGCATGACCCGGTCGAGGGTGCCGGACACGCCTGCCGTCGCAACCTCGATGGGACCGGTGCTCAGCGGGCCGGCGAGGCGGCCTTCCAGTTCGTCCGGCTCCAGGATCACAGGCAGGTAGGGCAGGGCGCGCGCCGCAGCGAAGCGCAGGCCGGCCGTCGTGCCGAGCAGCCAGGCGGCCGCGCCGCAGGCGATGGCGAGTCCCGCCGCGAGAACGATCAAGGTCGCCTTGAAGCCGCGCCGCTTCACAGGTCCGGCCGGATCGTCAGGTGGAAACGCATGCCGCGACTTTCGGTCACGGAGCGCGCCAGCGAGATGCGCACCGTGCCCACCGGCGTGTGGACGTTGACCCCGAGCCCCGCCGAGACCTCCAGCCCGTCGCCGAACTCGTCCAGCGCATTACCCGCATCCACGAAGGCGGCCAGCGCGACCCGCCCCCACACCAGCCGCTCGGCCTCGAAGCTCCCGAAGACCAGGTGGCGGCCGCCGATGACATTGCCTTCTGCATCGCGCGGGCCGAGCGTGTTGAAGCCGTAGCCGCGCACGCTCTGGTCGCCGCCGGCGAAGAAACGTTGCGACGCCGGCAGGGTGCCGAACTCGTCTACCAGGCCGATGCCGAGTGAGCTGCGGCTGAAGAACCGCCATTTCTCGCCGATGGAGTCCACGCGATTGGCTTCCAGCTCGATGCGCAGGAAGCTGTCGGACGCGCCCAGCAGGGTGGGGGAGCCGCGCAGGTCTCCACGGGCCCGGAAACCTTTGCGCGGGAACAGGATATCGTCCGCGACCAGTTTCTCCATGCTGATACCCGGGATGACCAGCAGGTCCCGCACGGCGGGCTGAGCGGCGACGCGGGTGCTTTCGTGCAGCAGTTCGGTGTAGATCCGGCGCTGCCAGCCGCCGCCGCGCATCGTGACGTGGCTGGCACCGAGGCTCGCGCGGCGACTTTCGAGGTCGGCCAGTTCCTCTTGCGCATAGCCGGTGTTGAACAGCAGGCGTTCCTTGATCGGATCGCCTATGGGAATGCGGTATCGTCCCGACAATTCGCTGAGATTCTGGGCCAGCCGCAGCTTCGTGCCCGCGGAATGGCCGGCCTTGTTCAGGCGCCGCCAGTCCACGTTCAGGATGCCGCGCAGCCGGGTATCGGTCGCGTAGCCGATTCCGGTGCGAATACGCTGCCGCGCGGCCGGGCTGGTCTCGATACGGACGGGCACTTCGAGTTCGTTCTCGTCCCGCGGGCGCGTCTCGACGAGCACATTGCTGAAGTACAGGCTGTCGGTCAGCCGGTACTGCGTGTTGAGCAGCGCGTCGGCATCATAATACTGGCCTTCGCGAATCGTCAGGATCCGGTTCAGCAGCTCCTCTTCGAGAATGTTCTGTTCCAGTTCGATCGCGCCGAAACGGTAACGCGGACCCGTTTGCATGTGCAGCACGACGCGCGCGCTGCGGGCGGCCGGATCGACCTCGAGACGGTGTCGCTCGAACCGGGCCTGGAAATAACCGAGGGCCGCGGCGGTGGACTGCAGCCGGCTGCGCAACTGGTCGTACTCGGGATGCCGCAGCCGGCGTCCGACGCGCAGCGGGTTGTTCTCGATGAGCGCCCGGAGGCGCGACTCGTCGCGGCCTTCCCCGGTGATGCGGACGTCGACCTCGGCGATCTCCACGGGCTCGCCTGCCGCGATGCTGAAGCGCGCCACCCAGTCGCCGTCGCTCCGTTCCAGCTCGGACTCGATCCGCGGCTCATAGTAGCCGTAAGGCCGCAATGCAGCCCGGACCTGGTCCCCGGAGCGCCGGTAGAGCCGCCGCACGGCCCCTTCCGAAAGGTCCTCGCGTGCGCCGAAGCGGACCAGTCCCAGCATGGCCCGCACGTTGCTCTCGATCTCGTCGTCCACGCCGGTGATTTCGACCTGCACCGCAGCGTGCGCTCCACCGGCGCAAAGCCCGGCGCATGCGGCGAGGAGAATCAGGACAATGGCCGCCCAGTGGCTCTCCGGACGGGAGAACCGTGGACGACGCGGACTGGCTGGATGCACGGCGTGTCTCGTCAAACGGTCAGCGTTCGACTGTCATTCTAGGCGCTCCGCGCCGCCGCCGTATCAACGGGACAGTGCGCGCCAGCCGATGTCGCGTCGGCAGAATGCGCCGTCCCAGTGAACCTGGTCGGCCAGTTCGTAGGCCTTGCGCTGCGCGGTCGCCACATCGGCGCCCAGCGCGACGGTGCAGAGCACGCGTCCGCCGCTGGTCACGACCTCGTCGCCTTCCGGGCGCGTTCCGGCATGAAAGATCTTGACGTCCTCGCGATCCGCATCGGCGGCCAGCCCGGAGATGACGTCGCCCTGGCGATAGCTGCCGGGATAGCCCGCGGCCGCCAGTACGACACCGAGTGCCGCGCGAGGGTCCCATTCGCAATGTTCGGCGCCCAGCCGGCCTTCGACGGCGGCAAGACACAGCGTGACGAGGTCGGAGCGCATGCGGAACAGGATCGGCTGGGTTTCCGGGTCGCCGAAACGGCAATTGAATTCCAGCACCCTGGGCGTGCCGTCGGCCGCCACCATGATGCCGGCGTAAAGAAAACCGGTGTAAGGAGTGCCGTCCGCGGCCAGTCCGGCGACGGTCGGCACCATGATGTCGCTCATGATGCGGTCGTGGAGCGCAAGAGTGACGACCGGCGCCGGGGAGTAGGCGCCCATGCCGCCGGTGTTCGGGCCGCGGTCGCCGTCGTCGCGCGCCTTGTGATCCTGCGACGAGGCCAGCGGCAGGATGTCACGGCCCGAGACCATGGCGATGAAACTCGCTTCCTCGCCGGCGAGGAATTCCTCGACGACGACTCTCGCCCCGGCGCTGCCGAAACGATTGTCCGCCAGCATCTCGCGCACGGCGGATTCGGCTTCCGCGACCGTCTGCGCGACGATCACGCCCTTGCCCGCCGCGAGCCCATCGGCCTTCACGACGATGGGCGCGCCCTGGCTGCGTACATAGGCGCACGCCGCCTCGACGTCGCTGAATTCTCCCCAGGCCGCTGTCGGGATGCCGTGACGATCGCAGAAAGCCTTGGAAAAAGCCTTGGAACCCTCCAGCCGGGCGCATGCGGCCGTGGGACCGAAGCACTTCAGGCCGCGGCGCTCGAATTCATCGACGATGCCCGCGACGAGGGGGACCTCCGGCCCGACGATCGTCAGCGCAACCTGCCGCGCAGCAGCGAAATCCGCGAGGGCCGGAATGTCGGCGGCGTCGATTGCGATGTTCTCGCAATGGGGCTCGCGTGCGGTGCCGGCATTGCCGGGCGCCACGAAGACCTGTTCCACGCGGGGCGACCCGGCGACTTTCCAGGCGATTGCATGTTCGCGGCCTCCGCCGCCTACCACCAGGATTTTCACGTTCCTCTACCTCGCGTCGGTCACCGGCCGGGCCGGAGGGATCGTTTCAGTGTCGGAAATGGCGCGCGCCGGTGAACACCATGGCCAGGCCATGTTCATCCGCGGCGCGGATCACCTCGGCGTCGCGCTTGGAACCGCCCGGCTGGATGATGGCCGTGACGCCATGCTCCGCGCCCGTGTCCACGTTGTCGCGGAAGGGGAAAAAGGCGTCCGAAGCCATCACGGAACCCTTGATCGCAAGCCCGGCGTCGGCGGCCTTGATGGCGGCGATCCGCGTGCTGTAGATCCGGCTCATCTGCCCCGCACCGACGCCGATGGTCGCAGTGCCCTTGCAGAACACGATGGCATTCGATTTCACGAAGCGCACGACTTTCCAGGCGAACAGCAGGTCCTTGAGTTCGTGATCGCTCGGCGCCCGTTGCGACACGACCTGGAGTTGCGTCGTGTCCAGCTCGACGTCGTCCGCGTCCTGCACGAGCATGGCGCCGCCGACACTGCGCGCCTCGATGGTGCCGATTATCGGCGGGCCCCAGCGGCCTGTCTCCAGGACCCTGATATTCGGTTTGCCGGCGAGCACCTCGGCGGCCCCGGGACCCATGGAGGGGGCGATCAGGACCTCGACGAACTGTTTCTTCAGGATCGCTTCGGCCGTTTCCCCGTCGAGCGGCTGGTTGAATGCAATGATGCCCCCGAAGGCCGACACCGGGTCCGTGGCGTAGGCGGCCCGATACGCGTCGAGAATCGTTTCGGCGCTGGCCACGCCGCACGGGTTGGCATGCTTGACGATCACGCACGTGGGCTGCTTGAAATGCTTGACGCATTCCAGCGCAGTGTCCGCGTCGAGAATGTTGTTGTAGGAGAGTTCCTTGCCCTGCAGCTGCGCAGCTGCGCCGATGGTGCCGCGGCGCGGCTGGCCCAATGCGTAGAGTGCCGCGCGCTGGTGCGGATTCTCGCCATAGCGCAGCTGCCGTGATTTTTTCAGCGGGAGAACGAGATTTTCGGGCAGCACGGCGCCGTCGAGCTCCGCCCGCCAGCCGAGCCAGGAGGCCACCGCGGCATCATAGGTCGCGACATGGCCGAAGGCTTTGGCGGCCAGCTGCAGGCGCATGTCGTGCGGGATCTCGCCGGCAGCCCGCAGCGCAGCCAGCACGAGGGCATAGTCGGACGATTCGACGACCACGGTCACGGCCGCATGGTTCTTCGCGGCCGCGCGCAACATCGCGGGACCGCCGATGTCGATGTTCTCGACGGCCTCGTCCATCGTGCACTCGGGATCCGCAACGGCTTCCCGGAAGGGATACAGGTTCACGACCAGCAGATCGATCGGCACGATGCCGTGGTCCGACATCACCGCCTCGTCCGTGCCGCGCCGGCCGAGCAGTCCGCCGTGCACCGCCGGGTGCAGGGTCTTGACCCGCCCGTCCATGATCTCCGGGAAACCGGTCAGTTCCGAAACGTCGCGCACCTGCAGCCCGGCGCCGCGCAGCAGCTTCGCCGTGCCGCCGGTGGACACGAGCTCGATGCCGAGCTCGACGAGGCCGCGGGCAAAATCCACGACGCCGGCTTTCTCCGAGACACTGATGAGAGCACGCTTGATTTGCGCCATGTTGGATTCGCCGGCTGGAGGTGTGTCAGTCGAGCAGGCCGTGCCGACGAAGCTTTTTGCGCAGCGTGCCCCGGTTGATGCCAAGAATCGTCGCCGCGAGGCTCTGGTTGCCCCCCGTGTAGCCGAGCACCGCCTTGAACAGGGGCTTCTCGACCTCGCCGATCACCAGGTCGTAGAGCTCTTCCGGCTTGTGGCCGTTGAGGGTCTGGAAATACTGTTCAAGCGCTTCCTGCGCCATGTTGCCAAGGGCGCCGTCGCCGCCCACCCGCACCCGGACGTCGTCGCGCGGCGCAAGTTGCGTCTTCTCGTTGGACACGATCATGTTTCCCCGTCACGCTGCGAGCTCTTTTTCCAGAGCCTCTTCGAAAAATTCGTTGACTGCCAGCCGTTGTTCCGCCGCCGTCTCCAGGCGGACGATCATGCGGCGGAACTCCTCCCCGTCCGGTCGGCCCGCGAGATACCATCCCAGGTGCTTGCGCGCCGTCCGCACGCCGCGCGCCTCTCCATAGAAGCGATGCAGGGCGTCGAGATGGGCGAGAATCATATCACGGACCTCGGCCACACCGGGCTCCGTAAGTACCGCAGATTTGGCTACGAAATGACGGACCTGGCGGAAGATCCAGGGCCGTCCCTGGGCCGCGCGGCCGATCATCAGGCCGTCTGCGCCGGTGAACTCCAGCACGGCCCGCGCATCCTCGGGTGTGCGGATGTCACCGTTGGCGATCACCGGAATGGCGACGGCCGCCTTCACGGCGCGCACCGTTTCATACTCGGCATGCCCGGTGTAGCCACAGGCGCGAGTCCGGCCATGGATCGCGATGGCGGCTACGCCTGCGTTTTCTGCGATCCTGGCGATGCGCATCGCATTGCGATGGTCCGGATCCCAGCCCGTGCGCGTCTTTAACGTGACGGGTACGCCGAGCGGCGTCATGGCCGCGACCACGGCCTCGAGAATCCGTGCCACCAGCGCTTCGTCCTGCAACAGCGCGGAACCCGCGGCGCGGTTGCACACTTTCTTCGCCGGGCAGCCCATGTTGATGTCGATGACCTGTGCGCCGAGCGCGACGTTTGCACGGGCGGCAGCCACCAGCATGTCCTCGTCCGCCCCGGCGATCTGCACGATGACCGGATCGCCTTCGCCGGCATGATCCATGCGATGACGGCTCTTGGGCGTCGTCCAGAGACGCTGGTCGGCGCTCACCATCTCGGTGGCCGCGAAACTGGCGCCCATCCGCCGGCACAAGGCCCGGAAGGGCCGATCCGTGACGCCGGCCATGGGTGCGAGCGCCACGACGGGCGCCGTGAACTCGTAGGGCCCGATGCGCATCGAACCGGGCATCGCCGCAGCCGTCGCCGGCGGGTCCATCAGCGGAATGGCGCCGGTCCGCAGACGAGCCCGCGATCCGGCATTTCCAGGCAGAAATCGAGCCGGAAGCCGTCGGCCCTGCCGCCCGGGTCCGGTACGGTCACGGTGGCCTGGACACGGCCGTTCGCGGCGAGGCGACGACCATTGGCATGGTCTTCCAGGTATTGCGCAGGCAGCACGTCATGCATGCCGACCCGGCGCCCGTCACGGCCCTCCAGGATGACCCGGATCACGGGGTAGGGCTGCGGATAGGTTGCGGCATTCATGAAATCGACGGCGACGATGAGCACGTCGGGCTGGTCGGCGGCCGCGATCGCCTCCCACCGCAGCGCGCGAAATTCGGCGGGATTCCAGTCCGGCGTGGCGGCGATGCCGAGCGTCGCGTAGATGGGCGCGAGGACGGCCTGTCCCGCGGGATGGCGCAGCAACTTGCCGTGCTGCATATGCGCCCAGGCGCCGGTGAGCAAGAGGATCCCCAGCAGGGCGAGGGTTATCCTGGCCCAGCGTCCACGCGGCGGCGGGGCCGGGGCGAATTCTTCCGGGACGTCGGGATCGGCGAGTACCGCGGTGGAGGCGGGTTCGGGGCGCTCGTCCGATTCGGTCGAAGCCGCGATCTTGCCGGCCGCATCGATCTCGTCCGCCGCGTCGATCTCGCGGCTCTCGTCGATGTCGCGGCTCTCGTCGATCTCGCGGCTCTCGAAGATTCCGTCGGTCTCTGGTGCCGTCCCGGCTTCGCGGGCTCTTTCTTTCGCCTGGTCCGCTTCGGCGTCCTCCGTCGGCAAGGCCGGTGCATCGTCGTCGCCGACGAAGGGACTCGAGGCATCGTCCTCGAACGTCTCGTCGAGTTCGTCGACACGAAACACAGAGTCCGGATCGGGAAAATCGTCGAGTTCGTCGGCGCCTTCGTCCAGCGCAGACATCGGAGCTTCGTTCTCTGGAGAAGGGCGCGGCAGGTCGTCATCGTCCGGTGGCGTCGCGAAGAATTCCTCGGGCACCAGGTCGGCTGCCGCGGCCTCCGGCAGTTCCTCCGGCAGCGCCTCGGGAAGATCTTCAGGCGCGAACTCGTCCGCGAATTCGTCTGCTGCGCCCTGGGGCAGATCCTCGGGCAGGAGGTCCGCAGCCGGCTCATCGCCATGCACGTGGTCGTCCGTTTCGCGCGCCGGCATCTCCGGTTCGAGCTCGAACAGTTCCCGGCCGAAACTTTCCACCTCGAGCGGTTCGCCGCCGCCGATCAGTGACTCCAGTTCCTCGAGAAATTCGTCCTCGTCGCGCGCCGCCGACTCGATTTCATCGCCGGGCAGGTCGTCGGCCGCTTCCGGGTCGGAGACGGGGTCAGGGACCGGGTCAGGGACCGGGTCAGGGACCGGGTCAGGCGCTGGGGCCGGTACGGGGACCGCGACTTCGGCCGGATCGCTCGGCCGCGTTTCGCTGAGCGATTCGAGTGCGTCGAACGTGGCGCCGCAGGCGCCGCAGATGACGGTGCCGTCCGCAGCGCGCAGTTCGGCCGCGGTGATGTGGAACACGGTTCTGCAGTCTGGACAACGAGTAAACATCAGCTCGAGGTTTTCCTCCGGCCCGAGAGTCTCACCCAGTCCTCGCGGACTGCGGCTGGCTCGAGCTGAAAGGCCTCCTGGGCCGCCGCCTCGAGCACGCTTTCCTGGCCGACAAGAATACCCGAAAGCGCGATCCGGCCGTGATCTGCGAGCAGGTCCGCGAAGCACGGCAGGAGCTGCTGCAGCGGTCCCGCGAGAATGTTCGCGACCAGCACCCGGGCGCGGCGGCCGGCCAAGAGCTCCGCGAGGTCCTGCGGCGCGCATGCGTGCAGCTTGTCCGCCACGCCGTTGAGCGTCGCATTGGCGCGGGTTGCGAGCAGGGCCTGCGGATCGAGATCCACGGCGATGGCCTCTGCCGCCCCGAGCTGCAGCGCCGCGATTGCAAGGATGCCGGAACCGCAGCCGTAGTCGATGACCAGCGCTCCCTCGAGCGGCGTCGCCTGGTCGCGTGGCTCGCTCGGGCCCTCGCGCTGCGGCGCGGCCAGGCCGTCCAGCCACTCCAGGCACAGTCCCGTGGTGGGATGCGTGCCCGTACCGAATGCGAGGCCCGGGTCGAGGCGCACCACGGTACGTCCCGCGGGCGCCGTCATGCCGGTCGGGACGACCGCCAGTCGCGTGCCGAAACACAGCGGGCGGAAATCCCGCAGCCACTCGCGTTCCCAGGCCCGATCCTCGAGTCGCGCGATGCGCCACTGGGCAACGGGCGGCCGGCCATGCAGCGTGGCGAGCAGCCTCAGCGGATCACGGCCGCCCTCGAACAGGCCGGTGATCTGCAGTCGCGGCCACAAGGGCATCTCTCCGGGTGCAGGCTCGAGCACGGGCGCATCCGCAGCGTCCTGCAGCGTCACTGACAATGCGCCGGCTTCGAGCAGCAGCGCCTCGGCGAGGTCGGCCTCGCTGCTGGCGACCGTGGTCGAGGCTTCGAGCCAGTCGGCAGGGCTCAGAGGCCCAGCCTCTTCTCGAGGTAGTGGATATCGGTGCCGCCCGCCTTGAAGGCGCTGTGACTGAAGATCTCCTGGTGCAGGGGGATGTTCGTGCGAATCCCTTCGACGACGATTTCCGTCAGCGCCGTCTGCATGCGCGCGATCGCCGATTCTCGGTTCGGGCCATGCGCGATCAGCTTGCCGATCATGCTGTCGTAATAGGGCGGCACGTTGTAGCCGGAGTAGATATGGCTGTCGACGCGGATGCCCGGTCCGCCCGGTGCATGCCACTGGCGTATCGGGCCCGGGCTCGGCATGAAGGTCTTGGCATCCTCCGCATTGATGCGGCATTCCATGGCGTGGCCGCGGATGACGATGTCCTCCTGGCGGATGCGCAGCGGCTGCCCCGCCGCGATCCGCAGCTGCTCCTGCACGATGTCGATGCCGGTGATCATCTCCGTCACCGGGTGCTCCACCTGGACGCGGGTGTTCATCTCGATGAAGAAGAATTCTTCGTCCTGGTAAAGGAATTCGAAAGTGCCGGCACCGCGGTAGCCGATTTCGAGGCACGCCTCGACACAGCGCCGTCCGATCGCGTCGCGCTGTGCGGGCGTGATCCCTGGGGCCGGCGCTTCCTCGACGACTTTCTGGTGACGCCGCTGCATGGAGCAGTCCCGCTCGCCGAGATGGACCGCGTGGCCCTGGCCGTCGGCAAGCACCTGGAACTCGATGTGGCGCGGCCGCTCGAGATATTTTTCCAGGTAGACCATTTCGTTGCCGAAAGCGGAAAGCGCCTCGCCGCGGGTGACCGTGATGGCGTTCAGCAGCGTGGCGTCCGAGTGCACGACCCGCATGCCGCGTCCACCGCCGCCGCCGGCGGCCTTGATCAGCACCGGGTAGCCGATGCTGCGCGCCATCTTCAGGCTCGCCTCGCCGTCTTCCCCGAGCGGGCCGTCGGAACCAGGCACGCAGGGAATGCCCGCCGCTTTCATGGCGCGGATCGCGGAGACCTTGTCGCCCATGAGCCGGATCGTTTCCGGTCGGGGACCGATGAACACGAAGCCGCTTTTCTCGACGCGCTCGGCGAAGTCCGCGTTCTCCGAAAGGAAGCCGTATCCCGGGTGGATCGCGATGGCGTCCGTGACTTCCGCGGCGCTGATGATGGCCGGCATGTTCAGGTAACTCTGCGCCGAGGGCGGCGGGCCGATGCACACCGACTCGTCGGCCAGCAGGACGTGTTTCTGGTTGCTGTCCGCGGTCGAGTGCACCGCGACGGTCTTGATGCCCAGCTCGCGACACGCCCGGAGGATGCGCAGCGCGATTTCGCCGCGGTTTGCGATGACGACCTTCTCGAGCACGATGGCTTACTCGACGATGAACAGCGGCTGGTCGAACTCGACCGGCTCGCCGTTCTCCGCGAGGATCCCGACGATCGTCCCTGCAACTTCGCTCTCGATCTGGTTCATCATCTTCATGGCCTCGATGATGCAGAGCGTGTCGCCGATCTCGACCTTGCTGCCGATCTGCACGAATGGCTTTGCACCGGGCGCCGGCGAGCCATAGAACGTGCCGACCATCGGCGCCTTGACCGTATGGCCCGACTGCGGAGCCGGCACGGCGGGCGCCTCGGCCGCAGGGCCGGCCGGCGGCGCCGGGTCCTGGGCGAAGTGGGCCGTCGGCGGCGGGCCGACCCAGGCCCTGCCCGTGGGGTGCCGGCTGATGCGCACGGACTCCTCGCCCTCGTGGATCTCGATCTCTGCGATGCCGGATTCCTCCAGCAATTCGATCAGTTTCTTGACCTTGCGAATATCCATGTTCAGTTCCTTTCGGGTCCGCGCAACAGGGCGTCTGCCGCACGAATGGCGAGTTCGTAGCCGATCGGGCCCAGTCCCGAGATCACGCCCGCGGCGACGGCCGAGAAGTAGGAGCGACGGCGGAAGCCCTCCCGGCCGTGCACGTTGGAAAGGTGGACCTCGATGAACGGAATGCCGACGGCGGTGAGCGCATCGCGCAGCGCGATGCTGCTGTGCGTGAAAGCGGCCGGGTTGACGACGATGGCGCCGATGCCGCCCCCGGGAGCGGCCTGCACCCGCTGGATGAGTTCGTGCTCCGCGTTCGACTGGAAGCATTCGAGGGTGTGCCCGAGTTCCCCGGCCAGCCGCGCGCAGCGTTCCTCGATGGACGCGAGCGTGACGACCCCGTACAGGTCGGGCTCCCGCTCCCCGAGCAGGTTCATGTTCGGGCCGTTCAACAGCAGGAGGCGGCTCATGGCAGGCGAGTTTTCATAGGAAACCCGAAGATGCACGCTAGATCGGAGAAAGTCTATAGCTTTTCGCTACAAATATGCGCCGGCGGCCAGGCGCATCTGCGCCGCTCAGAGCAGCTCCGCGAGAATGGCCTCGATCTGTTCGCGATGAATCTCGCCGGTGTGGACCCGCAGGATCCGGCCCTCGCGGTCGGTGAATGCCGTGAACGGCAGGCCGATGAAGTTGTTCACGAAGACGTTCGCGAGATCCATGGCGTCCTGCTGGCCGACCAGGACCGGGTAATTGAAGTCGAAGTCGGCCGCAAACTCGGCCACCGCTTCGGTCTCGTCGATCGCGATGCCGATGACCTGGACGCCGCGGTCGGCGAAGCGGTCCTGGACCTCGACGAGGAGGGGGATCTCGCGGATGCAGGGCGGGCACCAGGTGGCCCAGAAGTTCACCACGCGCACGGCTCCGTCCCACTCGCTGCTCGAGCGGGGCGTGCCCTCGAGGTCCGGCAGGGTGAAGGACGGAGCGAATTCCGCTGACTGGCGCGCGGCCGTCGCGGGTGGCGTCTCGGGCGGCGCATGCGTGAACAGCTTCAGGTAGATGAAGAACCCGGCCGCGCCCGCGACCAGCGCCAGCACGACCAGCGGCAGCGCCCGCGTCACAAGACGTCTCCCGCCAGGCCGCGGGCTTCGCGCACGTGCGCGGCGAAGCGTTCCGCGGGCACGAAGCCGAGCAGCCGGTAACCGCGCAGCTCGCCGCCGCCGGGACCGAAAAACAGCGTGGCCGGGGGGCCGAAGATGCCGAAGTGGTTCATCAGTTCGCGATCCGCCGCGTCGTTGGCCGTGACGTCGGCTTTCAGCAACACCGTGTCGCCCAGCGCCGACTGCACCACCGGCTCCGGGAAGGTGTAGCGTTCCATCCGCTTGCAGTCCACGCACCAGTCGGCATAGAAATCCAGCAGCACGCTGCGTCCGGCCGCATCGGCCAGGCGCAATTCGCGCTCGACGTCCGCCACGGTCTTGACCGGACGGAACTCGGTCGTCGCGGCGGCAGGGCCGGCGTCCGCGGGGGCGCGGAGCCCTGACAGGGGTTGCCAGAGGCTGTCGCCGCCGGCCGCCGCGCCGACCAGCAGCACGGCGCCGTACAGCAGGCTCATCAGCCCGAGGCCCTTGGCGATGCGCCGTCCGGGCCCGGCCGTGGCCGTCAGCGGGTCCAGCCCGCCCAGGAACACCGCGGCCAGGAACAGCAGTCCCGCCCAGAGTGCGAGCGCGGCTGCCGGCGGCACGATGCGCTCCAGCATCCAGACGGCGACACCGAGCAGAAGGAGGCCGAAAACGTTCTTGATCGCCTCCATCCAGGGTCCCGCCTTCGGCAACAGCTTGCCGGCCGAGGCGCCGAACGCCAGCAGGGGTACGCCCATGCCGAGCGACATGGCGAAGAGCGCGGCGCCGCCGCGGAGGGGATCTCCCGTCGCGCCGATGACGATGAGGGCGGCCGCCAGCGGTGCCGCGACGCAGGGGCCGACGATCAGCGCCGAGAACACGCCCATGGCGCCGGCGCCGATCCAGGTTCCCGACTGCTGGCGATTCGACAGGGAGGCCATCTTCGCCTGCAGTCCGGCCGGCACCTGGAGTTCATAGAAGCCGAACATCGACAAGGCGAGCGCGACGAACACGGCACTGAAGCCGATCAGCACGGCGGGATGCTGGAACGTCGCCTGCAGGTTGTGTCCCAGCAGCGCCACCACCACTCCGGCGATGGTGTAGGTCAGCGCCATCGCCAGGACGAAAATCGCGGAAAGCGTAAAGGCGCGGCGAGTCGTCACGTCCGGCCCCTGGCCGACGATCAGGCCGGAGAGGATCGGCACCATCGGCAGCACGCAGGGCGTGAAAGCGAGCAGGAGGCCGAAGCCGAAGAACACGGCCAGCACCATCGGCAGCGCGCCCTCGCTGATCAGCGTGGCGAGACGGTCCGACTCCGAAGCCGTCCCCGCCGCCATCCCGCCGCCGCCGGCCGTCGTCGCCGCGGATCCGGTCGCGGCTGGCGGCAAGGAGGCAAGCTCCACGGTCCAGGTCGCCGGCGGATAACAGATGCCGTCTTCCGCGCAGCCCTGGTAACGCACTTGCAGGGTCTCGGCGCCGGGCGGCGGCTGCACCCGGGTGCCGGCGCTGTGATAGACGACTTCTACGTCGCCGAAGGTCTCGTCGCGGATCATCGTGCCGGGCGGGAATTCGGCCGCGAGCGGGGCCCCGCCGGCGGCTACGGAGAACTTGTCGCGATAAAGGTAGTAGCCGGGCGCGATCTCCCATTCGAGCAGGACTTCCCCGTCGCGCTGGCTCGCGCGGGTGCGGAAGGCTTCCTCCGGCGGCAGGAAGGCCTGCGTCCCGGTGTCGCGGTCACCGGACAGGAACGACAGGAAGGAGCGCACCGGATTGCTTTCTGCTGCGGTGTCCGCGGCTCCACTTGCAGCCATCGGGGGGCTCGCGGCCATCGGGAGCGTGGCGGCCGCCAGCTGGACCTCGGCCCGCCATGTCTGGGGGGGCAGACAGATGCCGATGTCGGCGCAACCCTGCGACTTGATCTCCACCGGCAGGGAATCCCCGGCGGGCCGGCCGCTGACGGGGATCCGGATCTCGAAATTGTCCCGGTGGATGACGGTTTCGCCGAAGAACTCGTCGGAATAGGGCGTGCCGGGAGGGATCTGCGGCATCCCGAGCTCGACATCATCGTCGAGGCTGCGGAAGGCGAAGCGGTCCTCGTACAGGTAGTAGCCGTCGGCCACCTGCCAGCGCACGAACAGGGTGTCGTCGGTCAACTCGGTGCTGTAGCGGAATGCCGCCTCGGCCCGCAGCAGTTGCGGTTCGGCGATCGCGGCCGGCGCGGCCAGGAGGGCGGCCATCAACAGGAGGATTCGAATCATCATGTTCTTCTGTTCATTGTTCGGAGGGACCGGCCACGCTGGCGCGTACCCAGTCGAGGTACGATTCCAGGCCGCCCATGACAGGGACAGCAACGACTTCCGGAAGTTCGTAGGGATGCAGTTCCCGGATCCTTGCCGTCAATGCCTCCAGGCGGTCGCGCGTGGACTTGATGAGCAGCAAGGTCTCCGTTTCCTGCTGCACCCGGCCCTCCCAGCGAAAACTCGAGAGCACGCCCGGCAGCTGGTTGACGCAGGCCGCGAGGCTTTCGCCCACCAGTGTCTCGGCAAGGTCCGCAGCCGCGGCGCCCGGCGGGCAGGTGCACAGCACGAGCAGGCAGTCGTTTTCGGGCACGGGCAGTCCTGGCGGCGCGATCGCGGGGCGACAAGGATAGCGGCCCCGGCGTTTCCACGCCACGCGGTGCCCCGGCTATTGACTCCGCAAAATCTGCTCCTATCATTAGCACTCACTCGGGGCGAGTGCTAACAGCTTCGCCCACCGTTTCGACTCCGGGTTGAATGCTTCAACCCGTTCACTTTCAAGGAGAAAGCGAAAATGAAAATTCGTCCGCTTCATGACCGCGTCGTCATCAAGCGTCTGGAGGAAGAGCGCACGTCACCCGGCGGCATCGTCATTCCGGACACCGCCACCGAGAAGCCGATCAAGGGCGAGGTGCTCGCCGTCGGCAACGGCAAGATCCTCGAGAGCGGCGAAGTGCGCCCCCTCGACCTGAAGGTCGGCGACCGCGTTCTCTTCGGCAAGTACAGCGGGACCGAGGTGAAGGTAGATAACCAGGACGTCCTCGTGATGCGCGAAGACGACGTCATGGCGGTTCTCGAGGGCTGATCCCTCCCCGTCCCCACAGAACACGCAAACACAGTTACCAGGAGCAACCATCCATGGCTGCAAAAGAAGTCAAGTTCAGTGATGAGGCCCGCTCGCGCATGATGCGCGGCGTGAACGTCCTCGCCAACGCCGTCAAGGTCACCCTCGGCCCCAAGGGCCGCAACGCGGTGCTCGAAAAGAGCTTCGGTTCGCCGACCGTCACCAAGGACGGCGTGTCCGTCGCCAAGGAAATCGAGCTGCAGGACAAGTTCGAGAACATGGGCGCGCAGATGGTGAAGGAAGTCGCTTCGCAGACCTCCGACGAGGCCGGCGACGGCACCACCACCGCCACCGTGCTGGCCCAGGCCATCCTGCGCGAGGGGCTGAAGTCCGTCGCGGCCGGCATGAACCCGATGGACCTGAAGCGCGGCATCGACAAGGGTTCCGCGGCCATCACCGCCGAGCTGAAGAAGCTGTCGAAGCCCTGCGAGGACCGCAAGGCCATCGCCCAGGTCGGCACGATCTCCGCGAACGGCGACAACGACATCGGTGACCGCATCGCCGAGGCGATGGACAAGGTGGGCAAGGAAGGCGTGATCACCGTCGAGGACGGTTCCGGCCTCGAGAGCGAGCTGGACGTCGTCGAGGGCATGCAGTTCGACCGCGGCTACCTTTCGCCGTATTTCATCAACGAGCAGCAGACCCAGTCCGCCGTGCTCGACAACCCCTACATCCTGCTGCACGACAAGAAGGTCTCGAACATCCGCGAGATGCTGCCGCTGCTGGAAGCCGTGGCCAAGGCCGGGCGTCCGCTGCTGATCGTGGCCGAGGACGTCGAGGGCGAGGCGCTGGCCACCCTGGTGGTGAACACCATTCGCGGGATCGTCAAGGTCGCGGCCGTCAAGGCGCCCGGCTTCGGCGACCGTCGCAAGGCCATGCTGCAGGACATCGCCATCCTGACCGGCGGCACCGTGATCTCCGAGGAAGTCGGCCTGCAGCTCGAGAAGGCCACCCTGGCCGATCTCGGCGAAGCCAAGAAGGTGCAGGTGACGAAGGAAAACACCACCATCATCGACGGTCACGGCAAGGTCGAGGAGATCAAGGGCCGCATCGAGCAGATTCGCGCCCAGATCGAGGACGCCACTTCCGACTATGACAAGGAGAAGCTGCAGGAGCGGGTCGCCAAGCTCGCCGGCGGCGTCGCCGTGATCAAGGTCGGCGCGGCCACCGAGATCGAGATGAAGGAAAAGAAGGCGCGCGTCGAGGATGCGCTGCACGCCACCCGGGCGGCTGTCGAAGAGGGCGTCGTGCCCGGCGGCGGCGTTGCACTGGTGCGCGCGGTGAGTGCCATCAGCAAGCTCAAGGGCGACAACCACGACCAGGACATGGGTATCCAGATCCTGCTGCGGTCCGTCGAAGAGCCGCTGCGCCAGATCGTCGCCAATGCCGGCGAAGACGGTTCCGTGGTGCTCAACAAGGTCCGCGAGGGCAAGGGCAACTACGGCTACAACGCCGCGACCGGCGAGTACGGTGACCTGATCGAGATGGGTATTCTCGACCCGACCAAGGTGACCCGCCTGGCGTTGCAGAATGCCTCCTCCGTCGCCGGCCTGCTGCTGACGACCGAGGTGATGATCGCCGAGCTGCCGCGCAAGGAAGAGAAGGCCCCGGCGATGCCCGACATGGGCGACATGATGTAATCGCTGTCGCGATTGCATCGATCGAGCCTGCGAAGCCCCGCCCCGTGCGGGGCTTCGTTTTTTTGGGCGGCAGGCGGTGCCTGGGGGTCGAGCATGCGTTGCCGGGTCTTTGTTCCGCGCGGCCCTGATATGCTTTATCGGTCATGACCGCCGCGCGTACCCAAGACCCGCTGGGAGCTGCCCTCGAAGTCCTGCCGGAAGCCCTGCGCCGCGACCTGCCGGAGCGGTGGCGGCATTTCGCCGCAACGGCTGGACGGACGGCCGCCGCCGTCTCGGGCGATCCCCGCCTGCTCCAGAGTGCCCCGGCGGTCTGGGCGGCAAGCGAGTTCGTGGCGGGGCATTGCCTGCGGGATGCCGACGAATTCGCGGGCCTGGCCGAAACCGTGCACCGGGGCTGGACGCCCGGGGAGCTGCTGGCCGGTGTTCCGGCGCTGCTCGAAGGGGCCGCGGAGGAGGCCGAGGCGATGCGCCGTCTGCGCCTTTTCCGGCGGCGTGAAATGCTGCGGATCACGTGGCGCGACGTGGCGGGCTGGGCCGCCCTCGAGGAGACGCTGGGCCATCTCAGCGAACTGGCGGAAGCCTGCATCCGGGCTGCCGACGACTGGGTCTACGCCCGGATGGCCGCGAAACATGGCGAGCCGCGCTCCGTCGACGGCGTGCCCCAGCGGCTGATCGTCGTCGCCATGGGCAAGCTGGGAGGCGGCGAACTGAATTTCTCCTCGGATATCGATCTCGTGTTTCTTTACCCGGAGGCCGGGGAAAGCAGCGGGCCGCGGACCCTGAGCAACGAGGAGTTTTTCATCCGCTCCGGCCGGCAGCTGATCCGCCTTCTGGATGAAATAACGCCGGACGGTTTCGTCTTTCGCGTCGACATGCGCCTGCGACCGTTCGGCGAAAGCGGCCCGCTGGCGATGAGCCTCCCCGCATTCGCCAACTACCTGCAGCGCCACGGGCGGGCATGGGAGCGCTATGCCTACGTGAAGGCGCGTGCCGTCACCGGCCATCGCCTCGGCATGGGACTCTATTCCGAGGTGCTGCGGCCTTTCGTGTTCCGGCGCTACCTGGACTTCGGCCTGTTCGAATCCCTGCGGGACATGAAAAGCCGCATTTCGGCCGAGGTCCGGCGGCGGGAACTGCGCGACAACATCAAGCTGGGACGAGGGGGCATCCGCGAAATCGAGTTCATCGTGCAGTGCTTCCAGTTGCTGCGCGGCGGCGCGGATCCGCGCCTGCGCGAGCCGGGACTGCCGACCGCCCTGGCGCGCCTCGCGGAGACGGGCCAGTTGCCCGACGAGGCCATCACCCAACTGCGCGATGCCTGGCGCTTCCTGCGCCGCACGGAGAACCGCCTCCAGCAGTGGCAGGATCGCCAGACGCACGAATTGCCCGACGATGCCGTGAGCCGGGCCCGCCTCGCATTCGCCATGGGCTTCGAGGACTGGACGTCATTCGCCGCTGCGCTGGCGGCCCGCCAGGACGACGTCGACAGGTGGTTCCGGCGCCAGACCGCCGAGGATCGCGTCGCCGAGGCGGAGGACGGGGTGGCGGCGGCCTGGCGCAACGAGGATGGCGATGCATCGGCGCGGGCCGGACTCGCCGCTGCGGGTTTCGACGCCCCCGATCGGGCGCTCGCCGCCATGCGGGCCCTTGCCGAGGCGGGGTGGTTTCGCCGTCTCGACGAGACGGCACGCCAGCGCCTCGGCATGCTGGTCCCTGCCCTGGCGCGGGGCGCGGGCGAACTCGCTGCGCCGGAGGAAGCATTCGAGCGCCTGTTGCGCGTCGTCGCGGCGATCGGCGGGCGTAGCGCCTATTACGCGCTGCTGAACGAGAATCCGGCTGCGCTGGAGCGCTTCATTGCGTTGTGCGGAGGCAGCGAGTTCCTCGCCAGCCAGGTGGCCGTGCATCCCCTTCTGCTCGACGACCTGATCGATCCACGCGTCATGGAGACGCCGCCGGGCCGCGCCGAACTGGCGGCCGAACTCGAAGAGCGACTGGCCGGCGTCGAGGCGGGCGACCTGGAAGCGATGATGGATGCGCTGCGGAATTTCCAGCGGGCGGCGGTGTTCCGGGTCGCCGTCGCGGACCTGACCAACCGCCTGCCGCTGATGCGCGTCAGCGACCAGTTGACCTGGATCGCCGAAGTGCTTCTCGAAGCCTGCGTCCGCATCGCGCGGGACGACGTGGAGCAGCGCCACGGCAGGGCCGTGTGCGGCGCGCGCGAGGAGGCCCTGCGACCCTGCAACCTGGCCGTGATCGGCTACGGCAAGCTCGGCGGGCTCGAACTGGGTTACGGTTCCGACCTGGACCTCGTGTTCGTCCATGACGCCGAAGGCGAGGTCCAGCGCACCACGGGTCCGGACGTCGTCGATGCGGGCATGTTCTTCGCGCGCATGACGCGACGGATCGTCCATCTGCTGGCGACGCCCACGGGTGCAGGGGTCCTGTACGAGGTCGATACCCGCCTGCGGCCCAGCGGCAAGGGGGGGCTCCTCGTGACGAGCCTCAACGCTTTCGAGGCGTACCAGCGCGAGCATGCCTGGACCTGGGAGCACCAGGCCCTGTTGCGCACGCGGGCGGTGGCCGGGGAGCCGGGCGTGCGCGACGCCTTCGAGCAACTGCGGGCGCGGGTGCTGGTGGATGCGGTACGCCGCGACGGCCTGCGCAGCGAAGTGGCCCGGATGCGCGAACGGATGCGTGACAGCTTGTCGGCCGGCACGGCTGAGTCGTTCGACCTGAAGCAGGATGCGGGAGGGATCGCGGACATCGAGTTTCTCGTGCAATACCTCGTGCTGCAGAACGCCGCAGACATGCCCGGCCTGTTGCGCTGGCCGGACAACATCCGCCAGATCGAAGACCTTCGCGCCGCCGGCCTGCTTTCGGACGAAGACGGTGCGCTGCTGCACGACGCCTATGTCGAATTCCGCCAGCGGGTGCATCGCCGGGCGCTGGCGAATGCGCCCGGCCTGGCTCCGGTCGAGGAGGTCGCTGCGCTGCGGGACCGGGTCCGCGCGCTGTGGCAACGCGTCATCGAAGACTGAGCCGCCGTATAATGGGGGCCATCGCGGAGGTGAACAAACATGGCCGACCCCAAGAGCATCGAGGCAAACGCGCAACGCCACTACGAGGTGACCCGCGCGGACCTGCCGCTGTCCTGCCCGACGCCGGCGATGAAGTTGTGGAATTCGCATCCCCGCGTCTACCTGCCCATCGAGAAGACCGGGCGCGCGCAGTGCCCTTACTGCGGCGCCGTCTACACGCTGGTGGATGCCGGCGGCGACGCGTCCTGACGCGGCGTCGCCGGTGAGCGGTGTCATCGCGGGCGGGCCTGGCTGGGGCCTGCTGCACGATCCTGCGCTGGTGACCGATCCGCGTCCCGACTGGTTTGCCGCGGAGGCGTGGCAAAAGCGCGTGACCGGCCACGCCGGCCGCGGACGTGGCCGCGTCCGCTTCGTGGCGGCGGGCGATGGGCAGTGGGCGCTGCGCCATTACTGCCGGGGCGGGGTGGTCGGCCGCCTCGTGAGCGATCGCTACGCCTGGCTCGGCGCCGAACGAAGCCGCGCGTTCCGCGAATGGCGCCTGCTCGCGCACCTGCATGCCGCAGGGTTGCCCGTGCCGCGGCCGGTGGCCGCCGGCTGGACCCGCCACGGGGCCTTCTACAGCGCCGACCTGGCGACCGTGCTGATTCCGGGCGCGGTGCCGCTGTCCGCGCGGATCGCGGCGGGGGCCGCCATCGACTGGCGCCGGATCGGGCAGGTGTTACAGGACTTTCATGCGGCCGGGGCGTGCCACGCCGATCTCAACGCGCACAACATCCTGCTCGACGCCGGGGGCGAACCCTGGCTGCTGGATTTCGATCGCGGCCACCTGCGTCCGCCGGGCGCCTGGCAGGCGCGCAACCTCGAGCGGCTGCGGCGCTCGCTGGAGAAGATCGCGCGCGAACCGTCTGCGCCGCCCTTCAGTGCGTCGGCCTGGGCCGAACTGTTGGCTTCTTATGATGCGCGGCGCGACTTGCGCTTGCGCGCCAGGCGGCCGTAGTGGTCGATCCCGTCCGGACCCGCGGGCTTGAAGCGGCGGTGGACCCAGAGATACTGGTCGGGACACAGCCGGATGCGCTCCTCGAGTAATTCGTTGATGCGCGCGGCATCCGCCACCGGGTCGTCGGTGGGAAAATTCTCGAGTGGCGGCAGGATATCGAGACGATAGCCGGCCGTGCCGGGCAGGCGCACCGGAAAGAACGGGATGACCGGGGCGTCGCCGAGCCGGGCGAACACGGCGGTTGCGGTATTGGTGGGCGCCGGCACGCCGAAAAACGGCACGACTGCGCTGTACTTGCCGCGCCGGTGCGCCTGGTCGGGCGCATACCAGATGAGGTGGTTGGTGCGCAGCCCGCGGATCATCGCCCTGACGTCCTGCTTGGCGAAGGCGGTCTTGGCCGAGCGTTCGCGGCCACGGCGCATGATCTCCTCGAACAGCGGGTTGCGATGCGGCCGGTACATGGCGCTCACCGGGGCCCGGCTCGCCAGGAAGCGGCCGCCGAGATCCAGCGTGGTGAAGTGCCCGGTCAGCATGATCGCCCCCCGGCCCGCGACGCGCGCCGCCTCGATGTGCTCCAGGCCGTGCACTTCGGGGAGTCCTTCGAGGCGGCGATCATCGGCCCACCAGCACATGCCCGTCTCGATGACCGACATGCCCAGCGAATGAAAATGGCGCCGCAGCAGCCGGCGCCGGGCCGGGGGCTCGAGCTCGGGGAAAGCCAGCTCGAGATTTCGCTGGGCGATCCGCCGGCGTTTCGGCGCGACGAGATAGCCGAGCGCACCGATCAGGCGTCCGGCGAGAAGCTGGGCGGAAAAGGGCAGCGCGACGAGCAGCCGCACCGTGCCCAGGGCGAGCCAGACCGGCCAGTATCTCGGTGCCAGGAAACGGTACAGCGGCGTTTTTTCGGTGCTCAAGGCGGCGTTTCGACCCATGGCGGCGCGGGATGATGCGCCCGCATTATAGCGACAGCCGGCCCGCGGCCGGCTGCGGGGCCCCTGTGCTAACATCGCCGCCTCCCGCCCGGCCTGCCGCCCTTGCATCGCATCTACATCATCATCTCGTACCTTGCGGCCCCGCTGGTCGCCCTGCTGCTGTTCTGGAAGGGCCTCGGCAATCGCGCCTACTGGGAGCGCTTCGAGGAGCGTTTCGGCTTCGGTCGCAGCCGGCTGGCCAGCCCCGGCATCTGGGTGCACGCGGTCTCGGTCGGCGAAGTGGTGGCCGCATCCTCGTTGATCGCCCGGCTGCGCGAACGCTACCCGGATTATCCGGTCGTCGTCACCACGGTGACGCCCACCGGCGCACAGCGCGTACGCGACCTGTTCGGGGATGACGTGCTCCACAGCTATGCCCCATACGACACGATCGGTTCGGTGCGGCGGTTCTTCGACCGCATGCAGCCCCGCCTGGCGATCGTCATGGAGACGGAGCTGTGGCCCAATCTCTATGCCGCCTGCGGTGCGCGCGGTATCCCCCTCGTGTTGGCGAATGCGCGTATTTCGCCGCGCTCGGTGCAGCGTTACCGCCGTTTTATCGGCCTCTTTCGCCAGGCGCTTGCCAACGGCATCGTGATCGCCGCGCAAAGCGCCCAGGATGCCGAGCGTTTTCTTTCCCTTGGCGCCAATCCGGAGCGGACGTTCGTGACCGGCAACCTGAAGGCTGACGTCGCGTTGCCGCCGGGACTGGCGGAGGCGGGCAAGGCATTTCGCAGGGATTGTGCGGCGGGACGCCCTGTCTGGGTGGCGGCGAGCACGCACGCAGGAGAGGAGGAGGCCGTGCTCGAGGCTCACGCCCGGGTGCGGCGCGCCCTGCCGGACAGCCTGCTGTTGCTCGTGCCGCGCCACCCCTACCGGTTCGCCGAGGTCGCAGCACTGCTCGAGTCCCGCGGAGAGCCGCACGGGCGGCGCTCCACCGGACAGACTCCGGCCGCCAGCGACCCGGTCTATCTCGTGGACAGCCTCGGGGAGTTGCCGATGTTCTACGCCGCCGCCGACGTCGCCTTCGTCGGCGGCAGCCTGGTACCGATCGGCGGGCACAACCTGCTCGAGCCGGCGGCGCTGGCAATACCCGTCCTCACCGGCCCGCACAACTTCAACGCAGAGGACATCGCCGCGCTGCTGCTCGCCGCCGGGGCGCTCGAGGTCGTCGATGACCAGCAGCAACTGGCCCGCGTCGTCACCGGGCTGCTGCTCGATCCGGCGGGCCGGCAGGCGCGTGGCGCCTGTGCGAAACGTGTCGTGGCGGACAGCGGCGGGGCGCTTGAGCGCCTGCTGGCATTGATCAGGCCCCTGTTACCCGAGGGGCCCGGCCGCTGACCCGAACGCGAGCGCCGCTCAGCGCGTGCCTTGCGTCGGCACGGGGACTTCGTCCGGCGGCTTGAGCCAGCTGTCGATTTCCTCGACGTCGGCCTCGCGCAGGATCCCCGCCGCCTGCTTCAGAAGCAGCGCGTTCACCAGGTAGGTGTAGCGACTGCTGGCGTAATCGCGTTGGGCCTCGAACAGCTGTTGGCGCGACTGCAGGACGTCGACCGTCGTGCGCGTGCCGACCTCGAAACCGGCTTCCGTGGCGCGCAACGCTGTCTGGCTGGATTGCACGGCCTGGGCCAGGGCCTGCACCCGGCTGATCTCCGCCGTGACCGAAAGATAGGCGTCGCGGGTCTCGCGCTCGGTCTGGCGTGCGATGCGTTCGAGCTGTTGCTGGCTGGCCTGGTGCCGGTGAGTCGCTTCGCGAACCCGCGAGGAGACCGCGCCGCCCGAGTAGATCGGCACGCGCACCTGGATGCCATAGGTGTCCTGCCACAGGTCGCTGTTGGCCGGCACGAAGGGCTGTGGCGCGGGATCCGGTTCGCCGGGGACGCCCTGCGGCTTGTCCCGGCGGCGCGCGGTCGTGTCGCTGTTGCTGCGCGTCGCGAAGAGTTCCAGCGACGGGTAGTGACCGGCGCGTCGCGCCGCGATTTCGTCCCGGCTGATCTCGGCAGCGAGCCGCGCGGCCTCGAGGCTCAGGTTGCGGTTCAGCGCCGTGTTCACCCACTCGTCCACGTCATAGGGGTCGGGCGAGACCAGCGGCGTCTGCGGGCCGGCATCGTACAACTCGACGTAGTATTCGCCGGTCACTTCACGGAGAAACTCCCGTGCCACGGCCAGCGTGCGCTTCGCCTCGATGAGTGCGGCCGTGGCGGAGTCGAAGCTGGCCTGTGCTTCCTGCACGTCCGTGATGGCGGACAAGCCCACCTCGAAGCGTTTTTCCGCCTGTTCCAGCTGCCTGCCGATGGCTTCTTTCGCAGCTTCGGCCGCCTGCACGGTCGACTGGGCATTGAGGATGTCGAAGTAGCGGCGCGCCACCCGGGCCATCAAGTCCTGTTCAGCCGCGCGGAACTCCGCCTCGGCCTGTGCCAGCCGCTTGTCGGCCTGGCGCAATGCAACCCACTGGTCCCACTGGAACAGGGTCTGCGTCAGGCGCAGCTGCCAGGCGCGGCTCGGCTCGACTTCCCGTTCGAAGCCGGTCGTCACGGGCACGACTTCGCCCGATTCCAGGAGCTGCGTGAAGATCTCGTTGCCGGAGATGTATTGGCGTTCGTAGCTGCCCGTGGCCTCGAGCTGGGGCAGCAGGGCGGCGCGCGCCTGCGGGGCGGCCTCGAGTGTCGCAAGGCGGTTGGCGGCGGCTTCGCGCAGCACCGGATCGCTGCGCAGGGCGTCCCGGTAAGCATCGAGCAGGCTGACGGCGCCAGCATGCGGGGCGGCGAGCAGGGCCGTGACTGCAAGCAACATTCGCAGGCGGTGAAACTTCATCGGTCGATCCTTGGATAAGCGTGTTGGGCCTTAGTGATATAGTTAGCTATATCACCATATCGCCGTGTCGCAGGCAAGTGCGCCCCGGCATGGCTTGTTCAATAGGGCGGGATGGACGGGTCGATCCGGGCGGACCACTCGAGTATCCCGCCGGCGAGATTCCAGACACGGTCGAAGCCGCGTTGCTCGAGAAAACGCGCGACCTGGGCGCTGCGCACGCCGCTCCGGCACAGCACCACGATATCGCGATCCTGTGCCAGTTCCCCGAAGCGCTCGGGCACTTCGTCCATCGGCATGTGCGTTGCGCCCTCGACGGCGGCGATCGCGAGTTCCCATTCCTCGCGGACGTCGAGCAACAGCGGGGCGGGCTCATCGGCGGCGCGAGCGACGAATTCCGCCGGGGTCATTTCCTTGGTCATCAGAATACGAACTCCGCCGGTCGGGGTGCATTTTCGAGCGATGGCAGGCAGGTCTCGAATACGTTCTCTGTATGCCATTCGGATTCGCCGAGCCGCGTGATGCGCTGCGCATGCATCACCGGCGGCTGACCGGTGACCGCGAACAATCGGCCGTCGGGCTTAAGCAGTTGTTCGAAGCGCGCGGTCTCGCCGGGCAGCGAGCCATTGAGGCATATGACATCGAAGCGGCGGTCGAATTCCATCGCCAGGCCGTCGCCGGTGAGCACCTCGACATTGTCGATGCCCAGCGCCGCCAGGTTGTGCCGGGCACGTTCCGCCAGGTCCTCGTGAATCTCGACGCCGGTCACGCGGCCGGCGAGACGGGCCAGGCAGGCCGTCAGGTAGCCGGTGCCGCTGCCGATCTCGAGCACATGCTCGTCCTCGCGTGGCGACAGCGCCTGGAGGGCGCGCCCCTGGATCTTGGGCGGCGCCAGGCGCCGGCCGTGACCGAGCGGGATTGCGGTATCGGCATAGGCGAGGTTCTGCCAGTCCGGCGGCAGGAACTGCTCGCGCGGCAAAAGCGCCATGACGTCGAGCACGCGCTCGTCGAGCACGTCCCAGGCGCGGAGTTGCTGTCCGATCATCTGCTGTCGAGCGCGTTCGAGGTCCATGGGAAAATAAGGATACTCGCTTCGCCGGTCTGCGAGGTCGATCAGGTTAGTGCTTCGCCACGGGTGTGACAAGCGTTCGTGCCTGCATTATGGTGAATCCCGGTTCGGGTGTCGGCCACCATGCGCTAAGCTCCGCGGATCAAGGAGCGCTGCCGGGTTTCGATCCCCATGTCGTTCATTGCGGTGGTGTTTCATGGGGAGCGCCGCCCCGCCAGCCAGGAATTCGAATGAGTGCCAATCCTCGCGACGAACTTCGTGATCCCGCGCGCCTTGCCGACGCGGTGACGCAACCGTTTCCCGGTTCCGCAAAAATCCATGTCGGCGGCAGCCGGCCGGATCTGCGCGTCGCGATGCGGGAGGTGCGCCAGGCCGTGACGCCGGGTGTCGACGGGCCCGAGATCAATCCGCCCATCGTCGTCTATGACACGTCGGGGCCCTACACGGATCCGGCGTATCGCATCGACCTGCTGGCCGGGTTGCCCGCCTTGCGTGCCGGTTGGATCGAGGGGCGGGAGGATTCCAGGCTTCTCGAGGGTCAGACTTCGGTCTTCGCCCGGGCGCGGACCCGGGACGACGAGACGGCGGCCCTCACGTTCCCCGCGCGTCGCGCGCCACGGCGAGCCCTGGACGGCCGGAACCTGTCGCAGATGCATTACGCGCGGCGCGGCATCGTGACACCCGAAATGGAATACATCGCATTGCGGGAGAATGCCGAGCTCGAGTCGCGGCGCGAAGCCTACGCGGCGGCAGGCCTGCTGGCGCAGCATCCGGGCGAAGCATTCGGCGCCCGGCTTCCGGGCCTCGTCACCCCGGAATTCGTCCGTGACGAGGTGGCGGCGGGGCGGGCCATCATCCCGTGCAACGTCAATCATCCCGAACTCGAGCCGATGGTCATCGGCCGAAATTTCCGCGTCAAGGTGAACGCCAACATCGGCAACTCGGCGGTCACATCCTCGATCGCGGAAGAGGTCGAGAAACTGGTCTGGGCGATCCGCTGGGGCGCAGACACCGTGATGGACCTGTCCACGGGCAAGCACATCCACGAGACCCGCGAATGGATCATTCGCAATTCGCCGGTGCCCATCGGCACGGTGCCGATCTACCAGGCGCTGGAAAAGGTCGACGGCCGGGCCGAAGACCTCACCTGGGAGCTGTTTCGCGACACCCTGATCGAACAGGCGGAGCAGGGCGTGGACTATTTCACGATCCACGCCGGCGTGCGCCTGCCCTTCATCCCGCTCACGGCGCGGCGGGTGACCGGGATCGTCTCGCGCGGCGGGTCCATCATGGCGAAATGGTGCCTCGCGCACCACGAGGAAAATTTCCTCTACACCCGCTTCGAAGAGATCTGCGAGATCATGGCGGCTTACGACGTGTCGTTCTCGCTAGGAGACGGGCTGCGCCCCGGCTGCATCGCGGATGCCAACGATCGTGCCCAGTTCGCGGAACTGGAGACGCTCGGCGAGCTCACCAGGAAGGCCTGGGCACATGACGTGCAGGTGATGATCGAGGGTCCGGGTCATGTACCCATGCAGCTGATCCGCGAGAACATGGAGAAGGAACTCGCCGACTGCATGGAGGCGCCGTTCTACACGCTGGGACCGCTGACCACCGATATCGCACCGGGTTACGACCACATCACGTCGGCGATCGGCGCGGCGCAGATCGGCTGGTACGGCACGGCGATGCTGTGCTACGTCACGCCGAAGGAACATCTCGGCCTGCCGGATCGCAACGACGTGCGCGAAGGCATGATCGCGTACCGGATCGCCGCGCATGCGGCCGACCTGGCCAAGGGTCATCCCGGCGCACAGTTGCGCGACAACGCCTTGTCCAAGGCGCGCTTCGAGTTTCGCTGGGACGACCAGTTCAACCTCGGGCTGGACCCGGACCGCGCTCGCGAGTATCACGACCAGACCTTGCCCAAGGAGGCCCACAAGGTCGCGCATTTCTGTTCGATGTGCGGGCCGCAGTTCTGCTCCATGAAGATCACCCAGGAAGTGCGCGATTACGCGCGCAGCCGCGGTCTCGATGATCCGGACCAGGCGATTCACAGCGGAATGGAGGAGAAGGCCATCGAGTTCCGCAAGAACGACGCGCGCGTCTACCGGCCTGCCTGACCATGCGCCTGCAGGGAACGCCATGGGAATAACCGATACGCTGACGGCCGTTCCCTCGGGCCGCGAGGACGCGCCGGGCGTGCTGCCGCCGGCGCTGGCGGAGCAGCTCATGTTCTTTCGCCTCGCCGAGCGCATCGGCGAGGCGGTGCTGCTGCACGACGACCGGATCCGCTACGCCAATCCGGCGGCGGAGGCGCTGCTGGCCGGAGGCGAGTCCCTGCTCGGACGCCGCCTCGCCGACATGATCCAGCCGGGGCACGCCGGGTCGCTGGACGCGTGGCTCAAGGCGCGCCATGCCGGCCGCCAGTCGGCCGTCCGGCTCGAACTTCGTGATGCGCATGAGCTCGTCGTCGAATGCGAACTGTCCGGCTTCCCGGTTCCCATGGACAACGCCCTGGTGGGTACCGTGGTCCGTCCCACGCGGGAGGCGCTGCTGAAATCCGCGCGGCAGCAGGGCACGCAACTCGCGGAGGCGACGCTCGAGTCGATCAGTGAGGGGGTGATCACGACCGACACGCGGGGGCGCATCGACTACCTGAATTCGGCGGCGGAGGCTTTGCTCGGCTGCCAGCGGGATCATGCCCAGGGCCGCCAGATCGGCGATCTCGCGACCCTGGTCGACGAATCGGACCGCCGGCCCTTCGGCGATCCGGTGGCGCGTTGCCTGGAGGAACGCCGGCGCGTCGACCTGGGGCGTCGCGCACTGCTCATCTCGCGCGCTTCCGGCGACGAGTATTCGGTCGAGCTGCGAGCCTCGCCGATCCGGACCGGGGGCGGCGAGACCAGCGGTTGCGTAATCGTGCTGCACGACGTCTCCGAGCTCCGCGGCCTCACTCGGCAGATGTCCTACCAGGCGAGCCATGATCCGTTGACCGGCCTGGTCAACCGCCGCGAGTTCGAGCGTCGCCTCGAGGAAGCGTTGAAAACCGGCCGCTCGGGCGGGGGGCACGTGCTGTGTTACCTCGACCTGGACCGCTTCAAGGCGGTGAACGACACCAGCGGCCACATGGCCGGCGACAACATGCTGCGCGAGATCGCGGGGATCCTGAAGGAGCAGATCCGCGACTCGGATATCGTGGCGCGGGTCGGCGGTGATGAATTCGGCCTGCTGCTGGTCGGCTGCCCGCTGGACAAGGCGCGCCAGATCGCCGACGACGTCTGCGGCGCCATCCGGGACTACCGTTTCGTCTGGCGCGACAAGATCTTCAGCGTCGGCGCCAGCATCGGGCTCGTCCAGATCGGGCCGGAGAGCGGTTCGATCGAGGATACGTTGAGCGCCGCGGATTCCGCCTGTTACGTCGCGAAACAGCAGGGCCGCGGGCGTATTCACGTGTACTCGTCCCGCGACGAGGCCGTCGCCCGTCAACGCGGCGAAATCATCTGGCTGCAGCGCCTGCAGACGGCGCTCAAGGAGAACCGCTTCGAGCTGCACATCCAGCCCATCGTCGCCGTCGATGGGCGGCCCGACGGCGGGCCCGCCTGTGAAGTCCTGTTGCGGCTGCGCGATGGCGATGGCGTCGAGTGCCAGCCGGTGGATTTCATGCAGGCGGCGGAGCGTTATCACCTGATGCCCAGCGTCGATCGCTGGGTGTTGCAGGCCACCTTCGCGGCCGTCGGCGCCGGCGCGCTGAAACTGCCGGCCGGACGCTCGGTCGCGGTCAACGTTTCCAGCCAGACACTGGCGGATCCGCAGTTCCTGGAGTTCGTCGTGGAGTGCCTGGATCGCAGCGGGGTGCGGGCTGAGCAGGTCTGCTTCGAGCTGTCGGAATCGACGGTGGCGGCCAACATGAGTCATACATCCCGGTTCGTCGCCGTACTGCACGGCCTCGGTTGTACCTTTGCCCTGGACGATTTCGGCAGCGGGCTCGGGTCCTTCGCCAACCTCAAGCAGTTGTCGATGGATTACCTGAAAATCGACGGCTCCTTCATCCGTGGGCTCGGCTCCGACGACGTCAGCATCGCGATGGTCACCGCGATGATCGAGCTGGCGCGCACCCTCGGGATCAAGGTGGTCGCCGAGCATGTCGAGACGGAGCAGGCCTTCGACCTGGTGCGTGCCCTGAAAGTCGACTTCGTGCAGGGTTATGCCGTCGGCCGGCCGGTCGCATTGGCCGCCAAGCTCGGCTGACGGCGTGCATTCGGGCTTCCCGAGCTTTTCCGGGGCCCCGCAAACTGTATAATCGCGCGGTTTATCCGCGTCGGGCCGACTCGGCGGCGGTCCGCAGAATTCAAGAAACAGACAACACAAAAGGGGAACCATGAGCATTAACCTGATCCCGCTCATCGTGGGCGTCATAGGGCTGCTTGCGGCATTTATCGTTTTCCGCGCGGTGATGACTTATCCCGTGATGGCCGGCAAGCCGGAGAAGATCGCCCGCCAGATCCAGCTCGGCGCCATGGCCTTCATGAGCCGCGAGCTGAAGCTGATCGCGGCCTCGGTCGCCGTGATCGCCGTCGCGATCGTCCTCTCGCCGCTCGGCTACCAGACGGCCGTCGCGTTCCTCACCGGCGCGCTCTGCTCGGCGCTCGCAGGCTTCCTCGGCATGTACGCCGCGACGCGCGCGAACGTGCGCACGACGTCCGCGGCGCATGAATTCGGTTCCGGTAAAGCGCTCACGGTCGCCTTCTACGGCGGCTCGGTCATGGGCCTCGTGCTGGCGTCGCTGGGCCTGCTCGGCCTCGGCACCCTGTATTACGTCTTCGGCACAGACCCGGAGACGGCGCATCGCATCCACGGTTTCGGCATGGGCGCCGGCGTGGTCGCGCTGTTTTATCGCGTCGGCGGCGGTATCTTCACCAAGAGCGCCGACGTGGGCGCCGACCTGGTCGGCAAGATCGAGGCGGGCATTCCCGAGGACGATCCGCGCAACCCGGGCGTCATCGCCGATAACGTCGGCGACAACGTCGGCGACGTGGCGGGCATGGGATCGGACATCTTCGAGTCCTATTGCGGCGCCATGATCGCGACGGTCGCGCTGGCCACCGTCATGGTGCAGCAGAGCGCCGACGGCTTCGTCGAGGGGATCGGGCCCGGCGCGAGCCTGATGGGCCTGCCGCTGTTGCTGAGTTCGCTCGGGCTGCTCTGCTCGATCGCCGGCATCCTGCTCGTGCGTGCTGCCTCCAACAAGTCGCCCGAGGTGGCCTTGCGCATCGGCACCATCTCCACCGCGGTCGTGTTCGTCATCCTGTCGTATTTCCTGTTCAGCTGGGTGGACGTCGGCGTCAACGTCTGGATCGCCACCGTGGTCGGTGCCGTCGGCGGCGTGATCGTCGGCCTCGCGACGGAGCACTACACGGCCGGCAAGCCGGTGCGCGAGATCGCGCGCGCCGGCGAGACGGGTCCCGCCACCGTGATCATCGCGGGCCTGGCCACCGGCATGATGTCGGTGGTGATCCCCATGCTGACCATCTGCGCCATGATCTACATCGCCAACTGGCAGGCCGGACTCTACGGCGTGGGTATCGCCGCCGTGAGCATGCTGGCCACGGTCGGCATCACCATGGCCATCGACGCCTACGGGCCGGTTGCGGACAACGCCGGCGGTATCGCGGAGATGGCGGGTCTCGGTCCCGAGACGCGCAAGATCACGGACAGCCTGGACGAGCTGGGCAACACGACGGCAGCCATCGGCAAGGGCTTCGCCATCGGTGCCGCGGCACTGGCGGCCCTGACCATCATCGCCGCCTTCATCGCCGAGGTCTCGCACCGCATTCCGGACTTCCAGCTGCAGATCAGCGATCCGGACGTGCTCGTGGGCATGTTCATCGGCGGCATCTTCCCCTTCCTGGTGGCCTCGATCACCATGACGGCGGTGGGCGATGCGGCCTTCGAAATGATCCAGGAGATCCGTCGCCAGTTCCGCGAGATTCCGGGCCTGCTGGAAGGCACCGCCGAACCCGACACGGTGCGCTGCGTGGACATCGCCACCACCGCCGCGATCAAGCGCATGCTGTTGCCCGCCTCCATCGCGGTGCTCGCCCCGGTGATCGTCGGCTTCCTGCTGGGCGCCGAGACGCTCGGCGGCATGCTCGGCGGCGCGCTGCTGGGCTGCGTGTTGCTGGCGCTGACCATGGCCAACGCCGGCGGCGCCTGGGACAACGCCAAGAAGCACGTCGAGAAGGGCAACTTCGGCGGCAAGGGCTCCGATACGCACAAGGCCAACGTGGTCGGTGACACCGTCGGCGATCCGCTGAAGGACACCTCCGGACCGTCGATGAACATCCTCATCAACGTGATGGCCATCGTCAGCCTGGTGATCGCCCCGCTGTTGTCCGCCTGACGGACCGCGCCGCGCCGCGCGGCTGAGGCGCGATACGCGAAACAAAAAGGGCCGGGAGGTGATCTCCCGGCCCTTTTCCTGTCCCGGGCCTCGCTCGCCCCGGGCCCGCCGTCGGTTGAGTCAGCGTCGGGCGCGTCAGCCTTCCCAGGCGGGCAGTTTCTTCTTCGCCAGCTCGTTTTTGAGTTTCACGTACATCGGCAGGCCGTCCTTGTAGGGCGGGTAGTCCTCGCCCTTGATCAGCGGCGCGAGATAACGCCGGCAGGCATTCGTGATGTGAAAACCGTCGCTGGTGATGTACTTCTTCGGCAGTTTCTTCTCGACATTGGCGACCTTCGCCAGCGGCGCCTCGCCGACTTTCCAGCGGTAAGGCTGGTCGGACGTGCGCACGATGACCGGCAGTTTGCCGTGCACCCCGGCCAGGGCCATTTCCACGGCGGCCTTGCCCATGGCGTAGGCCTGCTCCACGTCCACGGCGGATGCGATGTGGCGGGCGGAGCGCTGCAGGTAATCGGCGACCGCCCAGTGAAACTTGTAGCCGAGCTTGCCGCGGATGAGTTCCGCGAGCTGCGGCGCCACGCCCCCCAGCTGGGCGTGGCCGAAAGCGTCCCGGGTGCCGGACTCGGCGACGAAACGGCCATCGGCCCTGCGGATTCCCTCGGAGGCGACGATCACGCAGCTGTCGTAACGTTCGACGCTCTCCTTGACCTTGGCGATGAAGCGGGCGTCGTCGAACGGCACCTCGGGGAACAGGATGATATGGGGCGGCTCGCTGCGGTCCTTGCCCGCCAGCCCGCCGGCCGCGGCGATCCAGCCGGCGTGACGGCCCATGACCTCGAGGATGAAGACCTTGGTCTGCGGCATCGAGCCGACATCGATCCCCGCCTCGAGCGTGGACACGGCGACATACTTGGCGACGGAACCGAAGCCCGGGCAGGTGTCGGTGATCGGGAGGTCGTTATCCACGGTTTTCGGCACGCCGACGCACGTGATCTCGTAATCCATGTTGTGCGCGACCTGGGCGATCTTGTTGGCGGTATCCATCGAGTCGCCGCCGCCGTTGTAGATGAAATAGCCGATGTCGTGGGCGCGGAAAACCTCGACCAGGCGCTCGTACTCGGCGCGGCTCTCCTCGATGCCCTTGAGCTTGTAGCGCACCGAACCGAACGCGCCGCCGGGCGTGTGCCGCAATGCAGCGATGGCCTTGGCGGAGTCCTTGCCCGTGTCGATCAACTCTTCACGCAGTGCGCCGACGATGCCCATGCGCCCTGCATACATCTTGCCGATCCGGTCGCGCCTGGCGCGTGCCGTCTCGATGACCCCGCAGGCCGTCGCGTTGATGACGGCCGTGACACCGCCGGACTGGGCATAAAACAGGTTCCGCTTCTTCATTCCGCCTCCATGGTTGTGCGCTCAGGCAAGGTCGAAAACGCCGTCGCAGGATAGCCGATTACCCCGCCCATGGTCATGTCGCCGGCCGACAGGGTTTGACCGCGCGCGGACTGGGCGGCAAGCTTGTGCGTCCGGTCCGCAGGGCGACCGACATTATTTGGAGAAGCCAGATGCGCATCGTTTTGCTGGGTGCACCCGGATCGGGAAAAGGGACGCAGGCGAAGAAACTCATGGCCGACTACGGGTATCCCCAGGTGTCCACGGGCGACCTGCTCAGGGACGCGGTGGCGCGGGGCACGGAGCATGGCCTCAGGGCCAAGGCAGCCATGGATGCCGGGCAGCTGGTCTCCGACGAGATCGTGCTCGGCATCCTCAAGGAGCGCATCGCGCAGCCGGACGCGGCCAGGGGCTTCATCCTCGACGGCTTTCCGCGCAACATTTCGCAGGCGAGGTCGCTGGAGCAAGTGCTGGACGAACTGGGCCAGCCGCTGGATGCCGCCGTGCTCATGGATCTCGATTTCTCGATCCTCATGAAGCGCCTTACGGGGCGCCGCACCTGCAAGAACTGCGGTCGCGTCTACAACATCTACTTTCTTCCGCCGCCCGCGGACGGGCGATGCGAGAGCTGCGGCAGCGACGAACTGGTGCAGCGCTCGGACGATCGCGAGGAAACCATCGGTCGCCGTCTCGAAGTCTACCGGCAGGAGACTGCGCCGTTGATCGAGCACTACCGCGAAGAGGGGAAGCTCAAGGTGGTGGATGCGGAGGGCGATTTCGCAGCGGTCTACGCGCGCCTGGTGAAGACGCTGGGGCTGTAGCGCAGCGCTTGCTGCCGGCGTGCTTCGCGGCCGATGAGGTCGCAGTGCGGTCGCGCCCCGGTCCGACGCGCCGGGCTTATCCTCAGTCCGCGTCCACCAGCGCCAGCAGGCGATCACCGGCCAGTTCCCGTCGCCAGCCGCGCAGCAGGGGGAGGTCGCGCTCGCCTTTTACCAGTGCCTCCACTTCCTTGCGGGTCGCCAGCAGCGGCGTGGACACGCGGTGTTTTTCCGCCAGTTCGCGCAGCACGGCCATGAGCTTGCGCGCGAGGCGTTCCTGCGCCGGCTCCATGCGTTCATAGGCCGGCCGCGAAGGCGCCGCGTGTTCGTCGGCAGCGGCCAGCAGGGCCAGCAGCGCATCGCCATGCCGCCGGGCCACCGCCGACGGCAATACCTGGAGCGCCTCGCCGCCGGCGGCGCCGCGCTCGGCCAACGCCACGAGGGCCTCGTCCTTGAGAATCCAGCGACGGGGGCGGTCGCTGCGTCGCGCCTCTTCCTCCCGCCAGGCGGCGAGCGCGACGAGCCGCGCAAGCGCGCTGCCCCGGAGGGCATTCGCGCCTTTCACCCGTCGCCATGCACCACCCGCATCGAAGTCGTACAGGGTCGGATCGAGCAGGGCGGCGCATTCGGCGGCGGCCCAGTCGCGGCGCCCGAGTGTCTCGAGTTGCTCATCCAGGCGCGTCGCGAGGGGCAGCAGCCACATGACGTCGGCGGCCGCATAGCGCAGCTGCTCGTCCGAAAGCGGGCGCCGGCTCCAGTCGGTCCGCGCATGATCCTTGGGCAGCGTCACGCCGAGCTCGGCGCCGGTCAGCTGCGTGTAGCCCACCTGGTCGGGGTAACCGAGCATCGCGGCGGCGATCTGCGTGTCCCAGATCGGCCCCGGAATCGCGCCGAGATGCTCGTAAAGCACTTCGATGTCCTGGCGAGCCGAGTGGAACACCTTGCGCACCGCCGGGTCGGTCAAGAGTGGCGCGAAAGGTCCGGGGCTCTCCAGCGCCAGCATGTCGATGCACGCGGCGCGCTCGCCGTCGGAGATCTGCATCAGGCACAGCTGGGCGCGGTAGGTGCTTTCGCGGACGAATTCCGTGTCGACCGCGAGTTGGGGCGTGCCGGCCCACTCGCGGGCCAGGGCTTCGGCCTCGTCCGCCCGATCGATGAAAATGTATTCGCTCATGAGTGCATTATCACAGAAGGGGACGACCGCCGTGCCGTGCTTGCGCAGTGCGGCGCGCCCGCGGGTATGATGCCGGCTGCAGAAGGGAGAGCCATGCAGGCCCTGATTCGCTTGTTCATCGAGATCGCCTTGCATCGCAAGGGTCCGCAGGATGTGCCGGCATCCAGCGCGGTGTTCGGCATGGTATTGCTCGCCTACCTGTTCGTCGGGGCGGCCGTCATCTGGCCGGCGGCGGAGAGCGCCCTCGTGCTGGCCGGCCAGCTGCTCCTCGACCTCTTGCTGGTCGCCGTGATCTTTGGCGGGCTGCTGGCGGTGACCGGGCGCGCGGCCCGCACGATGCAGACCCTGGCGGCACTGTTCGGCACCGGCGCGTTGCTCAGCACCGCGGCACTGCCCTTCGTCTGGATCAACGCGCGCGTGTTGTCCGATGGCGCCCCCGTGCCCGGGATGGAGCTGGCGGCCGTGTTGAGCACGACGGCCCTGTTCATGCTGCTGATCGCCTCCCTGCTGGTGACCGGCCACGTGCTGCGCCACGCGCTGGGCTGGAGCTACGCGGGCGGGGTGCTGGTGGCGACACTGTACTTCGCGGTGAGCGTCTTCGTGTTCCGCCTGTTTTTCCCGGTGAGCTGATGCACGTCCATATCCTCGGCATCGGAGGGACGTTCATGGCGGGTATCGCCGCCCTGGCGCGCGCCCTCGGGCATCGCGTCACCGGCTCGGATGCGCCGCTTTACCCGCCGATGAGCACGCAGCTGGCGGCGCTCGGCATCGAGATCATCGCGGGCTACGACGAGGACCGGCTCGAGCCGGCGCCGGACTGCGTGGTGGTCGGCAACGTCATGCGCCGCGGGCTGCCGGTCGTCGAGCGCCTGCTGGACTCCGGCCTGCCGTATTGCTCGGGCCCGGAGTGGCTGGCGCGCGAGGTGTTGCGTGACCGCTGGACACTCGCCGTGGCCGGCACGCACGGCAAGACGACGACGACCAGCATCCTGGCGTTCCTGCTGGAGGCGGCGGGGCTCGAGCCGGGTTTCCTGGTGGGCGGCATCCCGGCGGATTTCGGCGTGTCCGCGCGGCTCGGCGCGGCGCCGTTTTTCGTGGTCGAGGCCGACGAGTACGACACGGCCTTCTTCGACAAGCGCTCCAAGTTCGTGCACTACCGGCCGCGGACGCTGGTGCTGGGCAACCTCGAGTTCGACCACGCCGACATCTTCGACGACCTCGGCGCCATCCAGCGCCAGTTTCACCACCTCGTGAGAACCGTGCCCGGCAGCGGCCTCATCGTGTCGCGCAGCGGCGACGCGGCGCTCGAAACCGTGCTCGAGGCGGGTTGCTGGACGCCGGTGACGCGTTTCGCAGGCCCGGGCGACCCGTTGCCGGACGAGGGGCATGCGGCCGAGCTCGTGCCCGGGGGCTTCGAGGTGGTGGGCCCGGAGGGGAGTCATGTCGCGTCGGTGCGATGGAAGATGCCCGGTGCGCACAACGCCGAGAACGCGCTCGCCGCGATGCTGGCGGCGCGGCACGCCGGCGTGCCGCTCGAGGTCTCCGCCGGCGCGCTGAGCGCATTCCGCGGCGTGAAACGGCGCCAGGAATGGATCGGAACCGCGGCCGGCGTCGAACTGTTCGATGATTTCGCCCATCACCCGACCGCGATCGCGCGGACGCTCGAAGCGATGCGGGAAGGTCTCGGCGACGGGCGCCTCGTGGCGGTGCTCGAACCGCGCTCGAACACCATGCGCATGGGTGTGCATGCCGCGACGCTGGGGGGATCGCTGGCCGGGGCCGACCGGATTTTCGTACATGCCCCGCCGGAGCTCGGCTGGGATGCGGCGAAGGCCTTGCGCGACCTCGGCGGGCGAGCCCGGGTCAGCCCGGGCATCGACGCCCTGGAAGCTATACTGCTCGAGGAGGTGAAGGCCGGTGACCGCGTGATCATGATGTCCAACGGCAGTTTCGGCGGCCTGCACCAGCGCCTGCTCGAGAGCTTGCGCGAACGAGAGAGGAGAACACGGGAATGAGCCTGCACGTGGCGCTGGCGATGACGGGCGCGTCGGGTGCGCAGTACGGACTGCGCCTGCTCGAGTGCCTGCTCGGCGCGGACTGCCGCGTCTCGCTGATGATTTCCAAGCCGGCGCAGGTCGTCATCGGCATGGAGACCGACCTCGGATTGCCGTCGCGCCCTGCCGAGATCCGCCGCTTTTTCTGCCAGCTGCACGATGTGCCGGAATCCCGGCTGGCCGTGCACGGCCAGGAGGAGTGGACCGCGCCGGTGGCCAGCGGCTCAGCCGCGCCGGACGCGATGGTGGTCTGCCCCTGCACGACGGCCACGGTGTCCGCGCTCGCCACGGGCGCCAGTCGCAGCCTCATCGAGCGCGCCGGCGACGTCGTGCTCAAGGAGCGCCGGCCCCTGGTGCTCGTCGTGCGCGAGACGCCGTTTTCGCCGATTCATCTCGAGAACATGCTGACCCTCGCACGGGCCGGCGCGGTGATTCTGCCCGCCAACCCGGGTTTTTATCATCGCCCCGCGGCCGTCAGCGAGCTGGTGGATTTCGTCGTGGCGCGGGTGCTCGATCACCTCGGCATACCGCAGGAACTGATGGCGCCCTGGGGCGCCCAGTAGCCGTCGTGGCGGAGACGGTCGAAATCCCCCTGTTTCCGCTGCAGGCGGTGCTGTTCCCCGGAGGGCCGCTGCCCCTGCGCATTTTCGAGCCGCGTTACGTCGACATGATCAGCCGGTGCATGAAAGACGGGATCGGCTTCGGCGTGCTGCTCGTACAGGCCGAGCCCGAAGGCGACGTGACCGGAACCCACGAGCTCGGCACGGTCGCCAGGATCGTGGACTGGGACCAGTTGAGCGACGGAACCCTGGGCGTCATCGTGGTCGGCGACGGGCGCTTCACGCTGCGCGATGCCTGGCGGCAGGACGACGGCCTCAATATCGGTCGCGTGGTATTGCTGGCGGCCGAGCCGATCGTGCCCCTGCCTGAGCGCTACCACGACATGGCGCGTTTGCTGGAGGGCGTCTTCGAGGACCTGGGCGCCCACTACCGTCACGTCACGCCGGATTTCGGCGATGCCGGCTGGGTGGGCTTCCGCCTGGCCGAGTTGCTGCCCATCGACATGGAGCACAAGCAGCATTGCCTAGAGCTGTTCGATCCTCTCGCGCGGCTTGCCTACCTGGAGCCGCTGCTGAAGAGCCTCGGCCGCTGACATGGGGGGCGACGACGCCTTGTTCTCCGGCCGCGAACTGGTCTGCGTGCATCGCGGGACCGACCCCATCGAGGCCAGCCTGCTGGAGGGGATGCTGCAAAACGAGGGCATCCCGGCGACCGTGACCGGTGCCGACCTGGTCGGTGGCTACAGCGGCGTACCCAAGGTGTGCGACGTGCGGCTATTGGTGCCGGCCCGCTACCGGGCGGCCGCCGCCGAGCTGCTGGAGCGATACCGCCAGCGACCGCCGGCCGAGGCGGAATGGACCTGTGCCGCCTGCGGCGAAATCAATGCGGCCAGCTTCGAGAGTTGTTGGAACTGCGGCCGCGGGCGCGACCGTGGTGCCTGACACTGCCACGGCCTGATCCGGCCATCGCCCCGACCGCGCTCCCGCATTGTCATAGCCAAGTGTCGGTCGAAATTCTGATGCCGCCCGCAGGGAGACCGAAATGTGGTACGTATATGGTCGTATGGACCCAAATGGGGGGGGCTTCGGTAAGGTTGGCCACGTGCCCACTACACAAGGAGTTCATCATGCGCCGCCTTACTGCCCTGGCTTCCGCGACTCTGACGGCTTGCTCGCTGAGCATTGCTCCGGTGATGGCGGACACGGGCCCGACTTTAAGTATCAATCCGGATTTGAGTCGGGGCTTTTTGGTCCTCGACAACGGCAACACAGTTACCATGGATGGCGTTACCCAACGCTTTACCTTGACAACTCCGCAAGGGGGAGTCCTCCATCTGACCTTCGAAGAGGTGGCAGCGTCTCACACTGGGGTGCCGGCTGAGCAGCAGTCCTTGATTAATCAGTGGGTTTCCACTGTAACCAATCCTGACAACATGTTTACATCTACTGACAGCCACGAGCCCACGCTCGCAGTGACGTCCGGGGGGCTGCCGGGATCGCCTGGCGACTAAAAAATAGAAAGCCTGCCTGGTGAGGATCCGTCCTATAGCGGGGATAGTATCGGTGGCTCTACGCAGAGCCTCCCTGGAGGTGGGGATTGCTTGCTTGTGCCCTGCGGTTGCAGGTTCGGACAATGCTGGCCGAGCCACGGTTCGCCATGGGGATTGGGAATGACATATTTTTCATCCGTCGATGGAGGTAGTGGCCTTGGGGAGGCTTCAGACGAGCGACAGCGTTGTGAGGCAACGCAACGACAGATTTGGGAAGCCCAGCATGGCGAGAGCTGTTCCGCCATGTGGCAATCAGGGGGTTCGTTCGGCACGGCGCTGGGGGCGGCGTTTTTGGCCTGCGGTTCGCTTTACACACCGCTAGCGCCGGCCGGAGGTAAGGTATGCGCCGTGGCCGCAGCTAGCGCCGCGGTAGCGGGCGTCAATTTCACGGCGAACTGGAGGGCGTGTAATGCAACCTATCCCGGCTCTGGCAGCCATTGCGCCGGTCTTTAACGAAGACGGAACCCAGCTTGCGCCCTGGTTGGTGCTTCTACATCCGGCCGAGTTCCTAGCCTATCTTCTCTTGGCTCTCGTTTTCGGGCACCTCATTGGCCGAATCCAGTCCGGCGCGCTTGACAAGAGGACGGCTCGGGGGCGGCTTCTGGGGTTGTCCATGGTGACAGCAATCGCGTGTGCAGTATTTTTCGGGAAGATGCTCTAGAGGGCCTGGAGAGTGCCCGTCGGAACGCTTCATACTGGCACCAACATGTATCCCGCCGACCAGGCAGGTTTCTATTTTCGACGCCGTCAAGACAAGGCATGGCTGACGCTATGCTCTCGGGTACGGGGTAGGTCTCCGGGTTGTTCGAGTCTTCATGTGGTGACGGGTTGGCTCAACAGGAGAGAACCGGTAGTGGTTATGACCACCGCCACCACGACGCACCGACGCGCTCGCGCGGCGGACGGTTGTCGCCATACAGGCTATGGCTGTGCTTGAACCGGCTTGATTCAGCCGGCGAGCTTCTCCATCACCCGCCCGGCCGCCGCGACGGTGGCGTCGATGTCGTCGTCACTGTGTGCGAGCGAGACGAATCCCGCCTCGAAAGCCGACGGCGCAAGGTAGATCTGCTCGTCGAGCATGCCGTGGAAAAACGCCTTGAAGCGGTCCTGGTCGCAGGCCATGACCTGGCTGAAGCTGCGCACCGGGCCGTCGGCGGAAAAGAACAGGCCGAACATCCCCCCCACCGAGTGGCCGCAGAACGGAATCCCGGCGGCATCGGCAGCCGCCTGCACGCCGGCGACGAGCCGGCTGGTCCGCGCGCCGAGTTGGGCGTAGCTCTCCGGGTTCAGCCGATCGAGCGTGGCGATGCCCGCATGCATGGCGACCGGATTCCCCGACAGGGTGCCCGCCTGGTAGACCGGTCCGAGCGGGGCGATCTGCTCCATGACTTCGCGCTTGCCGCCGAAGGCGCCGACGGGCATCCCGCCGCCGATGATCTTGCCCAGCGTCGTCAGGTCCGGCTTCACGCCCGAGATGGCCTGGACGCCGCCGAGGGCGACCCGGAACCCCGTCATGACCTCGTCGAAGATCAGCAGTGCGCCGTGCTTGTCGCACACCGCGCGCAGCCCCTCGAGGAAACCGGGCGCAGGCAGCACCATGTTCATGTTGCCGGCGATCGGTTCGACGATGATGCAGGCGATCTCGTCGCCCATTTCGGCGAACACCTGTTCCACCTCCTCAAGATCGTTGTAGGTGAGGGTGATGGTGTGTTGCGCTAGCGAGGCGGGGACACCCGGGGACGTGGGAACGCCCAGCGTCAGGGCGCCGGAGCCCGCTTTCACCAGCAGCGAATCCGAGTGGCCGTGGTAGCAGCCTTCGAACTTCACGATCTTGTCGCGCCCGGTGAAGCCGCGCGCGAGGCGGATGGCGCTCATCGTCGCCTCGGTGCCCGAGCTGACGAAGCGGACCAGCTCGATCGACGGCATGATCTCGCAGACGCGCCTGGCGAGCTCCGTCTCGATGGCCGTCGGGGCACCGAAGGACAGGCCGTCGAGCGCGGCGCTGCGCACGGCCTCGATCACGTCGGGATGCGCATGGCCAAGGATCATGGGCCCCCATGAGCCCACGTAGTCGGTGTAGCGATGGCCGTCCTCTCCCCAGAAATAAGCGCCGGCCGCCTTGCGGATGAAGATCGGGTCGCCGCCGACGGAGCGGAATGCGCGCACGGGAGAATTGACGCCGCCGGGGATGTAGCGCTGGGCTTCCTGGAACAGGTTCACGATGTGCGGGCCTCCTGCAATGGGCCGGGCCGCGGAGCGCCGCCCGGCAAAAACGATCATTTTAGCGCTGCGCGCCCTCGCTCGCAGGCTGCGGAAAGTACCTGCGCGGCACGCAGCGGGTCGGGGTCGCCGAAAAGATCATGGATCACCGCCACGCAGTGCGCGCCCGCGGCAATAGTTTCGGCGGCATTGCTGCGCGTGATGCCGCCGATGGCGACCACCGGGACCCGCAGCACGGCCGCGGCTTCCCGGAGCAACGCCAGCGGCGCCCGCACCGCGCCCGGCTTGCTGAGAGACGGCCAGACGCTGCCGAAAGCGACATAGTCGGCGCCCGCATCGACCGCCGCGCTGGCGAGATCGAGGCGATCGTAGCAGGACACGCCGATCAGCCGGTCCGGTCCGATGAGCGCTCTTGCGCGCCGCGGGTCCGCATCGTCCCGGCCGAGATGGACGCCGTCCGCGCCTATTTCGGCGGCGAGGGCCGCATCATCGTTGACGATGCACAGGGCGCCGCCGGCGCGGCAGGCCGCGAGGACCTCTCGAGCCCGTCGTCGTCGCGCCGCGACCCCTGCCGTCTTGTCGCGAAACTGGACGATGCGCGCGCCCCCGGCGACGGCCTGCGCGACACCTTCCGCGAGCCGGGGCTCCGGCAGCAGGTCCGGGTCCGTGAGGGCATACAGGCCACGCGGCAGCGACGGCCGGCTCATCGACGGCGCTCCCGGCGCTCCCGGGATCGCGCGCGACCGCGTCATCGGGGTCGTCGCCATGGCACCCGCTGCCCGCGCCCGGGCTGGAAACTCGCCTCCAGCCATGCGTGGGTGTCCGCCTGCGCCTGCGCTACGGCTTTTTCCACCGTGTCGCCGAGCGCGATCCGGGCGGCGCAGGCGGAAGCGAGCGTGCAGCCGGACCCGTGGAAGCTGCCTTCGAGACGCGGCCAGCGGAATGTCTGCGTGTCGTGGGGCCCGTAAAGCGTGTTCACCACCTCGCCGTGCCCCGTGTCCTCCTCGTCGCCGCCCTTCGCCAGCACGAAATCGCAACCCGCAGCACGCAGGGCGCCGGCCCGCGTGGTCGTGGTGTCGAGCCCGGGCGCGAGGCGCCGGATCTCGAGCGCATTCGGCGTCAACAACGTGGTCAGCGGGCAGAGGCGCCGGAGTATCACGTCCACCAGCGCGTCCTCCGCGAGGCGTGCGCCGCCCGCAGCGACCAGCACCGGGTCCAGCACGACCGGCAGGCCGGGATGCCGGGCGAGCACCTCGGCGACCGCAGTGGCGATGTCTGCCGTGGCGAGCAGCCCGATCTTCACGGCAGCCACCGGGATGTCGGCAAGTACCGCGTTCATCTGCGCAGCCACCAGTTCGCCCGCCGCGGCTTCGACCCGGCTCGCGTCGACGGTGTCCTGCACCGTGAGCGCCGTGATGACCGGGGCCGGGTGCGCACCGAGGGCGCTGATCGCCTGGAGGTCCGCGGCGATTCCGGCGCCGCCGGAGGGGTCGTTGCCGGCGATGACCAGCACGGTGGGTGGGATCGGAGACATTCGCTTGGGTCGGGGTGCCTGTGCATGCGAGAATTCGCGGCCATTCCGATTATCGCTGCGACGGGCTAACGATGAAAGCATGGATGTGTGTGATCTGCGGGTATGTCTACGAAGAGGCCGAGGGCGACCCGGAGGGCGGGATCGAACCCGGCACCAAGTGGGACGACGTCCCGCTCAGCTGGCGCTGCCCGGACTGCGGTGCGGGCAAGGAAGACTTCGAGATGATCGAAATCTGAGCATGGCCGCAGGGATGCCGGCAGGCACCGACGCACGGGAGTCCTGCCGGCCTCAGCGATCTTCGAGCTTCTGCACCCGGTATCCGCGTGCCTCCAGCAGCTGGGGCAGACCATCCGGCCCCACCACGTGCAGTGCGCCGACGACCACGAGGCTCGTTCCGGGCAGGGCGAGCAGTCCCTCGACCCGCGACAGCCACGCTTGGTTACGTCGTATGACGATGCTGTCGCGCAGGTCCTCGTAACCCTCGAAGTCCGTCGCCAGCCGCGCGGCCAGCGCCGCGGCGTCGCCCGCGCGCCAGTCCGCCACGAGGGCGTCGGTGTCGGTTTCCAGCGCGGCGGCGTCCTCCAGCGTCTTGAGCAGGATCTCGCGCTGGCGTTCCTCTCCCAGGGTCTTGAACAGCAGGAGCTGTTCTTCGAGCGTTTCCAGCCCGATCACCGGCTTGCCGTCCCGCTGGGCCCAGGTCGTGACCTGCTGGTCGACCCCCAGTTCCGCCTCGTAGCCCGAGGCGCCGAGCGCGTCCGTGTAGAGGACGATCGAGGCGAACCAGGGCTCCATCATCGACACGGCCTGCAGGTCCAGCCCGGCAGCGCTGGCCAGTGCCTCCGCGCGGCGCCACTCGGCCGGCTGCAGCGATTCCGCCACGGAGCGGCCCGGCGTGGCGATGCCGATGCGCTCGAGGGCGGCCTGGGTCGCGGCCGGCTCGAGCTCTGCCGGGTCGAGCTCCACCATGATGCGCCCGGCCCGCCGGTAGGCGTCATGGACGGCAGGCGGCAGGGGCTGGTCGGCCGGCCGCAACAGGTGCACGGAGCCGAGCACGAGCACCGTGCTCTTGCCATCCGGCGCCTGCACGGACCAGAGCGGCACCGCGCCCGCCGGCGGCGAGGACAGCTGCAGCGCGAACAGCAGCAGGACGGGCAGGATGATTTTGCGCATCACCCGGCGCGTCCGGTGTCGATGCCCGCGGTGCGCGCCAGCCAGGCGATACGCGCCGAGGACTCCAGCGAACAGGTCCACTTGTAGGCGAGGTCGATGCTTTCCGCCGCCGCGTAGACGCCGTGGCCGCGCACGACGCAGATCCGATGGGTGGCCAGCGCCGCCGCCACTTCTGCTGGCGAGCGTGCCGTGTACAGGTCGTGCGGAATATCGAGCACCGGCACGACCGGGAAGTAATAGCGCCCTTCGAAGTCGGTCGGGACGAAATCCTCGCCATCGAGTGTCATGGCGATGCTGTGTGGCCCGTGGCTGTGCAGCACCGCCACCGCGTCGGGCCGCGCGGCGTACACGGCCAGGTGCAGCGGTGCATCGAGCGAGGCGCCGGCCGGCGGCGCTTCGCCAGCGCGGCAGGCCAGCAGGTCGCCGGGCGCGAGGGTGTCCCCGCCGCAGCCGGACGGCGTCACCCAGACCCTGTCCCCGTCGCGCACGGAGGCGTTGCCGCTGTGGGAGTCGTTGAGGCCGTAGCGTCGGAGCCAGCCGTAATACCGGACCAGGGCGTGGCGGGGTTCGTCGGGCCGGGTGTGCGTCATGCGCCGAAACGGGCGGGTTTCGGCGCATACCCGACGCGGGTGTCGATCCGGCCGTCGGGCCAGAGTTCCAGCCAGCGCCATCCGGGCCCGGCGTGGGCGTCGACGTCGGAATCGGTCGCTCCCGCGACAAACTGGAAGCAGGTCGAGGGCGTCGCCAGCAGGCGCACATCATTGCGGACGCCGTCATACGGCTGATGCACATGGCCCCAGACGATTCCCCGCAACCGGCTGCAGCGATCGGTCACTTCGAGAAACGCCGCGGCGTTGTCGAGCCCCACCTTGTCCAGCCAGGAGTTCATCGGCACCGGGTGATGATGCAGCACGACCAGCAGGTTGGGCTCAGCGGCGTTGTGCAGCACCCTGTCGAGTCGCTCGAGTTCCGTTTCGGACAGCCGCCCCCCGCCGCGGTCGCCGTCCCAGGTGGACAGCATGACGAGCCGCCAGCTGGCCAGGCGATGATCCCCGCAATAGTAGAACGGTCCGTCGGACAAGGCAGCCGCCATGGTGTCCGGGTGGTCGTGGTTGCCCGGGATGCAGTAGACGGGCACGCCGGGAGCGCCGAGTATGTCGCGCACGTGGGCATAGGACGCCGGGGTGCCGTCCTGCGACAGGTCGCCGGTGGCGAGTATCGCGTCAGGCGCCGCCTCGCCCTCGAGCGCGGCCTCGAGCGCCAATAGCAACGATTCGCGCGTGGCCCAGCCCTTGATCGTGCCGCCAGGCGCAGCGCGCAGGTGGCTGTCGGTGAGCTGGAGCAGGCGCAGCGGACGATCCCCGCTCATCCCGTACCCCGTTCAGAATTTGATGGCAACTGGTAGTTTAACCAAACCGCAACCGTTAAATTGGGAACTGCGTCATGTCTAATCGAAGCATAGGGCTCGAGCCCGCACTCCAGTCGTACCTGTTGTCCGTCTCGCTGCGGGAGCACCCGCTGCTCGCGCGCCTGCGCGCCGAAACCGCGCAGCACCCCAGCGCCAACATGCAGATCGCGCCGGAGCAGGGCCAGTTCATGGCCATGCTGCTGAAGCTGATCGATGCGCGGCGCTGCATCGAGGTGGGGGTGTTCACCGGTTACAGCAGCCTCGCCATGGCGCTCGCCATGCCGGATGACGGTCGCATCATCGCCTGCGACATCAGCGAGGAATACACGGCCGTGGCGCGGCGCTACTGGGACGAAGCCGGGGTGGCGGACCGGATCGACCTGCGCCTCGCGCCGGCCCTGGAGACCCTGGATGCGCTGCTGGCCGACGGCGAGGCGGGGTGCCACGACTTCGCCTTCCTCGACGCCGACAAGGAAGGTTATCCGGACTACTTCGAACGCTCGCTCGCGCTGTTGCGTCCCGGCGGCCTGATCGCGGTGGACAACACGCTCTGGGACGGCGCCGTGGCCGACCCGGCGGACCAGGCGCCGGACACGGTGGCGATCCGCGCGTTCAATCGCGAGCGCCTGGACGATCCGCGCATCGACCTGGCCCTGGTGCCCATCGGCGACGGCCTGACACTGGCGCGAAAGCGCTGATAGCAGGGAGCCGGGCCCTCCACTACGCTTGGTAGCGTGAAGGGTGCCATACCACGGGGTGGGACGATGCCCGGTCATGACGGCTCCGGCAGGCCGGCATCCGGGCAGCCGGCGTGGCATGCACTTTCGGTGCCCGAGCTCCTGGACACGCTGCACGTCGATCCCGCGGTCGGGCTGGGCGAGGAGGCCGTCTCGCGGCGCCGGCAGGAACACGGCCCCAACCGGCTGACGCCGCGCTCCGAGCGGCACACCCTGGCGCGCCTGCTGAGCCAGTTCGACAATCTTTTCATCTACCTGCTGCTGGTCGCCGCCACAGTCACCCTGCTGCTGGGCAAGTGGCTCGACAGCGCCGTGATCCTGGCCGTCGTGGTGGTCATCGCGCTGATCGGTTTCATCCAGGAAGGACGCGCCCAACGTGCTCTCGAAGCCGTGCGCGACATGCTCGCGGCGACGGCTCGGGTGCTGCGGGACGGAGAGCGGCGCAGCGTGCCGGCCGACGCCCTGGTGCCCGGCGATGTCGTGATCCTCGAGGCCGGAGATCGTGTGCCGGCGGATATGCGGCTCGTGCAGATGAAGAGCCTGCAGACCCAGGAGGCGGCGTTGACCGGGGAGTCGGAACCCGTCGACAAGCAGCTCGAAGCGGTCGCCGCGGACGCGGAACTCGGCGAGCGGAGCAACCTCGTTTTCTCCGGCACGCTGGTGACAGCGGGCCAGGCCCGTGGCGTCGTGGTGGCGATCGGCGATGCCACGCAAATCGGACGCATCAGCGGCCTGCTGGCGGAAGTGGAAACCCTCAAGACGCCCCTGTTGCGTCGCCTCGACGCGTTCACGCGCAAGCTGAGTCTCGCCATCCTGTTCGTCGCTGTGCTTGCTTTTTCCGTCGGTTTGCTGGCCTGGGATCGCGACTGGGGCGAGATGTTTTTCGCCGCGGTATCGATCGCCGTGGCGGCGATCCCCGAGGGCTTGCCCGCGGTCATGACCGTGACGCTGGCCATCGGCGTGCAACGCATGGCGAAGCGCAATGCCGTCATCCGCCGCCTGCCGGCCGTGGAGACGCTGGGTTCAGTGACCATCATCTGCTCGGACAAGACGGGCACCCTGACGCGCAACGAAATGACCGCGCGGACGGTGCGCACCGCGGAGGACGACATCGAGGTCGAAGGGGTCGGCTATCGTCCCGCGGGGCTGTTTCGCGTGGCCGGCCGGGAGATCGAGCCCGGTGCACGCCCGGCCGCCATCGCATTGCTGCGGGCCGGACTGTTGTGCAACGACGCAAGCCTGCACCGGGTGAAAGACGAGTGGCGGCCGGAGGGCGATCCGACCGAGGCCGCGCTGGTCGTGCTGGCCTGCAAGGCGGGCCTGGATCCACAGCAGGAACGAGGCGCCAGGATGCGGCTCGACGCCATTCCCTTCGCCGCCGAGCGCCGCTACATGGCGTCGCTCAATCGCGACCCGTCGGATGGCGGCACGATCTATGTGAAGGGCGCGCCGGAACGCATCCTGGAGATGTGTCGCGCCGAATTGCGCGGCGCCCGGATCGCAGAGCTCGACGCGGCTGCCTGGCAGCATCGAATCGACGAGATCGCGGCGCGCGGGCAGCGGCTGCTGGCCGTCGCCTGCAAGGCAGCGAAACCTGCGCAGCAGACATTGTCGGAAGACGAGGCCGAGCGCGACCTGGTGCTGCTCGGCCTGGTCGGATTCATCGATCCACCCCGCGAGGAGGCGATCGAGGCGGTCGCGAGCTGCCAGCGGGCGGGGATCCGGGTGAAGATGATCACCGGGGATCACATGCTTACCGCGCGCGCCATCGCGGCGGAGCTCGGCCTCGAGAATCCGGACCGCGCGCTGCGGGGGCGCGACCTGGAAAGACTGGACGACGATGCATTGCGTATCGAGGCGCAGCAGGTGGACGTCTTCGCGCGCGCCAGCCCGGAGGACAAGCTCCGCCTGGTGAAGGCCCTGCAGGCCCAGGGGGCGGTCATCGCGATGACCGGCGACGGGGTCAACGACGCACCGGCGCTCAAGCGGGCGGATATCGGCATCGCGATGGGCCGCCAGGGCACCGATACGGCCCGGGAAGCCGCGGCGATGGTGCTGGTCGACGACAACTTCGCCTCGATCCGGCGCGCGGTCGAGGAAGGTCGTACGGTCTACGACAACCTGAAGAAGGCCATTCTCTTCCTGCTGCCGACCAATGTCGCGGAAGCGCTGGTGATCACCATCGCGATCCTCGCCGGCCGGACCTTGCCCATCACGCCGGTGCAGATACTATGGATCAACATGATCACGGCGGTGACGCTGGGAATCGCGCTGGCCTGGGAGCGCGCCGAGGATGACATCATGCGTCGCCCGCCGCGACACGCGGACGAACCGCTGCTGACAGGCTTCATGGTCTGGCGCATCTGTTTCGTGGGCGCGTTGCTGCTGATCGGCACGGGCGGCTTGTTCGTCCATGGCCGCGAAACCGGCTCGCTGGCGGTGGCGCGCACCATGGCGGTCAATGCACTGGTGATGGGCGAGGTTTTTTATCTGTTGAACGCAAGATTCTTCCACATGCCCTCCTGGACCCCGCGGGGACTGGCCGGCAATCCGCTCGCCCTGTGGATGATCGCCGCATGCCTGGGGCTGCAGCTGTTCCTGACCCATGTCCCGTTCATGAACCGCCTGTTCGAAACCGCTCCGCTCGACGCTTCCCAGTGGGCGCTTTGCACGGCGGTCGGCCTTGCGGTGTTCGTGCTGGTCGAGATCGAGAAGGCGATCTTCCGCGCTGGGGGATCGAAGCTCGCCCGGGGACGTACGCGATGAGTGCCGAGCCGCAGTCGAGGGCACTGGCCGACCTGCCGTCCGCATGGTCCCGGGAAGACGAAATCCGCCGCCGTGTCGCGGGCCGGCCCGTGGCATTGTTCCTCGACTACGACGGCACGCTGACGCCCATCGTGGCGGACCACGCCAAGGCCCTGCTCGATCCGCAGGTGCGGGAGATCGTCGCCCGGCTTGCGGCCCGCTGTCCGGTGACCATCGTCAGCGGGCGCGGACTGGCCCGGCTGCGGGAGGTCATGGCGCTCGACGCCATTTTCCTGGCGGGCAGCCACGGTTTCGAAATTGCCGGCGCCGAGGGCTCGGGCCTGGCCCTGGAGAAAGGCAGCGAGTTTCTCGGGCGGCTGGATGCGGCCGAGGGCCGTCTCCGCGAGGGGCTGGCCGGCATCGAGGGTCACGCGGTCGAGCGCAAGAAGTACTCCATCGCCGTGCACTATCGGAACGTGGTGCCGTCCGAGGTGAACCGGATCGAGGGGCTGCTGGAGACCGTGCTGGACGAGGAACCCGGCCTGCACCTCGGGCACGGCAAGAAGGTGTTCGAGCTGCGGCCGGGCATCGACTGGCACAAGGGCGAGGCGGTGCGCTGGATCCTGGCGCGCCTCGCGGACACGCGGCCGGGCATCGTCCCCGTTTACCTCGGTGACGACATCACGGACGAGGACGCCTTCCGCGCGCTGGCAGGCCATGGCGTGTGCATCGCGGTGCGCCACGACGAGACGCGCCCCACCGCAGCCGACTACACGCTGGCGGACACCGAGGATGTGCGACGCTTCCTCGAATGGCTCGACGACGTACTCGCGGGCGCACGGGAAGGCGATTGATCCCGGCGGGCTTGAAGCTCGGCTATCTCGCGTTCGTGGCCGTGATGGTGCCCTCGTACCTGTTTTATTACGGGCCCCACAGCTTCCTGTGGTTTTCCAACCTGGCGCTGTTGACCGGGCTGCTGGCCGCCTGGCTCGAGAACCGCTGGCTGGCGAGCATGGCGCTGGTGGCCACGCTGTTGCCCGAGCTCGGCTGGATCGTGTCCTTCGTCGGCGGCCTGGCGGGCGTGGCGCCGCTGCGTGAGCTCGTCAGCTACATGTTCGATCCGGGGATCCCGCTGTTCATGCGCGCGCTCTCGCTGTATCACCTGCCGCTGCCCTTCGTGCTGTTCTGGATGACCTGGCGGCTGGGCTACGAGCCGCGCGCCTGGCGGCTCTTGCTGCTCGTCGGCTACGGCGTGCTGCTGCTGTCCTTCCTGCTCGCGGCCCCGGGGCGCAGCGTCAACTGGGTGCTCGGGCCGGTCGCGGGCGAGCCGCAACCCTGGCTGCCGCCACTGGCCTGGCTGGGCCTGGTGATGGCGGGTTTCACGCTGGTCTGGTGGCTCACGCACCGGTTCGTGGCCCGGGTGACGGCCACGAACCGGCGCTTCGCCTGAGCGCTCCGGAGCCGCTCAGTAGCGGTAGTGGTCCGGCTTGTAGGGTCCCTGCGGCGCGACGCCGATGTAGTCGGCCTGGTCGGGACGCAGCGTCGTGAGGTGCGCGCCGATCCGCTCGAGATGCAGGCGCGCGACTTCCTCGTCCAGCGCCTTCGGCAGGACATAGACCTTGTTTTCGTAACGGCCGTCGTTGCCGAACAGCTCGATCTGGGCCAGCACCTGGTTGGTGAAGCTCGCCGACATCACGAAGCTCGGGTGGCCGTGGGCACAGCCCAGGTTCACGAGGCGGCCTTCGGCCAGCAGGATGATGCGCTTGCCGTCGGGGAAGATCACGTGGTCTACCTGGGGCTTGATGTTGTCCCACTCGTACTTCTTCAGGCCGGCGACATCGATCTCGTTGTCGAAGTGCCCGATGTTGCACACGATCGCCTGGTTCTTCATCCGCAGCATGTGGTCGTGGGTGATGACGTGGTAATTGCCGGTCGCGGTGACGAAAATGTCCACCTTGTCCACGACGTCGTCCAGCGTGACCACCCGGTAGCCTTCCATGCTCGCCTGCAGCGCGCAGATCGGGTCGATCTCGGTCACCCACACGGTCGCGCCGAGGCCGCGCAGCGACTGGGCGCAGCCCTTGCCGACGTCGCCGTAGCCGGCGATCAGCGCGACCTTGCCGGCGATCATCACGTCGGTGGCGCGCTTGATGCCGTCGACCAGCGATTCACGGCAGCCGTAGAGGTTGTCGAACTTGCTCTTGGTGACCGAGTCGTTGACGTTGATGGCGGGGAACGGCAGGCGGCCTTCCTTTTCCATCTGGTAGAGCCGGTGCACGCCCGTGGTGGTTTCCTCGGTGACGCCCCGGATGCTCTCCTGGGCCTTCGTGTACCAGCCGGGGCGCGATTCGATGCGGCGCTTGATGGCCTTGAACAGCGCGACTTCCTCTTCGCTGGAGGGATTGTCGAGCAGCGATGGATCGCTTTCGGCGCGGGCGCCGAGCGTCACCGCGAGGGTCGCGTCGCCGCCGTCGTCGAGAATCATGTTCGGCAGGCCGCCGTCGCCCCACTCGAGAATGCGATGGGTGAATTCCCAGTACTCGTCCAGCGTCTCCCCCTTGAAGGCGTAGACCGGCACGCCGGCCTTGGCGATGGCGGCGGCGGCGTGGTCCTGGGTGGAGTAGATGTTGCAGGAGGCCCAGCGCACGTCGGCGCCGAGCTCGACCAGCGTCTCGATCAGCACCGCCGTCTGCACCGTCATGTGCAGGCTGCCGGCGATGCGGGCGCCCTTCAGCGGCTTGTCCTGGCCGTGCTTGGCGCGCAGGGCCATGAGCCCCGGCATCTCGGTCTCGGCAATGGCGAGTTCCTTGCGGCCCCAGTCGGCGAGGCCGATGTCGGCGACGTGGTAGTCGGGCTTAAGGGGCTGTGCGGTCTGGCTGCTCATGGTTTGCTCCGGGTTCTGTTCGACGTTGCTGGTTGCTTTCGCGCGAAACTCACGCTTCGTTTCGCAACAGCTCGGCTTTGTTCGTCTGTTCCCACGTGAACGCGGGGTTGCTGCGACCGAAATGGCCGTAGGCCGCGGTCGCCTGGTAGATCGGCCGGATCAGGTCCAGCTCCATGATGATGCCGTAAGGCGTCAGGTCGAAATGCGCCCGCACCAGTTCCGTGAGGCGCTGGTTGGACACCTTGCCGGTGCCGAAGGTCTCGACCGTGATCGAGGTCGGCTCGGCCACGCCGATGGCGTAGGAAATCTGGATTTCGCAACGCTCGGCGAGCCCTGCGGCGACGATGTTCTTCGCCACCCAGCGCGCCGCGTAGGCCGCCGAGCGGTCCACCTTCGAGGGGTCCTTGCCGGAGAATGCGCCGCCGCCGTGGCGGGCCATCCCGCCGTAGGTGTCGACGATGATCTTGCGCCCCGTCAGGCCGCAGTCCCCCAGCGGGCCGCCGATGACGAAGGAGCCGGTCGGGTTGATGTGGAAGCGCTTGCAGGAGTCCAGCCACTCGGCCGGGATCACCGGCTGGATGATGACCTCCATCACCGCTTCCTCGAGCTCCTTGCGGCCGATGTCGGGGGCATGCTGCGTGGACAGCACGATGGCATCGATGCCGACGGGACGGTTGCCCTCGTAGCGGAAGGTGATCTGGCTCTTGGCGTCCGGGCGCAGCCACGGCAGCGTACCGTTCTTGCGCTCGATGGCCTGGCGCTCCACCAGCTTGTGGGCGTAGTAGATCGGCGCCGGCATGAGCGACTCGGTCTCGCTGGTGGCATAGCCGAACATCAGCCCCTGGTCTCCGGCGCCCTGGGAGCGGGGGTCGGTGCGGTCCACGCCCTGCGCGATGTTCGGCGACTGCTTGCCGATGGCGTTGAGCACGGCGCAGGTGGCGCCGTCGAAGCCCAGCTCGGAACTGTTGTAGCCGATGTCGAGAATGGTGCGGCGGGTGATTTCCTCGAGATCCACCCAGGCGGTGGTCGTCACCTCGCCCGCGATGATCGCCATGCCTGTCTTGACCATGGTCTCCACGGCCACGCGGGCCCTGGGGTCTTCGTTGAGGATGGCGTCGAGGACGGCATCGGAGACCTGGTCGGCGATCTTGTCCGGGTGTCCTTCGGAGACGGATTCCGAAGTGAACAGGAAATCATTGGCCATGGGTTACGTTCCGTGTTGGGGCAGAAAAAAGAGCGGTAGTATAGCCGTTTCCGGCCCCCAGGAACCCGGCGGGGGTCACAGGCTTGCCGCTGCGGCGTGATTCGGCGAACATGCAGGGTTTACCCTTCACGCGATTTTCCGGAGCCGAGATGCCCTCGCGCAGAGATCTCGCAAACGCCATTCGTGCGTTGAGCATGGATGCCGTCCAGCAAGCCAATTCGGGGCATCCCGGCATGCCGATGGGCATGGCGGACATTGCCGAAGTCCTGTGGAACGACTACCTGCGACATAATCCCGGCAATCCGCGCTGGCCGGACCGGGACCGCTTCGTCGTCTCCAACGGCCACGGCTCGATGCTGCTGTACGCGACCCTGCACCTGGCCGGCTACCCGCTGGGGATGGACGAGATCCGCAACTTCCGGCAGCTCGGCGCCCGCACGGCGGGCCACCCGGAATACGACCCCGAGATCGGCATCGAGACCACCACCGGTCCGCTGGGCCAGGGGCTCGCCAACGCAGTGGGGATGGCCGTAGCCGAGCGCGCCCTGGCGGCGTCGTTCAATCGGCCGGGTTTCGACATCATCGATCACCATACCTGGGTCTTCGCGGGCGACGGCTGCCTGATGGAAGGCATTTCCCACGAGGCGTGCTCGCTCGCGGGGACGCTGGGCCTCGGCAAGCTGGTGGTGTTCTACGACGACAACGGCATTTCCATCGACGGCGAGGTGGAAGGCTGGTTCACCGACGACACGCCGGCGCGGTTTGCGGCCTATGGCTGGCACGTGGTGCCGGCGGTCGACGGCCACGATCCCGCGGCGATCAGGGCCGCCATCGAGGCGGCGCGCGCCGAGACCGGCCGGCCGACGCTGATCTGCTGCCGCACCGTGATCGGCTGGGGATCGCCCAACAAGCAGGGCACCGAGGCCACCCACGGCGCGGCGCTCGGCCCGGAGGAGGTCGCGCAGACCCGGGAGAACATCGGCTGGCCGCACGCGCCGTTCGTGATACCCGACGAGATTCGCGCCGGGTGGGATGCGCGGGAGCGCGGTGCCGCGCTGGAAGAGGCCTGGCAGCAACGGCTCGAAGCTTACGGGCGCGAGTATCCGGCGGAGCACGCGGAACTGACCCGGCGCCTGGCCGGCGAGTTGCCGGCGGACTGGGATAAGGCGGCCGACGAGGTCGTCGCGGCGCTCGCGGCGAGCGGCGCCAAGGTAGCCACCCGCAAGGCCTCCGAGCAGTCGCTGGACGGCTTCGGTCCGCTGTTGCCCGAGCTGATCGGCGGCTCCGCCGACCTGAGCGGGTCCAACAACACGTTTTTCAAGGGCAGCGTGCGCATCGCCGCGGGCGGCTTCGCCGGCAATTACCTGCATTTCGGGGTACGCGAGTTCGGCATGACGGCGATGCTCAGCGGGTTGTCCCTGCACGGCGGCTTCCGGCCCTACGGCGGCACCTTCCTGGTGTTCTCCGACTACGCCCGCAATGCCGTGCGCATGGCCGCGTTGATGCACCAGCCGGTGACGCTCGTGTACACCCATGACTCGATCGGTCTCGGCGAGGACGGCCCGACCCACCAGCCGATCGAGCACCTCGCCAGCCTGCGCCTGATCCCGGGGCTGCGGGTGTGGCGTCCGTGCGACGTCGCGGAGACCGCGGTCGCGTGGCGCGATGCGCTCGAAAGCGCGTCGCACCCGACGGTGCTCGCCCTGTCGCGCCAGAACCTGCCTGCGCAAAGCCGCGATGCGGCGACGCTCGCGGCCATCGGCCGCGGCGGCTACGTACTGCATGAGCCGGAGAGCCCCCCCGTCGCGCTGCTGATCGCCACGGGATCCGAAGTGGAACTGGCGATGCAGGCGGCGACGTTGCTCGCCAAGGAAGGGATCGCCGTGCGCGTGGTCTCCATGCCCTGCATCGATCTTTTCCGCGCGCAGGATGCGGCATGGCGCGATGCGGTCCTGCCGCCGTCGATCACGGCCCGGCTCGCAGTGGAGGCCGGGGTGCCGGACAGCTGGTATCCCTTCGTCGGTCCGGCCGGCGACATCGTGGCGATGGACCGCTTCGGCGAGTCCGCGCCGGCGTCGGCCCTGTTCGAGCATTTCGGCTTCACGCCGGAAGCCGTCGCCGGACGGCTCCGCAAGCTACTCTAGTTTCACGCAGTTTCATTTCGCGCTCCGGCCGCGGGCCGGAGACGGCAGTCAAGGAGAACAGCAATGGCGATCAAGGTTGGCATCAACGGTTACGGGCGCATCGGCAGGAACATCCTCCGGGCCCTCTACGAATACGATCGCACGGGCGAGATTTCCATCGTCGCGATCAACGACCTCGGGGACGCGCAGACCAACGCCCACCTGACCCGCTACGACACGGCCCACGGCAGGTTCAACGGCCAGGTCGAGGTCGATGGCGACAGCCTGGTGGTCAACGGTGACCGCATCCGGGTGCTCGCGGAGCGCAATCCGGCCAACCTGCCCTGGAAGGAACTCGGCGTGGAGGTCGTGCTCGAATGCACCGGCCTGTTCACGAGCAAGGAAAAAGCATCGGCGCACCTGCAGGCGGGTGCGAAGAAGGTCATCATCTCGGCGCCCGGCGGCAAGGACGTGGACGCCACGATCGTCTATGGCGTCAACCATGAGACACTCAAGGCCAGCGACGAGGTCATCTCGAACGCTTCCTGCACCACGAATTGCCTGGCGCCGCTGGTCCAGCCGCTGCACCAGGCCATCGGCGTGGTGAGCGGCCTGATGACGACGATCCATGCCTACACCAACGACCAGGTGCTGACCGACGTCTACCATTCCGACCTGCGCCGCGCCCGTGCCGCGGCGATGTCGATGATCCCGACGAAGACCGGCGCCGCCGCGGCCGTGGGCCTGGTGCTGCCCGAGATCGCGGGCAAGCTCGACGGTTTCGCCATTCGCGTGCCGACCATCAATGTCTCGATGGTGGACCTGACGTTCCAGGCTGCGCGCGACACGAACCGGGAAGAAATCGACGACGTGCTCGAAAAGGCGTCGCAGGGCCGGCTGAAGAACATCCTCGGCTTCAATCGCGAGCCGCTGGTGTCGATCGACTTCAACCACGACCCGCGCTCGTCGATCTACGAGGCGTCGCTGACCCGCGTCATCGACAACCGCCTGGTCAAGCTGTGCGCCTGGTACGACAACGAGTGGGGGTTCTCCAATCGCATGCTCGACACCACGCTGGCGCTCGTCAACGCGAAATAGGGCGCCGACGTGCAAGTCATCCGCATGCAGAACCTGGACCTGGAAGGCCGGCGGGTATTGTTGCGGGAGGACCTGAACGTCCCGCTCGAGAACGGCCGGGTGAGCAGCGACGCCCGCATCCGCGCGGCCTTGCCCACCATTCGTCTCGCGCTGGACAAGGGCGCCGCAGTGATGGTGATGTCGCATCTCGGGCGGCCGGCCGAGGGCGACTTCGATCCCCATTTCTCGCTGGCGCCCGTGGCGACACGGCTTGCCGAGCTGCTGCCGGGACCGGTGCGGCTGGAGCGTGACTGGCTGGACGGCGTCGAGCTCTCGCCCGGCGAGGTCGTGCTGTGCGAGAACGTGCGCTTCAACGCCGGAGAGAAACGGGACGACGAGGGACTCGCCAGGCGCATGGCCGCGCTGTGCGACGTGTTCGTGATGGATGCATTCGGCACGGCGCACCGCGCCCAGGCCAGCACCCACGGCGTGGCGCGGTACGCCCCGGTCGCCTGCGCGGGGCCGTTGCTGGTCGACGAGCTCGAGGCACTCGGCCGGGCCCTGCATGAGCCCGCTCGCCCGCTCGTGGCCATCGTCGGCGGTTCCAAGGTGTCGACGAAGCTGAGTGTGCTCGACACGCTGCTCGACAAGGTCGACCAGCTGATCGTGGGAGGCGGGATCGCGAACAACTTCATCGCAGCCGCCGGCCACCCGGTGGGCAAATCGCTGTATGAGCCCGAACTGGTCGAGGAAACGCGCGGCCTCGTGGCCAAGGCCGCGGCGCGTGGCGCCGCCGTGCCCCTGCCCATCGACGTCGTTGTGGCGGGGGGGCTGGAATCGCACCACGGCGCGCGGACATTGCCGGTCTCCGAGGTCGGCGAGGCCGACATGATTCTCGACGTCGGCCCCGACACGTCTGCCGCCTATGCCGCGGTCCTGGCGCAGGCAGGCACGATCGTCTGGAACGGCCCGGTAGGGGTTTTCGAGGACGACCGGTTCGCTGCGGGCACGCGGGCGCTGGCCGAGGCCGTCGCCGCCAGCAAGGCGTACTCCATCGCGGGCGGCGGGGACACGCTGGCGGCGCTGGATGCTTTCGGCCTGGCCGACAAGGTGTCTTACGTGTCCACGGGCGGCGGCGCTTTTCTCGAGTTCCTCGAGGGACGCACCTTGCCTGCGGTGGCCATGCTCGAAGCGCGGGCGCGCGGTTAGGCCCGGCCCTTGGCCAAGCGCACCAAGATCGTCGCGACGCTCGGTCCGGCCACGGATGCGCCTGGTGTGCTCGAGGCGCTCCTGCGGGCCGGCGTCGACGTCGTGCGCATCAATTTCTCGCATGGCAGCAACGTGGAGCGCAGGCGACGCATCGAAGCCATCCGCGCGGCCGCGGCGCGGGTCGGCCGGGACGTGGCGATACTCGGCGACCTGCAGGGGCCGAAGATTCGCGTGGAGTGTTTCCGTGGCGGTTCCGTGGAACTGCGCGAAGGCGATCTTTTCGCCCTCGACGCCTCGCTTGCGCCCGACGCCGGCGACGAGCACGCGGTCGGGCTTGCGTACAAGGCCCTGCCCGCGGATGTCCGTCCCGGCGACGTGCTGCTGCTCAACGACGGGGCGATCACCCTGGAAGTCGAGCAGGTCGCTGGGCCGCGTGTCTCATGCCGGGTGCGCGCCGGTGGCATCCTGTCGGATCACAAGGGCATCAATCGTCTCGGCGGCGGGCTCTCGGCCGGGGCGCTGACGGACAAGGACCGCGAGGATATTCGTACCGCGGCCGAGCTGGGAGTCGATTTCCTCGCGGTATCTTTTCCGCGCGATGCCGCAGACATGGAAGAGACCCGCAGCCTGCTGCATGCCGCCGGCGGGCGGGCGCTGCTGGTGGCGAAGATCGAGCGCGCGGAGGCCGTGGAAAACATCGCGGAGATCGTGCGCGCCAGCGACGTCGTGATGGTCGCGCGCGGCGACCTCGGCGTGGAGATCGGCTTCGCCGAGGTGCCCGGCGTGCAGAAGAACATCATCCGCGTGGCCCGCGCCATGAACCGGGTGGTGATCACCGCGACGCAGATGATGGAATCCATGATCCACGAGCAGATTCCGACGCGCGCCGAGGTGTCCGACGTCGCCAACGCCGTCATCGACGGCACGGACGCCGTCATGCTGTCCGGCGAGACGGCCATCGGCCGCTATCCCGTGAAGGCGGTGGAGGCCATGGCCAGCGCCTGCGTGGCGGCGGAAAAGCAGCGCGCGACCTCGATTTCGCATCACCGCATGGACGATGTGTTCGAGCGTATCGACGAGGCGATCGCGATGGCGACCATGTATGTCGCGAACCATCTCGATGTAAAAGCGATCGTCGCCCTGACGGAGTCCGGGAGCACGGCCTTGTGGATGTCGCGCATCCGTTCGGGGATCCCGATCCATGCCTTCAGCCGCAGCGAGAGCACCCGGCGCCGCGTGGCGATGTATCGCGGCGTCTATCCCGTGAGTTTCGATGTGCTGGCGGAGCCGGACGGCAGTTTTGCCGCCATCTGCCGGACGCTCATCGCCCGCGGGATTGCCGCGGTCGGGGATCGCATCCTGCTCACCGAGGGCCATGAGGCCGGCGTCGCGGGGGGCACCAACACGATGAAGATTCTCACCGTCGAGGCGCCGGCCTAGCCGCAGGGCCCGGTCCTTTCCTGGTGGGTGGCCTTCCCGGGCCTAGATCGGGATCAGTTCCTTCTCGCGTTCCGCGGCCCGCGTCAGCGCGGTGACCGCCGCCTGCGGCGTGGGGAACACCTGGCCGGGCGCCATGTGCTCGAAGATTCGGGTACGGCGCAGGCGGTCCAGCACCGGGCCCTTCACGTCGGCGAGATGGATGGTGACGCCCGACTCCCGCAGCGTGTCGATCGCCACCTGCAGCACTTTCAACGCGCTGGAATCGACGAAGCCCACGCCGCTCATCACCAGCACCAGGTGTTGCACCCCGGGGCGTTTCTGGAACTCCCGCGTCAGCATGTCCTGCACATGGCCGACGTTGGCGAAGTAGAGATTTTCGTCTACACGCACGAGCAGGATGTCCGGCCAGGTCTCCACCTTGTGGCGCTCGATGCTGCGGAACTCGGTGGAGTGCGGCAGTCGTCCGACGATGGCGATGTTGGGATGTCCGGTGCGCCACAGGTACAGGAGCACCGACAGCAGCACGCCCATCACGAGTCCGGCCTCGACGCCATAGGCGAGCACCCCGAGGAAGGTGACGAGGTTGGAGGCTCCGTCCGCCTTGCTGTAGCGCCAGGTCTCGGGGATCGACCGCAGGTCGACCAGCCCGGCGACGGCGACGATAATGACCGCCGCGAGCACGGCCTTCGGCAGGCCGCTGAAGGCCGGCGTGAAGAGCAGCAGCGTGGCGGCGGTGAACAGCGCCAGGAATATGGAGGCGAGCTGGCTGTGGGCGCCGGAATTGAAATTCACCATGCTGCGGCTGAAGCTGCCCGCGACGGGCAGGGCGCCGGAGAGGGCGGAGCCGACGTTGGCGCTGCCCAGCGCGAGCAGTTCCTGGTCGGCATCGATCGACTGGCGTCGCCGGCCCGCCAGGTACTTGCTGATGCTCACGCTCTCGACGAACACGATGATGCTGATCAGCGCGGCCGATGGCAGCAGCGCGATCCATGCGCCGGCGCCGGGCATGGTGATGTCCAGCACGGGTGGACGCGCGCTGATCTCGCCGACCACCGGCACGCGCTCCAGCCCCAGGCCCCATACGGCGATAGCCCCGAGCACCAGCACCAGCACCGGGGAGAAACGCGCGAACATGACGTGGCGCCGCCGGCCGCCGCGCACCGTGCCGATCGTCAGCAGCAGGAAGCCGAGTGCGACGCCGCCGAGGACGAGGGTCTGGGGATTCAGAATCGCGGCCCGGCCGCCGAGGTAGGCGAGCATTTCGTGTGGCTGCAGGCCCGAGGGCAACTCGATGCCGGCGAAGTGACGCAGCTGGTCGGCCATGATGACGATGGCCGCGCCGCTGGAAAAACCGGTCAGCACGGGCTGGCTGAGCAGGTTGGCAAACACGCCGAGCTTGATGATGCCCATGGCGAGCAGGATCAGGCCCGACAAGGCGGACAGGATGACCGCGCCCGCGACCGGGTCGATGCCCGCCCCGGCACCCGCCATGGCGGCGGCCACCATGATCGCCGCGATCGACGTCGGGCCGATGGAAAGGTCGCGGCTGGTGCCGAGCAGGGCGTAGAGCACCGCCGGCAGAATCGATGCGTACAGGCCGACGACCGGCGGCAGACCCGCGATCATCGCGTAGGCCAGGCCCTGGGGCACGAGCAACACGGTCGTGATGGCGCCGGCAAAAATATCCGCCGCCAGGTCCTTCCGGGTGGTCAGGCGCACCCAGTGGACGATGGGAAAAAATTTCAGGATTCCGGAGGGCACGGGCGGCAGCCTGGCAAGTGCAGGCATGCACGATAGTTAAACGCGCGGCGGGGGGTCAAGCGCGATGCCGCGGAAAGGCGTCCCGGGGTGCGCCACACCGAGTCCGTGCCGGGCCGCGGCGGGGTTGAATCAGCCCCCGCCGCTGAGCGCGACGATGTCGCTCAGGACTTCCTCCGAGTGCTTGTTCACATCGACCTTCTCGTAGTGGCGCGCCACGACGCCGTCCGGCGAAATGAGAAAAGTCTGGCGGCTGGCGAGCTTGACGAGCCCGAAGTTGCGCAATACGCCGTATCGCTCGGCGGTGGCGCCGCCAGTGTCTGCAAGCAGCGTGAAGGGCAGGCCGTGCTTGGCGGCAAACGCCTCGTGTGTCTCGACGTCATCCAGGCTGATGCCGACGATTTCCGCGCCGTTGTTGCGGAAGGCGAAGATGTTGTCGCGGAACTCGCAAGCCTGCGTCGTGCAGCCGGGCGTATCGTCTTTCGGATAGAAGTACAGCACCAGCCACTTGCCGCTGTAATCCGCCAGGCGGCGGACCTCCCCTTCCTGGTCGGGCAACGCGAAATCCGGGGCCGGCGATCCCTCGGCCGGCGAACCCTGCGCCACGGGCGATACGAGCGTCGCGCAAAGCAGCAGCGCAAGGGCGAAAGACGGCAGTCGGTTCATGATCTTGTCCTGTTTCGAAGGAGCAGGTACGAGGTTTCGCGCGACGCGATGCTACGGATTCCGCGAACCCGGCGCCATCGCACTCCTGGCCAGCCGTTCCAGCCCGGTGTGCCGCACCGTCACGCCGGGAAACTCGTCCTGGAAACGTTCGGCGAGGCGTTCGGCCAGGTACACGGAGCGGTGGCGTCCGCCGGTGCAGCCGATCGCCACGGTCAGGTAACTGCGGTTCGCCGCTTCGATGTGGCCCAGCCAGGTGCCCAGGAACCGCGTGATGTCATCCAGGTAGGCCTGGACTTCGGCGCGGGCCGCGAGGAAATCGACCACGCCGGCCTCGCGCCCGGTCAGGGCGCGCAGGGCCGGTTCCCAGTAGGGATTCGGCAGGAAGCGGGCATCGAAGACGAAGTCCGCGTCCTTGGGAATGCCCTGGCGGAAGCCGAAGGACTCGAACTGCAGCGAGACCTGGTTGCGCGGTTGCTTTGCCACCCGGTCGCGCACCAGGTCGCGGAGCTCGTGGACGCTCATCGTGCTCGTGTCCAGCACGAAGTCCGCCGACTCGGCCAGCGGTGCGAGCAGGTTCTGTTCGAAGCGGATCGCTTCGGCCAGCGTCCGGTCGCCGTCGTCGTCGGGGGTGTGGGGATGCCGGCGCCGCGTATCCAGGTAGCGTTGGACGAGCACGGGCTCGGAGGCATGCAGGAACACCAGCTGGCAGTGGATCCCCCGTTCGCGCAGATCGGCCAGGAGCCTGCGGGTCACCGGCAGGTCCTCGGGGCGGGGCCGCGTATCCAGGCCGATGGCCAGCCGGTTGAACTTGGCATCGTCGCCTTCGACCAGTTCGGTGACCACCATCGAGAGGATCCGCGCCGGCACGTTGTCGAGCGTGTACCACTCGAGATCCTCGAGCATGGCCAGCGCAACGCTTTTGCCGGAACCCGACAGGCCGCTGACGATCACGAGTTCCATCGTCAGCGCCCGCTGGTCATGACGCGGCGGCCCGTCGCGCAGGGTCCGGCGCGGTCAGCAGTTCGTAGATCGCCCGGCTCGAAGTGGCGCCCCGCAGGGCGGTCGCCAGCGTGCGGTCGGCAAACGCGGTCGCCACCAGCGAGACTTCCTCGTGATGGCAGCCGGCATTGTCCGCCGGCGCAGGCACGAGCAGGCCGAAGATCAGGTCGACGGGTTCGCGGTCGGGCATGTCGAAATCCACCGGGCGCGACAGCTTCAGGAAAGCCCCGATCGGCTCTTCGAGATCGGGCAGCCGTCCATGGGGGATCGCGATGCCGTTCTCGATGGCCGTGCAACCGAGTTTTTCCCGCTTGATGAGGCTCTGGAACACATCGCCCTGGTCGATATCGGTCGCGGAGGACAGCAGTTCGCTGAGCACGTCCAGCGCGTGTTTCTTGCTGCGGGCTTCGACGTTGCAGAGCACGCGGCCGGGCAGCAGGAGGGATTGGAAGGTCATGGGGGCACCGGGGTGGAGGGGGCGTGGACTCAGGCGCTGCGCGGGCGCCCGGCCCCGTTGTGGTGATCCGTCAGCTTGTCCTTGTGGCGACGAACCTGGCGGTCGAGGCGGTCGATCATGCCGTCGATCGCGGCATACATGTCTTCTTCCACCGCGGCCGCATGCAGGGTGTCGCCCGCGACGCGCAGCGTGGCTTCGGCCTGGTGACGGAGCTTCTCGACGGTGAGGACGCAATGGACATCGATCAGGTTGTCAAAATGCCGGACGACCTTGTCCATCTTGCTATGCACGTAATCGCGCAACGGCTCGGTGATATCGACGTGGTGACCGGTCAAGTTGATCTGCATGATGGACTCCTTCGGAGTGTTGGAACCGTCCTGGACGGCGGCTCTTGTTTCAATCCTATTCTAGTGGCTGGCTTGCTACGCTGGCTAGGGAGGGTTTTTCGCCGTGGAAAGCGGTTTTCGACCTAGCGGATGGTCACGCGCCGGCGTTCGTTCGATGACGGAAATCCCATGGATTCCCGATACTTGGCGACTGTGCGGCGCGCCACTTCGATACCTTCCTGCACGAGTGCACGGGTGAGGGCGCTGTCGGACAGGGGCTTGGCGGGGTCCTCTTCGGCAATGAGCTTGCGGATCCGGGCACGGATGGCCGTGGACGAAATGCTCTCCCCGTCGCTGCCGGATACCTGGCTGGAGAAGAAGTACCTGAATTCGTAGACCCCCCGCGGCGTATGCATATATTTGCCGGTCGTGGCGCGGGACACGGTCGATTCGTGCAGCTCGAGCGCGTCGGCGATCTCGCGCAGCACCAGGGGCCGCATGCCTTCCTCGCCACGTTCGAGGAATTGTTCCTGGTGGGAGACGATGGCGCGCGCCACGCGGATGAGCGTCTCGTTGCGGATTTCCAGGCTCTTCACCAGCCAGCGGGCTTCCTGCAGCTGGGTCCGCAGCGTCGAATACTCGCCCCCCCGGCCCAGGCTGCCCGCATAGGCTGCGTTCACCCGGAGCCGGGGGGCGATGGCCGGGTTGACGTCGACCCGCCAGCCCGACTCGTCGCGCCGCACAAAAACGTCCGGGACGATGTACTCCGGCGGACGGGTGTCGGCCGCGCCGCCGGGGCGCGGGTTGAGCGAGCGCAGCAAGGCCACTGCATGTTCGAGCTGTTCCACGCTGCACCCAAGGCGCCGGCGTATGGTTGCGTAATCCTGCTCACCGAGCTCCACGAGGCATTCGGAGGCCAGGCGGCGCACCAGTTCCAGGTCCGGGGTGTCCGGTGCGAACGGCGCGAGCTGCAGCAACAGGCACTCCGAGAGGTCGCGCGCGCCGACGCCGAGCGGGTCGAAGCGTTGCACACAGGCCAGCACGCGCTCGACCTCGTCCACGTCGGTGACCAGTTCGGGCGCGAGATTGGTGCAGATGTCCTCGAGGCTTTCCGTCAGGTAACCGTCGTCGTCGATCGCATCGACCAGCATCGTGGCGATGTATTTCCGGTCGCCCTCGGGGAAGGCGACATCCAGCTGTGCGATCAGGTGGTCGCGCAGGGAGCTGCCGCTGACGTCAGCGTAATCCCGCTGGTCTTCGCCGTCGCCGCGACCCTGCCCCGAGCCGCTGTAACCCGAGCCGAAATCCGACACGTCGGCGTAGGACACATCGTCATCGAACCGTTCCGGCGTGTCCGTGCCGCTCTCGGCGGACTGCGCCGCAGGCGTTTCCCGCAATGCATCCGAGGGCGTTTTCTGCTCGCCCTTGGCCGGGGCCAGTTCCAGGCCGTCGTCCATCTCGAGCATGACATTCTTCTCGAGCGCCTCGCGGAGTTCGGCCTGCAGATCGAGCACCGGCAGCTGCAGCAGCCGGATGGCCATCTGCAGCTGGGGCGTGAGCGTCAGCTGCTGGCCGAGTTTGAGTTGTAGCGATTGCTTCATCATCGAACGGTCATCACAGGCGGAAGTGCTCGCCGAGGTAGACCTCGCGAACCTGCCGGTTGGCCAGTATCTCATCTGCAGTGCCGGACGCGATGACCTCGCCGGCGTTGAGGATGAAAGCGCGGCCGCAAATACCGAGTGTTTCCCGCACGTTATGATCCGTGATCAGCACACCGATGCCCCGGTCGCGCAGCTGCCCGATGATGCGCTGGATGTCGATGACGGAGATCGGGTCGACGCCGGCGAACGGCTCGTCCAGCAGGATGAAAGCGGGCTCGGCGGCCAGCGCGCGGGCAATCTCGACCCGGCGGCGCTCACCCCCGGAAAGGCTCAGGCCCTTGCCGTCGCGGATATGGCCGATATTGAGTTCCTCGAGCAGCTCTTCCAGTGCCTGTCGCCGACCGAGCGTGTCGAGGTCCTTGCGTGTCTGGAGCACGCCGAGCACGTTCTGTTCCACCGTCAGCCCACGAAACACCGAGGCCTCCTGGGGCAGGTAGCCGACGCCGAGGCGCGCCCGGCGATGCATCGGCAAGGCCGTGAGTTCGGTGTCGTCGAGCAGGATGCGGCCGCTGTCGCAGGGCACGAGCCCGACGATCATGTAAAACGCCGTGGTCTTCCCGGCGCCATTCGGCCCGAGCAGTCCCACCACCTCGCCGCTCGAGATGGACAGCGACAGGTCGCGCACCACCTGCCGCGAGCGATAGCGCTTGGAGATGCCCTCGGCGCGCAGCGTTCTCATGGCGCACTCGTCCCGTCGGGCGGCGGTTCGTCGGGCGGCGGTTCGTCGGGATCCCCGGACGCCTCGCCGGGAACATCGTCGCCCGGCGTTTCCTCCGCGTCGCCCGGCGGCGTGATGATGATCCGGACGCGTTCGCTGCCTTCATCGTCGGCGCTGGCGATGAGCCGGTCTTCGGCGATGCGGTAGAGCAATCGGCCACCGCTGACTTCGCGCAGGCCGTCCCGCAACGCCGCCTGCCCCGACAGCTCCAGGATGCCTTCGGAGAGGTCGTAGGTGATGCGATTGGCCGTACCCCGCACCACCCGCGGCTCAGGCTCGGGCAGCGTTCGCGTGAAGCGTGCCGGCGCGCCTTCGGCGGTGGCCGCAGCGAGACGATGATCTATGAAGCTCGCCGTGGCGCGCTCCGATTCGATTTCGCCCATCGGGCTGCTGATACGGACGTCGCCGCGGAACAGCCAGCTGCCGTCGGAAAAGTCGAGATCGCGCGATTCCGCGACGTCGGCCGAGATCACCATGTCGCCCTGCTGAATGCGCACTTGCTGGAATACCAGGCGCTCGTTGCGGCGATCGAAGTCCGACGAGGCCGCTTCGAGATTGATTTCCTCCTGCTGGGCGAGCGCGGCAGGCACGCCGAACACCGCCAGCGCGGCTGCCAGCGTTGCCGCGAGGGCGCCCGCGGGCGTCGGCGCGATGGGCCGGCGGCGGGAATCAGGGGAGGAAGCGACCATGGACCTCGGATTGTAACTGCAGCCGCTCCTCCAGCAAGTAAGCGACCATGCCGACGGCCGTGACCTGCTGCGGCCCGACCGTCAGTTCCACCGGGGCGTCGGTGCGCGCGATGTTGGCGGGGATGTCGATCCGCAGCCGCTCGGTGGTCAGCGATGTCGAGTCGTGGTCGCTGGACTCGCTGAGCACATTGACGCCGCCGAAGAGCTGCAGCTGGTCCTGGTCCGCGGACAGCACGCCTTCCGGCGCGGTCAGCAGCCACGGATTCGGGGAGTAGACGTTGTACTCCACCCGGACGTCGTTCAGCAGGGTCGGTCCGTCGAGAGAACGCTGACGGATTTCCTGCGCGATCAGGCGGTACTGCGGCAGGCCGTCAGGGCCCGCAGTCGTTATCTGCGCTTCGGTCATGTAGAAGCCGTCGCCGGCCGGAGTCTCCTCGATCTGGGCGGGCGCCTCCGTGAAGCGCTGGTTGAGCCACCATGCACCCATGGCCAGGCCGGCGAGCAGCACGAACCAGATCCGTCCGCCGCCGCGCACCTCAGCGCGCCCCGAGCAGGAATTCGCAGAACTCCCGCACGGCGCCGCGGCCGCCCGGCTGCGTCGCGACCCAGGTGCTGGCGGCGCGCACCTCGGCGTGCGCATCCGCAACGGAGCCCGGCAGCCCGACCATGCGCATGGCGCCGAGATCCGGCGTGTCATCGCCGAGATAGGCGGTATGCAGCGGCTCGATACCGAGCTCATCGAGCAGTTGCGACAGGACCGTTCCCTTGTCTTCGCGGCCCTGGATGACGCGCGTCACGCCCAGTTCCGCCATGCGCTGGTCGACTGCGGGCGAGGCGCGGCCGGAAATGATGGCGACCTCGATGCCGGCGCGCAGCAGGCCCTTGACGCCGACACCGTCGCGCACGCTGAAGGCCTTGTACTCGACGCCGTCGCTGCCGATCCAGATCCGCCCGTCCGTGAATACGCCGTCGACATCGAACACCACGAGGCGGATCCCGGCGGCGATTGCGTGCGGTGCGGCCATCACATCACGCCTGCCTGGAGCAGGTCATGCACGTTGAAGGCGCCGACCAGCCGGTCGTCGTCATCCACCACCAGCAGGGCGGTGATCGCGTAGGTCTCCATCAGGCGGACCGCCTCGGCCGCCAGCATGTCGCCGTGCACCGTCTTCACGTTGCGGGTCATCACGGCCTCGATGGGCGTGGTCGTCAGTTCCCGCCGGGTGTCCAGCGTGCGGCGCAGGTCGCCGTCGGTGTAGATGCCGAGGACGCGGTCCTCCCCGTCCACCACGGCGGTCATGCCGAGCCCCTTGCTCGAGACTTCGAACAGGCCCTCCGAAACCATCAGGCCGGGCGCAACCCGCGGCACGCGATCACCCGTGCGCATGATGTCCCGCACGTGGAGCAACAGGCGCCGTCCGAGCTGGCCGCCGGGATGCGAGAAGGCGAAGTCCTCGCGAGTGAAGCCCCGGCTGTGCAGCAGGGCGACGGCGAGGGCATCGCCCATGGCGAGGGTGGCGGTCGTGCTCGCGGTGGGCGCGAGGTTGAGGGGGCAGGCCTCTTTCGCCACCCCGACATCGAGGTGGGCGTCCGCGGCACCGGCCAGCGTCGAATCGGGCCGCCCCGTCATGGCGATCAGCGGCACGCCCAGGCGCTTGATCAGGGGCAGGATGGTGAGGATCTCGGGGGTCTCGCCCGAATTGGAGATGGCGAGCACGACATCCGTCGCCGTGATCATGCCGAGGTCCCCGTGACTGGCTTCGCCCGGGTGGACGAAAAACGCCGGCGTGCCGGTGCTGGCGAGGGTCGCCGCGATCTTGCCCGCCACGTGGCCCGACTTGCCCATGCCGGTCACGACCACCCGCCCGGGGCAGGCGAGGCAATGGCGACACGCCGCGAGAAACGCATCCCCGACGCGTTCCCGCAGCGCGAGCACGGCGTCGGCCTCGATGTCGAGCACTTCCCTTGCGAGCCGCCGCAATGCTTCGTCGTCCGGCCTGCCGTCGTCCTGCATCGGGTTCACCTTGTGAGGATCCACACGTGGTAAGAGATGAACGCGCCCACGAGCATGGCGCCTTCGATCCGGCCTATGCGGCTGTTACCCCCGAAATTGTATGTCATCAGGAACAGCGCGAGCGTCATGCCGATCATGACCGGCAGGTGCATGGTCAGCAGTTCCCGGTCGAACACCGCGGGATGGATGATTCCGGCCACGCCCACCACGGCGAGGCTGTTGAACAGGTTGGAGCCGATGATATTGCCGATGGCCATGTCGTGCTCGCCCTTGAACGCGCTGACGAGCGATACCGCGAGTTCCGGCAGGCTGGTGCCGATCGCCACGACCGTCAGGCCGATGACCAGTTCCGAGACGCCGAAGGTGACCGCCAGGTTCTGTGCGCCCCAGACGAGCAGGTTGGCCCCGGCGAGCAGGGTCAGCAGGCCGACGACGAGCCAGACGATCGCCTTGCGCATCGGGACGTCGCCGGGGATTTCCGAAGCGTAGTCGAGCGCGATCGGGTCGGATTCTCCGGAGCGGCTGCCGATCACCACCAGCCAGTAGAGCACCAGCACCAGCGTGATCAGCAGCAGGGTGCCTTCGACCCGCCCGAGGCGGAGATTGATGAAGGTCATGGTGAGGATGAGCGTGACGGCGAGCAGGGTGGGCATCTCGCGGCGCAGCGTCACCGAGCGCACCGAGATGGGCATGACCAGCGCGGTCATGCCCAGGACGAGGCCGATATTCGCGATATTCGAGCCGATCGCGTTGCCGGCCGCCAGCGCGGGATCGCCGCGCAGCGAGGCCGCGACCGAGACGAAGATCTCGGGGCCGCTGGTCGCCATCCCGACCAGCGTGAGCCCGATCAGCAGGGGCGACAGGCCCATGTTGCGCGCGGTGCTTGCGGCGCCCACGACGAAACGGTCGGCACCCCACATCAACAACACGAAACCGGCGAGCGTCGCGACGGAATAGGTCAACATGGGGTGGCAGGGTCCGGGCGGGTGGCAGACGGGCTTGGCGGAACATGATACACGGCGGCGATTCCTTGCCCAGCCTCGCCGCCCGGTCGCTCGCGCGGCGATGTCACGCGCGCCGCCATCCGGTAAACTCGCAACCTCGTCGGCCGGGCGACCCGTCCCGGCGCCAAGCGGAAAAAAGATGAATACCGAAGATATCGCAAGCCTGATCCGGCAGGGCCTCGCCGTGACCACCGTCGAGGTCGAGTCGGAGGACAACACCCATTTCGCCGCCCTGGTCGTCTCCGAGGATTTCGACGGCCTGCGCCCCCTGCAGCGGCACCAGCTGGTGTACCGGGCCCTGGGCGACAAGATGGGCGGCGAGATCCACGCATTGTCGATCCGCGCGCTGACGCCGGCGGAACTCGCCGCCGGCGCCTGAGCCGGGGCACGCATGGACAAGCTGCTGGTCGGGGGCGGGCGCCGGCTGGAGGGCGAGATCCGCGTCTCCGGCGCCAAGAATGCGGCGCTTCCCATCCTCGCCGCGACCCTGCTGGCGGACGAGCCGGTGTCCATCGGCAACGTGCCGCACCTGCAGGACGTCACGACGACGATCGAGCTGCTCGGCCGCATGGGCGTGGGCGTGACGATCGACGAACACATGCGCGTCGAGGTCGATCCGCGGGGGATCCGGGATTTCGTCGCGCCCTACGAACTGGTGCGGACGATGCGCGCGTCGATCCTGGTGCTGGGGCCGCTCCTGGCCCGCCACGGCCGGGCCGATGTCTCGCTGCCCGGCGGCTGCGCGATCGGGGCGCGCCCCGTGAACCTGCATATTGCCGGACTGCGGGCGATGGGCGCCCAGGTGCAGATCGAGGACGGCTACATCCGCGCCCAGGCCGACCGGCTGCGGGGCGCCCGGATCGTGCTCGATACGGTCACCGTCACCGGGACGGAAAACCTGTTGATGGCGGCCACGCTCGCCGACGGCGAGACGGTGCTGGAGAATGCAGCGCGTGAGCCGGAGGTCATCGACCTGGCGGACTGCCTGGTGGCGATGGGGGCGCGCATCGAAGGCGCCGGGACCGATACGATCATCGTGCAGGGTGTCGAGCGGCTCGGCGGCACGGCCTACGATGTCCTTCCGGACCGGATCGAGACCGGGACCTACCTGGTGGCCGCGGCCATGACCGGCGGGCAGGTGCGCCTGAATCATGCCCGGCCCAGCCATCTCGACGCGGTGCTGGCGAAGCTGGCCGAGGCCGGGGCGAAGGTCTCCAGCGGCGCGGACTGGGTCGAACTCGACATGCGCGGCCGGCGACTGGTTTCGGTCGATCTGCGTACCGCGCCCTATCCGGCTTTTCCGACCGACATGCAGGCCCAGTTCGTGGCGCTGAACGCCGTGGCCCAGGGCACGGCGACCATCGTCGAGACCGTCTTCGAGAATCGCTTCATGCACGTCCAGGAAATGCAGCGCATGGGCGCGGATATCCGGCTGGAAGGCAATACCGCGGTGGTGCGCGGCGTCAAGCAGTTGCAGGCCGCACCGGTGATGGCCACCGACCTGCGCGCGTCGGCGGGCCTCGTGCTGGCTGCCATGGTGGCCGACGGCGAAACGCTCATCGACCGCATCTACCATATCGACCGGGGCTACGAGCGCATCGAGGAGAAGCTGTCCCAGCTCGGCGCCTCGATCCGGCGCGTGCCGAGCGCCAGGCGGGCACGCCCGGCGGCCGAAACCTAGGGTCGCGACGGCCTCTCGGTGACTTCGGCCTCGACCCGGAACGGCCGGCCGAGCCGGCTGCCGCCCAGGATCACCTTCGTGCCCGGTTTCATCGCCGCGATACTGCGCAGCGCGTCCTGCCAGACCACCACCGGCTCGTCGTTGACGTGCGTGATGACGTCGTTGGCCCGCAGCCCCGCGCGGTCCGCCGGGCTGTCCGGCTGGACCGTCGTCAGGATGATGCCGTAGGCGTCGCGCAGCCCGAGCGCGCGGGCCTGGTCGGGCGTCAGCGTCTGGGTCCCGACGCCGAGCCAGCCGCGGATCACCCGGCCATGCTCCAGCAGGTCTTCCATCACGCCGCGCACGAGGTTGATGGGGATGGCGAAGCCGATGCCCTCGGAATCCAGCCGGCGCGAGAAGAAAGCCGTGTTGATGCCGACCAGTTCCCCCCGCGCGCTCACCAGCGCGCCGCCGGAGTTGCCGACGTTGATGGCCGCGTCGGTCTGGATGAAGTTTTCGAACTGCGACAGGCCCAGCTGGCCGCGGCCGGTGCCGCTGATGATGCCCTGGGTCACGGTCTGGCCGATGCTGAAGGGATTGCCGATGGCGAGCACGACATCGCCCACGCGTAACTGGTCCGAGCGACCGACGCGGATCTCCGGCAGTCCGTCCAGCTCCACCTTCAACAGCGCGATATCGGTATCGGGGTCGGTGCCGACCAGGTTCGCAGGCGCCATGCGCCCATCCACCAGCACGACCTGGAGGTCCTGCATGCCCGCGATCACGTGATGGTTCGTGATCACGTAGCCGGCGGAATTCATCACGACGGCGGAGCCGAGGCTGCTGGTCGCCTGGCTCTCGGCGAAGCCGGCCGGCGCAGTGGGTCGGCCGACCAGGTTGGCCACGGCGGGCGCCGTTGCGGCGACGGCGCCCGCGTAGGAATCGGGTTGCGCGTCGCTCCCGCGCATGGGGTGCCCGGCGGGTAGCAGGTCGGGATAGAGAAATACGATGACGAAGGCCGCGGCCAGGCCGACGACGGCTGACTGGAGCAGGAAATTCAATGTTTGCCGGAAATTGCTCATCTTCGACCTGGCGCAGAAAGGCGTCGCTGCACGGACACGCAACACGGCATTATAGGCAGGCCGGTGTCCCCAGCGGCAGGATACCGGGATTCCGTGGAGGCTGGTGCGGCTGCGCGCGGCCGGCGGCCCCCCGCGTGCAGTAGGCAGTTCCAAAGTCCGATGTGTATAATTCACCGATTGCCCAGCCGAACCGTCAGTACCCCAGGGTCATGACCGGTTCGCCGGCCCTTTACCCCAGGATAATGTTCCAGGAGTCAACCCGGGATGAGTGATGGTGTAGATCTTGGCCGCCGCCGTTTTCTGGGCGCGGCCACGGGGGTCACCTCGGCCGTCGGAGTCGCTTTTGTAGCCGTGCCTTTTCTCGCTTCGTGGAAGCCGAGTGCACGCGCCCAGGCTCTCGGCGCGCCCGTCGAGGTGGACATCGGCAAGCTGGAGGATGGCGCGATGCTGCGCGTCGAGTGGCGCGGCAAGCCGGTCTGGGTGCTGAAACGCACGCCCGAGATGATCGAGCGACTCGCGGCAGCTGACGACATGGTCCGCGATCCGAACTCCGTGGAACCCCAGCAGCCCGGTTACGCCGCCAACCAGCACCGCTCCATCCGGCCCGAAGTGCTGGTCGTGATCGGCTCCTGCACGCACCTGGGCTGTTCGCCGATGGCGCGTTTCGAGCCCGGCACCCCGGACCTCGGCGCCGACTGGCCCGGCGGGTTCTTCTGCGCCTGCCACGGCTCGAAATTCGACCTCGCGGGGCGAGTCTGGCGCGGTGTTCCGGCGCCCCTGAATCTCGTGGTGCCGCCGCACCAGTACATCAACGAGTCGACGATCCTGGTCGGCGTGGACACGGAGGCCGCGTGATGGGTGCTTCGGCAGACAAGAACGCGGCCGGCGCGGGCCGGGACGAGGGCGGGCTGTCCGGCTGGTTCCGCAAGCGCTTCCCGTGGGACCAGTTGATGGACGACCACGTCACCGGTTACTACGCGCCAAAGAATTTCAACTGGTTCTACGTGTTCGGCTCGCTGGCGCTGCTGGCCCTCGTCATCCAGATCGTCACCGGCATCTTCCTGACGATGAGTTACAAGCCGTCCGCGGCGGAAGCCTTCAATTCCGTCGAGTACATCATGCGCGACGTGGAATGGGGCTGGCTGATCCGCTACATGCACTCCACCGGCGCCTCGCTGTTCTTCGCGGTCGTCTACATCCACATGTTCCGCGCGCTGCTCTACGGCTCCTACCAGAAGCCGCGCGAGCTCATCTGGATCTTCGGCATGCTGATCTACCTCTGCATGTCGGCGGAAGCGTTCTTCGGCTACCTGCTGCCCTGGGGCCAGATGTCCTACTGGGGCGCCCAGGTGATCGTGTCCCTGTTCGGCGCGCTGCCGGTGATCGGCGAACCGCTCGTGGAGTGGATCCGCGGCGATTACTTCATCTCCGACGTGACGCTGAACCGCTTCTTCGCGCTGCACGTGATCGCCCTGCCGCTGGTGCTGCTGGGACTCGTCGTGGCCCATATTCTCGCGTTGCACGAAGTCGGCTCCAACAACCCCGACGGCGTGGAGATCAAGAAGCACAAGGGTCCGGACGGCAAGCCGCTGGACGGCATTCCGTTCCATCCCTACCACACCGCGAAGGACGTGCCGGCCTGGATCATCTTCGCCATGGTGTTCGCGCTGATCGTGTTTTTCGCGCCGGAAATGGGCGGTTTCTTCCTCGAGTACGCCAACTTCGAGCCGGCCAACCCGCTCAAGACGCCGGATCACATCGCGCCCGTGTGGTACTTCACGCCCTTCTACGCGATTCTTCGCGCGGTGCCGGACAAGCTCGGCGGCGTGCTCCTGATGGGGGCGGCGATGTTCGCCTTGTTCCTGCTGCCCTGGCTGGACCGCAGCCCCGTGCGCTCCATCCGCTACAAGGGCCCGCTGTTCAAGATCGCGCTGACCGTCTTCGTCATCAGCTTCGTGATGCTCGGCTGGCTCGGACTGCAGCCGGCCACGACGGTCTACACCATTCTCGCGCGCGTGTTCACCATTCTCTACTTCGCGTTTTTCGTGTTGATGCCGATCTATTCGAAAATCGACAAGACAAAAACGCCACCTGACAGGATCACCTACCATGGTTAGGCGCTCCCTCATCGCTCTGCTCGCCACGGCGTCACTTGCGGCGCCGGGTCTCGTCTTCGCTGCGCCGGCCGGGCCGCTGCAGTCCGCCAACGTGGATGTCAGCAACCAGGCCTCGCTGCAGCGCGGCGCGAAGCTGTACATGAACTACTGCGCAGCGTGTCATTCGCTGCAGTACGTGCGTTACAACACGCTCGCCGAGGGCCTCGGGCTGACCATCGAGCAGGTCGCCGAGAACCTGCAGTTCGCCGGCGGCACCCAGCACGACCAGATCCGCATCGCGATGCCCGCCGACGCGGCGGCCACGTGGTTCGGCCTGCCGCCGCCCGACCTTTCGTTGATCGCGCGTTCGCGCGGCACCGATTACGTCTACACGTTCCTGAAATCCTTCTATGCCGATCCTGGCCAGCGTGCGACCGGGGCGAACAACCTCGTCCTCGCCGGCACGGCCATGCCGCATGTGCTCTGGCCGTTACAGGGCATCCAGGAGGCCGTCTATCGACAGGAAACGGGGCCCGATGGCACCTCGCGCGAGGTTTTCGACCGCTTCGAACTGGTGGAGCCCGGTTCGATGTCGCCGGAGGAATTCGACCAGGCCGCGCGCGACATCACGGCCTTCCTGTCCTGGGCCGCCGAGCCCATGCAGCTGGAGCGCAAGCGCCTTGGCATCATCGTGCTGCTGTTCCTGCTGGTGCTCTTTACGTTCTCCTGGCTGTACTACAAGGAACTCTGGAAGGACGTGAAGTGATCCTCTGACGAGCGGGCATCCACCGCAGGCGAGGCAACATGACCCTGTTTTCGAATCCGACCTGTCCACACAGCCATCGCGTCCGTATCGTACTGGCAGAGAAAGGCATCAGCCTCGACGTGGTGGACGTGGAGACGGCGAGTCTCCCCGAGGACCTCCTCGACTTGAATCCCTACAACAGCGTGCCCACGCTCGTGGACCGCGACCTCGTGCTGTATGACTCCCGCGTGATCGCGGAATACCTGGACGAGCGCTTTCCGCATCCGCCGCTGATGCCGGTCGATCCGGTCAGCCGCGCCCGCTTCCGGCTCGCGCTCTACCATATCGAGCGTGACTGGTATTCGCTGGTGGACGACCTGGAGCGCGGCGACAAGCGGACCGCCAACCGGGCCCGCAAGACCTTGCGCGAAAGCCTGCTGTCCAGCGCGGAGTTGTTCGGCGTCAAGCCGTTCTTCATGAGTGAAGAGTTTTCTCTCGTGGACTGCAGCATCGCGCCGATCCTGTGGCGCCTGCCGCGCTGGGAAGTCGACCTCCCGCCGACTCATGCGCGCAACATCATCAAGTACGCCGAGATGCTGTTCAGCCGCCCGTCATTCCGCGTCAGCCTGACCGAACTCGAACAAGAGATGCGCCCCTGACCAGCAACGACCAGACTCGCCGGCCGCGGCGGCCGTACCTGCTCCGGGCGATGGTGGAATGGATTTCCGATAACGGGGAAACACCGCACATCGTCGTGGATGCGGCGCAGGAAGGCGTGCAGGTCCCGTCGCAGCATGTGCGGGACGGCAAAGTCGTGCTCAACATCGGCGGGACCGCCACCCAGGGCCTCGACATCGGCAACGAGTTCGTGGAATTCAGCGCGCGTTTCGGCGGCGTGCCGTTTCCGGTGCGCATTCCGCTGCGCGCCGTGCTGGGCGTCTACGCACGCGAGTCGGGCGAGGGCATGATTTTCACGGACTCCGAGGGCGATCCGCCGCCCGGCAACGATGGCGGCGACGGCGACGATTCCGGGCCGCGCAAGGGGCCGCCGAAGCTCAGCGTCGTCAAGTAGACTCACGCTCCCGGGGGCGCATGCCGGGAAGGGCAGGGGTACCTGCCGGCCGCGGCGGCGGCCCGAACCACGCAATCAAGCTCCATGTGCCGCTCTAGCCAAGCTGCGATTTCAGCAACTGCTTCGGCCTGGTTTGGATACAACCCATGGTCGGCGCCCGGATACACGACCAGTCGATGCCCGACTGCCGCTGATCGATGATGTCTCGTGGGAAGCGCCGCGGGGTGTCATCCCCTCGCCGAGCGGCATAAGAATTCCAAGCGAGGCGAGGGGATGACAGCGCGCGCCGCGGTCGGGCGTGACCGGCGCGTCAGGCCGGGTCAGGCAGCGACTTGCCGGGATTCAGGATGCCGTCGGGATCGAACACGTCCTTGAGCCGCCACATCAGCTCCAGCGTGTCGGGATCGATCTCCAGCCCGACGAACGGCCGCTTGCTGCGACCGATGCCGTGCTCACCGGACAGCGTGCCCTGCAGGGCCAGGACCAGGCGGAAGACCTCGTCGACACAGGCGTGCATCCGCTCAAGCTCAGATTCGTCCCCGAGCACATTGACGTGGAGGTTGCCGTTGCCGGCATGACCGAAGCTTACGATCCGGACACGATGCCGGTCTGCGAGTTGCGCCAGTCCGTCGGTCAGTTCCGGGATGCGCGACACGGGCACCACGACGTCTTCGTTGATCTTCTTCGGCGCGAGCCGACGCAGGGCCGGCGACAACGCTTTCCGTGCGGCCCACAGGGCGCGCGCTTCGGCCGGGGAATCCGCGGCACGCCATTCCAGCAGCCCGTCGCCGGCCGCCGCCCGCTGGAGCGCGTCGATCGCTGCCGGGAGCTGGGCTTCGAGGCCGTCCGCCTCGATCATCAGCAACGCCCCGGCGCCGGGTGGCAGGTCGACGGGCTCGGCGTCGCGCAGCAACGCGAGGGCCGCGCCGTCGAGGAATTCCAGGACGCGCGGGACGACGGGTTGCGCCATGATCCGGCTGACGGCAGCCGCCGCCGCGCGCATGTCTGTGTAGACGGCGCGCAGCGTGGCGATGCGTTCCGGCAAGGGGCTCAGCTTCAGTGTGGCCTCGGTGATCACGGCCAGCGTGCCTTCGGAGCCGATGAGCAGGCGCGTGAGATCGAGGCCGACGACGCCTTTGGTCGTCCGGCAGCCGCTCCTGATGATGCGGCCCTCGCCCGTGACGGCCTCGAGCCCCAGCGTGTTTTCGCGCGGTGTGCCGTACTTGAGTGCACGCGGCCCTGCGGCGTTGCAGGCCAGGTTGCCACCCACCGTGCAGTACTCCGCCGAACCGGGATCGGGCGGCCAGAAGAAGCCTCCCGCTCCCGCCGCAGCCTGGAGGGCGCCGTTGGTCGCCCCCGGCTGCACGACGGCGAGGCGATCGTCCGCATTGACCTCGAGAATCGCGGCCATGCGCTCCATCGAGAGGACGACGCCGCCTTCTTCGGGGACGGCCGCACCGGTGGTGCCCGAGCCGCGCCCCCGGACCGTAAGAGGGAGACCGAAGCGGCGGCAGGCCAGCACCACCTCGCGCACGGCCGCCGTGTCCTGCGGCAGCGTGACGGCGACCGGCAGCGCCTGGGCGCGGCTGTTGTCATAGCCGTAGGTCCAGCAGTCCGCCGGGTCGATGAGCACGTTGTCGGCGCCGATGGCGGCCCCGAGTGCTGCACTGATGTCCTGTTTCGACGCCATGCGGGTCAATGCTCCGTCAGGAGGCGCAATCGAAGGCCGCCCGGATCCAGTGCGGATGGTCTTCGCCGTCCGGCCCCGAGATTAACACCGCGTCGAAGCGGGCAGGCCGTTGCGCCTCCCGCGGGTGGGTCATGAGGAAATGGCGCGCGGCCGCCACGAGGCGCCGCTGTTTCGCGGGACCGATGCTCGCGGCGGCTCCACCAAAGGCGCTGTTCCCCCTTGCACGCACCTCGATGAACACCAGGCTGGCGCCGTCATGCATCACGAGATCGAGTTCGCCGAGCCGACAGCGGTAGTTGCGCGCCAGCAGGGACAGTCCCCGCGATTGCAGGAAACGCAGCGCGGCGTCCTCGGCCGAGCGGCCGCGCGCGAGGCTCATCCCCCCGGGGGAGCGCCGGCCTCGGGTGCGGGCTCGCCCATTGCGTCGAGCGCGAGTCCGGGCGCGGGCTCGGGAAGCGGCGCCGGCTCGACATCGCCCCGCCTGAAGCTTCCCCAAGCGAGTTCGCGTTGTATGCGGCCGTCTTCTCCGAGCCGCAACACGCCGGTCGCACCATCCATGCCGTCCTGCAGTCTTTCACTCTGGTTGTTCAGCAGCGGCACGAGACGGTAGGCGTCAAGGCCGAACGCGTAGAGCCGGCCGTTGCGGGCCAGGGCGCCGTCGCCAAAAGCCGCGAATTCGGCCATGAGTTCGACGTCATCGGCACCCACCCGCCACGGCATGTCGGCGAACAGGACGCCGTTCAGTTCCGACAGGTCCCGGCGCGCCGGATCGTAGATCGAGGATGTCGCATACACCGGCAGGTCGCCGGCGTAATGAAAGCGCAGCTGCGGGCGGATCAGCACGCCGTCTGCAGCGCGGGCAGCGAGAAAAATGAAGTCGGCATCCTGTCGCCGCCGCGGTTCGTATTCGAGACGACGGCCGAGCGCCGCCTGGAGTTGCTGGTGGCGGGCGCGGCTCTCGTTGATCAGCAGCAGGCGCGTGATCTCGGCGGAGAAATCGCTCGCGCGGGGATCGAACGCCTGCCACCCGAGCACTTCGCCACCCCCCGCCCGGAAGGTGGCGATAAAGCTTTCCATGATCCGGCGACCCTGTTCGGTGTCGTGGGCCAGGGCCAGCGCCCGGCCGTGTCCTTCCGCGAGGGCGCGACGGGCGACGGCGGCGGCTTCCTGCTCCGGGGCAAGCGCAAACTGGAAGACATGACTCGGCAGCACCGTGTCGTTCTCGGTCCAGTTCAGCGCCAGGGTGGGTACGACAGGCAGCTCGGCGCCTCCGAGCTCCTCCAGTTCTTCCTTGAGCAGGGGGCCGACGATGAAGTCGGCGCCGTTCCCGGCCGCCTGCTCGTAGGCGCCGGTCGTGCCAAGTGCCGTGGTGTCGTAGATGCGCAGCGACGGGCGCTCTCCTTCGCCGCCCTGGGCCAGGTAGGCCGCCACGAAGCCGTCGCGGATCGCGGCCGCGGCTGCGGCCTGGCGTCCGCCGAGCGGCAGCAGCAAGGCCACCTGGCGGGGATACTCGGTGAGTGCCCGGTATTCGTCCTGCAGCATCGTCACCAGCTCGGGGGCGGCGGGATGCCAGGGGTATCTCGCCAGCCATTCATCCAGCGTCGTGCGCAGCTGGAAGGCGTTGCCGGACGCAGCGGCAGCCCGCCGGCCCAGGTCGAGCCAGCCGGCGACGACGGGCCCCGTCTCCGGGGTCGGCTCGAGCGAGACCCCGGCGGCGATCGCTTCCTGCATCCTGTTCCAGATGCGCCGCTGGTTGGCGGCGCGGGCGGCGGGATCCTCGAGCAATGTCTCCCGCTCCACCAGCGCCTCCACGCCGGTGGCGGGCAGCCCCGCGGCGAAGGCCGCGTCGGCGCGCAACAGCAGCAGTTCCGCCGCGAGCGGGTCGTCCGCGCCCGTCGGCAGTTCCGCCAGCCGCGCCAGGGCCTCGGCAGGGAGGCCGTCGGTCATCAGCTGGCGAGCCTCGGCAAGCGCCTCGCGGGCGGCGACCTCCGGCGCGCGCAGCTCGTCTTCGCTTGGTCCGCGCTCGAACAGGCCGGGCCCGCAGCCGGCCAGCAACAGGCTCGCCGCCGCCAGGGCGAGCCAGGTTTGCGCGGTGCGTAGCGAGCGATGCAGCATGCGAGGTAGTTTCCAGTGCGGGCGTCATGAGCGGAAGGGCGATTATAGTGGCAAAAACACCAGGTACGCTTTGGATCGTCGCAACGCCGATCGGCAATCTCGAGGACCTCTCGCCGCGCGCGCAGCGGGTGCTCGACGAGGCGGACCTCGTACTTTGCGAGGACACCCGCCACAGCGGGCGGTTGCTCGCGGCTTTCGGCCTCAGGGCGCGCCTGGCCGCAGTGCACGAGCACAACGAGGAACAGGTGACGCCCGAGCTGGTGGCGCGGCTGCTGGCCGGGGAGATGATGGCGTTGATCTCCGACGCGGGCACGCCGTTGCTCAGCGATCCGGGTTTCCGCCTCGTGCGCGCCGCGGCCGAGGCGGGCGTGACGGTCAGCCCGGTGCCGGGCCCGTCGGCCGTGCTGGCGGCCTTGTCCGTGGCGGGCCTGCCGACCGACCGGTTCGTCTTCGAGGGTTTCCTGCCCGCGCGCCAGGCGGCGCGACGCGCGCGGCTCGATGCGCTGTCCGAGGAAAGCCGGACGCTGGTGTTGTTCGAGGCGGGCAACCGGGTGGGGGCGCTGCTTTCCGACGCGGCCACGGCCCTCGGTCCGGAGCGACGCGCCACCGTCGCGCGGGAACTGACGAAACTTCACGAGACCCTCTACCGCGGTACGCTCGATGAGCTCGCCACGCGCCTCGCTGCGGACCCGGATGCGCACAGGGGCGAAGTCGTCGTGGTGGTCGCCGGCTGCGCGCCGGCCGCGGCGCGCGAGGGCGACGAAGCGCTCCTGGGGCGGTTATTGCCCGCGCTCCTCGAGGAGCTTCCGCCGAGCCGGGCCGTGCGGATCGCGGCGAAGCTCAGCGGCGTGCCACGGCGGCGCGCCTACGAGATCGCGCTGCGCCTAGGCGTCGAGGAATAGAGCGATCGACCCGACATGGCTCCGTGATCGATGCGTAGCGTGGCCGACGGGATCGATGACCAGCGCTCTCTGCATGCCCGGAGGCGTACAATGAGCGGCGTGGGAGTCGGCCGGACAGTCGCTCCGGCCTTGCGCCGGGGAGGAAAGTCCGGGCTCCGCAGGGCAGGGTGCCAGGTAACGCCTGGGGGGCGCGAGCCTACGGAAAGTGCCACAGAAAACATACCGCCTAAGCGCTTCGGCGCCGGCAAGGGTGAAAAGGTGCGGTAAGAGCGCACCGCGCGGCCGGTAACGGTTCGCGGCACGGTAAACCCCACTCGGAGCAAGACCAAATAGGGAAGCAAGCGGGTTCGCCCGCAGCGCGCGGCCCGCGCGTGTTTCCGGGTAGGTCGCTCGAGGCGCACGGTGACGTGCGTCCCAGATGGATGACTGTTCCCGACAGAACCCGGCTTACAGGCCGGCTCCCACGCTTTACCCTGGGCTTTATCTAAAGTAGTTCGACAGGAAAGCGATTTAACTGACTGATTTTTAGCCATACAGTGAGGCCCGATCTCCCTTTCACTAATGCAGCTAAGTCCCGGTAGCTAAAAGAAAATTCTTGCCTCAGGCGGTTGACGGGGGGCAAACCGGTTCATATAGTGGCGCCAAGTGGGAAGAAGTGGGAATAAATGGGAGCATGCTCCCTCGGGCCACCAGTATGTTTCGCGGCGCCAATCGAATTTCGCTGGATGCCAAGGGTCGCCTCGCGGTCCCGACGCGCTATCGCGCGCGTATCGAAGAGCGTTGCAGCAACCAGCTCATCATCACGGTCGACCGCGATTACTGCCTGCTGGTGTACCCGCTGCCCGAGTGGGAGGACATCGAGCGGCGTCTTGCCCGCCTGCCGACGCTGGACCGCCAGGCCCGCCGCCTGCAGCGCCTGATGGTCGGCCACGCCACCGAGGTGGACCTCGACGGCCAGGGCCGCATTCTCCTGCCGAAGGAATTGCGTGAATTCGCCGGCATCGATCGCCAGGCCATGTTCATCGGCCAGGGCAACAAGTTCGAGATCTGGGACGAGCAACGCTGGGACGAGCGCCGTGACCAGTGGTTGACAGAGGAGTCCGCCAACGAGGGCGGGCTCGCGGCTGAACTCGAAACGTTCAGCTTCTAGTGGAGCCGGGCGCCACGGAACACGCGCCGGTGCTCCTCGGGGAGGCGCTGGAGGCCCTCGCCCCGCACGCGGCAGGAAGCTACCTGGATGCCACCCTCGGGCGAGGCGGGCATACGGCAGCGATCCTCCAGCAATTGGGCGAGGCGGGCAGGGTACTGGCCGTGGACCGCGATCCGGACGCCGTCCGGGCGGGGCAGCGGCGGTTCGCCGGGGATGAGAGGGTGTCGATCGTCAGGGGGAACTTCGCGGAGCTGGAGCAGATCGCCGCGCAGGCCGGTTTTTCGGCCGGCTTCGACGGCGTGTTGCTCGACGTCGGCGTGTCCTCGCCACAGCTCGACGACCCGGCGCGCGGGTTCAGCTTCATGCGCGACGGCCCGCTCGACATGCGCATGGATCCGGACGCGGGGCGCAGCGCGGCAGACTGGCTCGCGACCGTGTCCGAGCGCGACCTGGCGCGGGTGCTGTTCGAATATGGCGAGGAACGTCATGGCCGGCGCATCGCCCGCGCGGTCGTGACGGCTCGGGAAGTGACGCCCATCCGCAGCACCGGCCAGCTGGCCGAGCTGATCGCCGGGGCGGTGCCGGGACGCGAACCGGGCAAGCACCCTGCGACGCGCAGCTTCCAGGCGATCCGCATCTGCATCAACGACGAGCTCGCGGCGCTCGATGCTGCGCTCGAGGCGTCGCTGGCGTTGCTCAAGCCCGGCGGGCGGCTCTGTGTCATCAGCTTTCATTCCCTGGAGGACCGGCGCGTCAAGCGATTCATCCGCCGCCATGCCGAGGTCGCGGAGCCGTGGCGCGGGCTGCCCGATATTCCTGCCCATGCGCGCCCCGTGCTGCGCCCCGTCGGCAAGGCGGTCCGCGCCGGCGCGGCGGAGATCGAGGCCAACCCGCGCGCCCGCAGCGCCGTGCTGCGCGCGGCCGAGAGGCTGGCCGCATGAAGGCCGCGCACGCCGTTCCGCTGGCGATCCTGCTGGCCCTGGCGATCGTGGTCTCCGCCGTCGCGGCCGTGGATGCCCGGCACAAGGCCCGCCAGCATTTCATCGAGCTGCAGGCGCTCAGCCGCGACCGGGACGAGCTCAACATCGAGTGGAGCCAGTTGCAGATCGAGCGCAGCACCTGGGCGGCGCATGCCCGGGTGGAACAACTTGCCCGGGAGAAGTTGTCGATGCGCGTGCCGGCGCGCGCGGACATCGAGGTGGTCAGCCCATGAGACGGCGGAAGAACCAGGGCGAGTTCCACCGGCGCTTCCGGCGCCGCATGCTGGTGGCGGGCGTGCTGTTTGCCGTGCTCGGCGTGTCGCTGGGCGCGCGCGCCGTCAACCTGCAATTCGTCGACCAGGCGTTCTTCGCGCAGCAGGGCGACGCCCGGCAGGTGCGGCGCGTGCAGATCGCGGCGCACCGGGGTTCGATCACCGATCGTCGCGGCGAGCCCCTGGCGGTCAGCAGTCCGGTGGACAGCGTCTGGGCGAACCCCGGCGAACTGCTCTCCTCGCCCGGGGATATTCCGCGCCTGGCCGCCGCCATCGGCCGGGACGCTGAATGGCTCGCGCGGACTGTCAATGCGCAGTCCGACCGCGAGTTCCTCTACCTGCGGCGTCACCTGCCGCCGGCGGAGGCCCGCGCCGTGCGGCAGCTCGGTATCCCCGGGGTCTACCTGCAACGCGAGTACCGGCGTTTCTACCCGGCGGGTGAAGTGATCGGTCATGTGCTGGGCTTCACGAATATCGATGACGCGGGCCAGGAGGGACTGGAGCTCGCCTACGATCACTGGCTGGCCGGCCAGCATGGCGAGAAGCGCGTCCGCCGCGACCGGCTCGGCAACACCATCGAGGACGTGGAGAGCGTGCGCGAGCCACGGCCCGGCCGCGACCTGCGGCTCAGCATCGACCTCAGGATCCAGTACCTGGCCTACCGGGAACTCAAGCGCGCGGTACAGGCGCATCGCGCCCAGTCGGGTTCCATGGTCATTCTCGACGTGCGCAGCGGCGAAGTGCTGGCGATGGTGAACCAGCCGAGCTTCAACCCGAACGACCGCAGCCAGTTGTCCGCCGAGCGCTATCGCAACCGTGCGACCAACGACATTTTCGAGCCGGGCAGCAGCATCAAGCCGCTGATCGTCGCGGCGGCCCTGGACAGCGGGCGGTTCGACGCGGATTCGACGATCGACACGGGACCGGGCTGGATGACGGTCGGCACCAAGACCATCGAGGACAAGAGCAATCTCGGCGAGATCGATCTCTCCACCTTGCTGGTCCGCTCCAGCAACGTCGGCGCGTCGATGATGGCGCTGGCGCTGGACCCCGAGCAGTTGTGGCAGGGACTGCGGCGCTTCGGTCTCGGCGAAGTCTCGGCGACGGGGTTTCCCGGCGAGTCGGCGGGTGTGCTCATGGAGCCCGACCTTTGGCGGCCCATCGGCCAGGCCACGCTGGCCTACGGCTACGGCTTGTCCGTGACGCCGCTGCAGCTGGCGCATGCCTACGCCATTCTCGGCGCCGGCGGACGCGCCGCCCCGGTGTCGTTGCTGGCGCTGGACGACCCTCCGTCCCGCCGCCCGTCGATCGATCCGGGCATCGCGAACACCGTGATGGCGATGATGGAGCCGGTGGCCAGCGCGCGCGGCACGGCGCCGAAGGCGGCGATTCCCGGCTACCGCGTCGCGGGCAAGACCGGGACGGCGCGCAAGTTCATGGCCGGCGGTTACCACGAGGACCGTTATCTCTCCGTCTTCGCGGGGGTGGCGCCGGCCTCCAGTCCGCGCCTGGCGGCGGTCGTGCTCATCGACGAACCGTCCGCGGGGGTGTTCTACGGTGGCGAGGTGGCCGGGCCGGTATTCTCGCGCGTCATCGGCGACGCGATGCGCATCCTCGGCATTCCGCCCGACGACGACGAGCAGTCCAGGTCCGTGGACAGCATCGTCCAGGCGATGGGACGGCCATGATGACCGCCACCGCCATGTCGCCGGGAATGACGCTGGGCGAGCTGATGGGCGATGCCGCGCCGGCCGCGCTTGCAACCCGCCGGGTCGCGGATCTCGCGCTGGACAGCCGCAGGGTCGTGCCGGGGAGCCTGTTCCTCGCCGTACCCGGCACGCGGGAGCATGGCCTGCAGCATGCAGCAGCCGCCGCGGCGGCCGGCGCGACGCTGGTCGCGTGGGAGCCGGCCGATGGCGTGTCCGCAACCGTCCTGCCGGCGGGCTGCGAAGCATTTCCGGTACCCGGCCTGCGCACGCGCCTGGGCGCGCTGGCGGATCGTTTCTTCGGCGAGCCGTCGCAGCGGCTCGCGGTGGTCGGTGTCACCGGGACCAATGGCAAGACGACCTGCACCCACCTCGTGGCCGGTGCGCTGGAACGGCTCGGGCGCCGGACCGGGGTCATCGGGACGCTGGGCAGCGGTCCGGTGGGCGCCCTGCGTGCCGCCACGCTGACCACCCCGGACGTGATCGAGGTGCATCGCACGCTTGCGGAGTTCGTCGGCCAGGGGCTGCAGGCGGTGGCGATGGAAGTGTCGTCGCATGCACTGGACCAGGGCCGGGTGGATGCGGTGCGGTATGCCGTCGCCGCGTTCACCAACCTGAGCCGCGACCATCTCGATTACCACGGCGATCTCGAGACCTACGCCGAATGCAAGGCGCGCCTGTTCCTGGCGCATCGTCCCGCCGCCGGCGTCGTCAACGTGGACGACGAGTTCGGTCGGTCGTTGTTCGCGCGCCTGGGCGAGGCGACCCGCGGCATTGCCGTAGGCCGGGAGGCAACGGGTGACGGCGATACCGTCCGGCTGGTGCGCGTGGAGGCCCGCGAGGACGGACTCGCCGTGCAGCTCGCAGGGGCCTTCGGCGAGGTCGGACTGCGCTCGCCGCTGGTCGGGGAGTTCAATGCGGAGAACCTCGCGCTGGCCTTCGCCGTGCTGCTGGCGCTCGACGCAGATGCGTCTGCTGCGGCCGAGGCGCTCGCGGATGTGCCGGCCCCGGCCGGCCGGATGGAGGCTTTCGCCGATCCGGCGAGCGACGTGCTGGCGGTGGTCGACTACGCGCATACGCCCGATGCGCTGGCCAAGGCGCTGGCCGCGCTGCGAAGCCACTGCCGCGGCCGGCTGTGGTGCGTGTTCGGCTGCGGCGGGGAGCGTGACCGGGGCAAGCGGCCCGAGATGGGCCGGGTCGCGGCACAACTCGCCGACGAGCTCGTCATCACCGACGACAATCCGCGCGGGGAAGACGGCCGGTCGATCGTCGCCGACATACTCGCGGGCATCGACGATGTCGGGGCGGTGCGCATCGAGCGCGATCGCGCCGCCGCCATCCGCCAGGCTCTGGGGGCGGCGCAGCCCGGCGATGTCGTGCTGATCGCCGGCAAGGGGCACGAGGAAGTGCAGCTCGTGGCGGGAGAGCGACGCCCCTTCAGCGACCGTGTGCTGGCGGCGTCGTTGACCGGGGGTGCGTTGTGATCCGCGGCACGCTCGGCGAACTGGCCCGCGTGCTCGGCGCGACGCTCGTCGGTCCGGACCGTGACTTCGCGGGCGTCTCCACGGATACGCGCGCCCTCGAGCCCGGCCAGCTGTTCGTGGCCCTGCGCGGGCCGAACTTCGACGGGCATGCCTTCGTCGCGGAGGCCCAGCGGCGGGGGGCTGCGGGCGCCGTCGTCGATACGGCGCCGTCGGCTGAACTGCCGTGGCTGGGCGTGGCCGACACGCTCGCGGCCCTGGGCGGAATCGCCGCCGACTGGCGCAGCCGCTTCGACGTGCCGGTAGTGGCCGTGACGGGCAGCTACGGCAAGACCACCGTCAAGGAGATGATGGCGGCCATCGCCCGGTCGCGCGGTGAGATCCTGGCGACCCGCGGCAACATGAATAACGAGATCGGCCTGCCGCTGACACTGTTCCGCCTGGATCGCCAGCATCGTGCCGCGATTCTCGAGCTGGGCGCCAACCATGGCGGCGAGATCGCGCGCATGGCGGCGATCTGTCGTCCTTCGGTGTCGATCGTGACCGCCGCCGGTCCCGTCCACCTCGAGGGCTTCGGCAGCGTGGAGGGCGTGGCGCGGGGCAAGGGCGAGATATTCGCCGGCCTGCCGGAGGACGGCGTGGCTGTGATCAACGCCGACGATCCGTTCGCCTCCCTGTGGCGCGAAATCGCCGGGTCGCGCCGCCAACTCACGTTCGGTCTCACGCCGGACGCGGAGTTCCGTGCGGAGGCCGTGCGCCAGTCGCTGGACGCCGCCGGCCCGGTGCTCGAGTTCCGCATGGTGACGCCCGACGGCACGGCAGACGTGCGCATTGCGCTCCCCGGACGGCACAACGCGTTCAATGCGCTCGCGGCTGCCGCCGCGACCTGGGCGGCCGGCTGGTCGCTGGACGAGATCGTCGCGGGGCTGGCGGCCGTGGCCGGGACGAAGGGCCGGATGAGCCTGCGCAAGGCGCGCAGCGGCGCGTTGCTGATCGACGACACCTACAACGCCAATCCGACCGCGCTCGAGGCAGCGATCGATTACGCCACGGCGTTGCCCGGCGACACCTGGCTGGTGCTCGGCGACATGCTCGAGCTGGGGCCGGAGGCGGCCCAGTTGCATGCCGCCGCGGGCCGGTACGCGCGAGACCGGGGAGTCGCGCGCCTCTATGCGCTCGGCCCGGAATCGGCCGCCGCGGTGGAGGCGTTCGGGGCGGGTCGGCACTTCGAAGATGCGGAGGCCCTGGCGGACGCCCTCGAGGAAGACCTGCCAGGCGATGTGAACCTGCTGGTGAAGGGCTCGCGTTCCATGCGCCTGGAAGCCGTCGTCGAGCGCCTGGCCGCCGAGGAGGTCCGCTAGATGTTGTTGTATCTCGCAGAGTACCTGGCGCGCTTCGAAAGCGGCTTCAACGTGTTCCAGTACCTCACCTTCCGCGCCATTCTCGGTGCGCTGACGGCGCTGGCGATCTCCCTGCTGGTCGGTCCCTGGATGATCCGCCGGCTGACCTTCCACCAGATCGGCCAGCAGGTGCGCAGCTACGGACCCGAATCCCACCTGCCCAAGGCGGGCACGCCGACCATGGGCGGCGCGCTGATCCTGGTGTCGATCACGATATCGACCCTGCTCTGGGCGGATCTCGCCAATCGTTTCGTGTGGATCGTGCTCGGCGTGATGATCGGCTTCGGCATGATCGGTTTCGTCGACGACTACAAGAAACTGGTGGTCGGCGACAGCCGCGGGCTCGCGGCGCGCTGGAAGTACCTGTGGCAGTCGGTCGGGGCACTGCTCGCGGGGATCGCGTTCCTCTCCACCGCGGTGGATCCGTCGGTCGAGCAGGCCCTGATCTTCCCCTTCTTCAAGAACCTGGTCCTGCCGCTCGGCGTGGTCGGCTACCTGGTGCTGGTCTATTTCGTCATCGTCGGCTCGAGCAACGCCGTGAACCTCACGGACGGGCTGGACGGTCTCGCGATCATGCCCACCGTGCTGATCGGCGGCGCGCTCGGGCTGTTCGCCTGGGTCACCGGCAACGCGGTGTTCTCCAGCTACCTCGGCATTCCCTTCGTGCCGGGCACCGGCGAGCTGCTGGTCTTCTGCACCGCGCTCACCGGGGCCGGGCTCGGTTTCCTCTGGTTCAACACCTACCCCGCGCAGGTCTTCATGGGCGACATCGGCGCATTGTCGCTCGGTGCGGCGCTCGGGACCGTCGCCGTGGCCGTGCGGCAGGAACTGGTGTTCTTCGTCATGGCCGGAGTGTTCGTGCTCGAGACGGTCTCGGTGATCCTGCAGGTCGCGTCTTTCAAGCTGACCGGGCGACGCATCTTCCGCATGGCGCCCATCCATCACCACTTCGAACTCAAGGGCTGGGCCGAGCCGAAAGTCATCGTGCGCTTCTGGATCATCACGGTGGTGCTCGTCCTGTTCGGCCTCGCGACGCTGAAGGTCCGATGAACACGCGCACCGCCACCCGCTCCTCCGCGAAGCCTTCCGCCGGCGCGCCCGTGCTGCTGGTCGGGCTCGGCGCGACGGGTGCGTCGTGTGCGCGTTACCTGGCCGGGCTCGGGCAATCGGTCCGCGTGGTGGACAGCCGCGCGACGCCGCCCGGACTGGCCGGGCTGGGCGAGCTCAGGGAAAGACTCGACCTGCGGCTCGGGAGCTTCGATCCGCGTGCCCTCGACGGCGTGGCCGAGGTGGTCGTGTCGCCGGGCGTTTCGCTGCAGGAGCCGCTGCTCGTGGAGGCGCGCAAGCGGGGGCTGTCGCTGCTCGGCGATATCGAGATGTTCGCCCGCGTGGCGCCCGCACCGATTGCGGCGATCACCGGCTCCAACGGCAAGAGCACCGTCACGACGCTGGTCGCGGCGCTGGCCGCGGCCGGGGGACTGGACGTGCAGGCGGGCGGCAACCTCGGCATCCCCGCGCTGGACCTGCTGGCGGACGAGGTGCCCGACCTGTATGTCCTGGAGCTGTCCAGCTTCCAGCTCGAGACCACCGACTCGCTGCGCCCGCGTGCCGCCTGCGTGCTCAACCTCTCCGCCGATCACATCGATCGCCACGGCAGCATGGCGGCTTACGCGAGCGCCAAGGCCCGCATTCTCGTCGGCGCGAGCACGGTGGTGCTGAACCGGGACGATCGCCTCGTCATGGCGATGTGGGACGGGCGCACGCCCTGCATCCGCTTCGGTCTCGGGGCGCCGGCCGAGGGCGAATACGGCCTCGTCGAGACCGCGGCGGGCGCGGTGCTGGCACGCGGCGAGCGGCTGTTGATCCCCGCCGAGCGCCTGCGGATCCGCGGACGGCACAACCTGGCGAACGCGCTGGCCGCGCTCGCCATGGTCGAGGCGCTGGGCATCGAGCCGGGCGACGTGCTCGAGGCCCTCGCCGGGTTTCCCGGGTTGCCGCATCGGGCCCAATGGGTGGCCGAGCGGCGCGGCGTGGCCTTCGTCAACGACTCGAAGGCGACCAATGTCGGCGCCGCCGTCGCGGCCATCACGGGGACCGAAGGCCCGGTGGTGTTGATCGCCGGCGGCGACGGCAAGGGGGCGGACTTCAGCCCGCTGCTGGACGCGGTCGAGGGCCGGGCGCGCGCCGTGGTGCTCCTGGGTCGCGATGCGCCGCAACTCGAGCGCCTGCTGGCCCCGGCCTGCCCGGTCGTGCATGCGGACGGCATCGAGGCTGCGGTGACGGCGGCGGCGGAGCTGGCCGAGCCGGGCGACACGGTGCTGCTGTCGCCGGCCTGCGCCAGCACCGACATGTATCGCGACTACACGGAGCGCGGCGACCGCTTCGCGGCCGCCGCCCGGGCCTTGCCGTCATGAGCGCCGTCATGACACATGCCGCGCCCCCGGGGCTGCGCACCGATCCCTGGCTGGCGGGCAGCGCGCTGGTCCTCGCCCTGCTCGGCGTGGTGATGGTGGCGTCCGCCTCGATCACGATGGCCGACCAGGTGCACGGCCAGCCGTTCTATTTCCTCGTGCGCCAGTCGATCTATCTCGCGCTCGGCCTGTGCGTCGCGGCCTTCTGCATGCTGGTGCCGATGCGCGCCTGGGAGCAGGGCTCGCCGCTCCTGCTGGCGCTGGGGATGCTGCTGCTGGTCGTCGTGCTGCTGCCCGGCATCGGCCACGAGGTCAACGGCGCCACGCGCTGGTTGCGCATCGGGCCGCTCAACCTGCAGGCCTCGGAGCCCGCACGGCTGTTGCTGTTGATGTACCTGTGCGGCTACGTGGCGCGGCGTCGCGGCGCGCTCGAGTCCGGTCTCAAGGGGCTGCTGTTCCCGATGGCGGTGGTGACGCTGGCGGGCGTGCTGCTCATGCTGCAGCCGGATTTCGGCGCCACGGCCGTGCTGTTCGCCACCGCGATCGGCGTGTTGTTCGTAGGCGGCATGCGCTTCGGTTACCTGATGCTCATCGGGGTGGCGGGCTTCACATCGCTCGCGCTGCTGGTGCTCACCTCCGAGTACCGCATGCGTCGGTTGACGGCCTTCCTGGATCCGTGGGCGGATCCGTGGAATTCCGGCTTCCAGCTCACCCAGTCGCTCATCGCGATCGCCCGCGGCGAATGGCTGGGTGTCGGGCTGGGCGGCAGCGTGCAGAAACTGTTCTACCTGCCGGAGGCGCACACCGACTTCGTGTTCGCGGTGTTCGCCGAGGAGTTCGGCCTCGTCGGCGTGTTCCTGATCGTGGCGCTGTTTGCGGTGCTGGTGGTGCGCGCCTATGCCATCAGCGCGGCCGCGGCGGCCGCGGAACGCGTGTTCGCGGCGTGCCTGGCCTTCGGCATCGGCACCTGGATCGGCCTGCAGGCCTTCATCAACATGGCGGTGAACATGGGCCTGCTGCCGACCAAGGGGCTGACATTGCCCCTGGTCAGCTACGGCGGCAGCAGCCTGCTGGTCACCGGGGCAGCCATCGGCCTGCTGCTGCGCATCCATTACGAACTCCAGGCGGACGGCTATGCCGGACGCCGCAAGCGGCGGTCCAGGTCATGAGCGGCCGGGTGCTGATCATGGCGGGCGGCACGGGCGGACACGTGTTCCCGGCGCTGGCCGTGGCCGACGCCTTGCGGGCGCGCGGCATCGAAGTGGTGTGGATGGGCACCCGTCTCGGGCTCGAGGCGCGCGTGGTGCCGGAGGCGGGGATCCGGGTCGAGTGGATCGCCATCGCCGGCCTGCGCGGCAAGAATCTCCTCACGCGGCTCGCCGCGCCGTTCCGCATCCTGCTGGCGGTGGCGCAGGCCTTGCGCATCATGTTGCGCGTCAAGCCGGCCGTGGTGCTCGGCATGGGCGGCTACGCGGCGGGTCCGGGGGGAGTCGCCGCCTGGCTGACGCGCCGGCCGCTGGTGATCCACGAGCAGAATGCGATCGCCGGGACCACCAACCAGATCCTCGCGCGCCTCTCGAGTCGCGTCCTCGCCGCGTTTCCCGGCGCGTTCCCCGGCGGGGTCTCGAGCATGGTCGTCGGTAACCCGGTGCGCGCGTCGATCGCCGCGCTGCCCGGTCCGGACCGGCGCCTCGCGGACCGCACGGGGCCCGTGCACCTGCTGGTGCTGGGTGGCAGCCAGGGGGCCCTGGCCCTGAACCAGACCGTGCCCGAAGCGCTCGCGCACCTGCCGGAAGAGCAGCGCCCGCTGGTCCGCCACCAGGCGGGGCGCAACACGCTGGAGGTCGCTCGCGCAGCCTATGCACGTTTCGGGGTCGCCGCGGAGGTGAGCGAGTTCATCGACGACATGGCGGCGGCCTATGGCTGGGCCGATCTCGCGATCTGTCGTTCGGGTGCGCTGACCGTTTCCGAGCTGGCGGCGGCCGGCGTCCCCGCCGTCCTCGTGCCGTTCCCGGCCGCGGTGGACGACCACCAGACCCTGAACGGCGGCTACCTGGTGGCGGCCGGCGCCGCGGTGCTGGTGCCGGAGTCCCAGCTCGATCCCGACCGTCTCTCGCATGTGCTGGCGGGCCTCTTGGGCGACCGCGGGCGGCGCCTGGACATGGCGCGGCGCGCACGCGGCGCGGCGCGTACCGAGGCGCTCAGCACCATCGAGCGGGTATTGCTCGACGTCGGCGGGCTGGCCGCGGAGGAGGCGCGATGAAAAACCGCATGCGCCGCGTCAATCGTATCCATTTCGTCGGCATCGGCGGCTCGGGCATGGGCGGCATCGCCGAGGTGCTGCTCAACCTCGGCTACGACGTGCAGGGTTCGGACCTGAAGTCCGGCCCGGTCGTGGAGCGCCTGGCTTCGCTCGGCGCGCGCGTGATGATCGGCCACAGTGCGGCGCACCTGGAGAACGTGGACGTCGTGGTGGTGTCCAGCGCGGTATCCGCCGACAACCCCGAGGTCACGGCGGCCCAAGAGCGCCGCATCCCGGTGGTGAAACGCGCCGAGATGCTCGCCGAGCTGATGCGCTTCCGTTACGGGATCGCGGTCGCGGGAACCCACGGCAAGACCACGACCACGAGCCTGGTCGCGAGCGTCCTCGCCGAGGCGGGCTTCGACCCGACCTTCGTCATCGGCGGCCGGCTGAACAGCGCCAACACGCACGCGCGCCTCGGCGCCGGCCGTTTCCTCGTCGCCGAGGCCGACGAGAGCGATGCCTCCTTCGTCCACCTGCAACCCATGCTCGCCGTGGTGACCAACGTCGAGGCCGACCACATGGCGACCTACGGCGGCGACCTCGAGCAGCTCCACCAGACCTTCGTGGATTTCCTGCACAACCTGCCGTTCTACGGCCTGGCCATCGTGTGCGTGGACGACCCCGGTGCGGCCTCGCTGCTGGCGCGTGTGCCGCGCGCCGTGCTGACTTACGGCTTCGATGAGCGCGCCGATCTGCGCGCCACGAATTTTCGCCAGGAAGGCCGCGTGTCGCGTTTCACCGTGACGCGTCCGGGCGGGGCCGCGCCGCTGGAGGTCGAGCTCAAGCTCGCCGGGCGGCACAACGCGCAGAATGCGCTCGCGGCGATCGCGGTGGCCCAGGAGCTGGAGGTCGAGGACGCCGCGTTGCTGCGCGCGCTCGCCGGCTTCGGGGGGATCGACCGGCGCATGCAGGAACTCGGCGAGATCGCTGCGGGCGAGGGCACGGCCCTGCTGGTGGACGATTACGGTCACCATCCGACCGAGCTCGAGAAGACGCTCGAAGCGATCCACGGCGCCTGGCCGGGTCGCCGCGTCGTCGTGGCTTTCCAGCCGCATCGCTACAGCCGCACCCGCGACCTCATGGATGACTTTGCGCGCGTGCTCTCCGGCACCGACGCGCTGTTGCTCTGCGAGGTCTATGCCGCGGGCGAGGATCCGGTGTCGAATGCCGACGGCCGGGCGCTGGCCCGCGCGATCCGCTCGCGCGGCAAGGTCGAGCCGGTGTTCGTCGAGCGGGTCGAAGACCTTCCCGAGGCGCTGGTCGGGGTGCTTCGCGCGGATGACCTGCTGGTGACCTTCGGCGCCGGCAGCATCGGCGCGGTTGCAGCGCGGCTGCCGGAGCAGCTGCCGCCGGGAGCCTCGTCGTGATGGCCGTGTTGCGCACGCCACCGCCCCATGCGCCACGCGGCGAGCTGCGCCATGGCGAGCCGATGTCCCGGCACACGTCCTGGCGGGTGGGCGGACCGGCCGACACCTGGTTCCGTCCCGCCGACCTCGACGACCTGGCGGCCTTTCTTGCCGCGCTCGATCCTGCCACGCCCGTTCACCTGGTCGGCCTCGGCAGCAACCTGCTGGTGCGCGACGGCGGGGTGCGCGGCGTCGTGATCGGCACGCACGGCGTGTTGTCCGGAATGGCGCGCTCCGGGGAACGGGGGATTCGCGCGGAGGCGGGCGTGCCCTGCGCGAAGATCGCGCGCAGCTGCGCGCGCTGGGGGCTCGGCGCCGGGGAGTTTTTCGCCGGCATCCCGGGGACGCTCGGCGGCGCCCTGGCGATGAACGCCGGCGCATTCGGCGGCGAGACCTGGGACTACGTGGTGGCCGTGGAGACGCTGGATCGTGCCGGGGTCCGCCGCCGGCGGGCACGCGACGAGTACGCGACCGGTTATCGCAGCGTGCAGGGGCCGGCCGGCGAATGGTTCATCGCCGCGGAGCTCGCATTCCCCGCGGGGCGCCCGACCACCCAGGCCTCCATCCGCGAACTGCTGGTGAAGCGCAAGGCCACCCAGCCGATCGGCGAGCCGAGCTGCGGTTCCGTGTTCACCAACCCGCCCGGCGACCATGCCGCGCGGCTGATCGAGGCCGCGGGGTTGAAGGGCTGTCGCATCGGCGGCGCCGAGGTGTCGCCCAAGCATGCCAACTTCATCATCAACACCGGGACGGCCACCGCCGCCGATATCGAACGGCTGATGGCGCATGTCGCCGCCGAGGTGGAGCGGCTGCATGGCGTGCGGCTCGAGACCGAGGTGCGCGTGATCGGCGAACCCGCGACCGATGCGCCCGGCACGCCTGCCGCGCCGCGCGCCGCGGCCGGCAAGATCGGCGCGTCCGGGGAGGGCTCGTCATGAGCCGGGTCCCGGTTACCGCAGCCGCGGACTTCGGGCGCGTCGCCGTCCTGCTGGGCGGGACCTCCGCGGAGCGCGAGATCTCGCTGCTCACCGGCGAGGCGGTGCTCGCCGCGTTGCGCAGACGCGGCGTGGATGCCGAGGGGGTCGATCCCGCGTCGGGCCTCGAGCCGCTCTTGAGCGGCGGTTTCGATCGCGCCTGGATTGCGCTGCACGGCCGCGGCGGCGAGGACGGCCTGATGCAGGGCGCGCTCGAGACCCTCGGCATGCCCTACACCGGCAGCGGCGTGCTCGGCTCGTCGCTGGCGATGGACAAGCTGCGCAGCAAGCAGCTGTTCGTCGCCTGGGCGCTCGCCACGCCGCGCTGGCGGGTGATGCGCGCGGCCGACGAAGCGGCCTCCGTGGTGGCGGAATTCGGCCTGCCGTTGATCGTCAAGCCGGCCGGCGAGGGGTCGAGCGTCGGCATGAGCAAGGTGACGGAAGCCGCCCGGCTGCCTGCGGCATGGGCCGAGGCAAATCGTTGGGCGGGCCCGGTGCTGGTCGAGGAGTGGGTGTCGGGCGAGGAATACTCGGTGGGCGTGCTGCAGGGAGACACGCTGCCGGCCGTGCGCATCGAGACGCCGCGCGCCTTCTACGACTACGAGGCGAAGTACTTCTCCGACGAGACGCGTTACCACTGCCCCTGCGGGCTCGATCCGGCGCGCGAAGCGGATTTCGCGCGACTCGCGCGGCTGGCGTTCGAAGCCGTCGGCGCGAGCGGCTGGGGTCGCGTCGATTTCCTGCTGCCGGCCGACGGCGTGCCGCGATTCCTGGAGGTCAACACGATCCCGGGCATGACCAGCCACAGCCTCGTGCCGATGGGCGCGCGGCAGGCCGGTATCGATTTCGACGAACTGGCCTGGCGCGTGCTGGAAACCAGTTTTGGCCGGGCGACGGCCGGGGAGGGGACGCATGGCACGCGCGGCTAAGTCCACCCGCCGGTCCCGGCGCACCGCCAGGCCCCGTTTCGAGTGGCGGTGGCCGGCCCTGCCCGCGTGGCCGTGGCGCCGGCTCGCAGGCGGCACCGTTATCGCGGCCGCGCTCGTGGCCGGGACCTGGGGCCTGGCGCTGTTGCTGGACCGTCCCATCCGCGCGGTGACCGTGCACGGACCGTTCGAGCGGGTCAGCGTGCTGCAGGTCGAAGCGGCGGTCGGCAGCCTGCGCACGGCAGGGTTCCTCGGCGTGCGGCTCGAGCAGTTGCGCGAACAGATCGTCGCCATCGACTGGGTGGACGACGCGATCGTGCGCCGTCGCTGGCCGGCGGAAATCGAGATCACCGTCATCGAACAGGCCCCCGCGGCGCGCTGGGGCGACAGCGGCCTGCTGAACACACGCGGCGAGCTGTTCGTGCAGGACGCGCGGCATGTCCCGGCGGAATTGCCGCGCCTCTCCGGGCCGGAGGGCAGCGAGGCCAGTGTGGCGCGGAAATATCTCGATGCCCGGGCGACGCTGGCCGCGACCGGCTTCCGGCTGCGGGTGCTGGAGCTGGACGAGCGCGGCTCATGGCGCATCGAGCTGAGCAACGGTGTGGAGCTGCGCCTCGGACGGCAGTCCTTCGAGACACGATTGCGGCGCTTCGCCCGCGTGGCCGCGCCATTGCTCACACCCCGGGTGGCCGAAGTCGGCTACGTGGACCTGCGCTACAGCCGCGGCTTCGCCGTCGGCTGGCGCGAGCGCGGCGCCGCGGCCGCAAGCAGCGAGGGACCTACGCACGATGGCTAAGCGCAACGCCAGGGAAACGATCGTCGGACTGGATATCGGCACCTCCAAGGTGGTCGCGATCGTCGGTGAACTCATGGAGGAAGGCGGGCTGGAGATCATCGGCATCGGCAGTCACCCCTCGCGCGGGCTGAAGAAGGGCGTGGTGGTCAATATCGAGTCCACCGTGCTGTCGATCCAGCGCGCGGTGGAGGAGGCCGAGCTGATGGCCGGCTGCGAGATCTCCGAGGTCTACGCGGGGATCGCGGGGAGCCACGTGCGCAGCCTCAACTCGCACGGCATCGTCGCCATCCGCGAGCGCGAAGTGACGCCGGGCGACGTGGACCGGGTGATCGACGCCGCGCGGGCGGTGGCCATTCCGGCCGACCAGAAGATCCTGCACATCATCCCGCAGGAATTCCTCATCGATCACCAGGAAGGGATCCGCGAGCCGATCGGCATGTCGGGCGTGCGCCTCGAGGCGAAGGTGCACATGGTCACCGGCGCCGAGTCCGCCGCGCAGAACATCATCAAGTGCGTGCAGCGCTGCGGCCTGACCGTCGTGGATATCGTGCTCGAACAGCTCGCCTCCAGCCACGCGGTGCTGTCCGAGGACGAGAAAGAACTCGGCGTCTGCCTGGTGGACATCGGCGGCGGCACCACCGACATCGCGGTGTTCTCCGGCGGCGCGATCCGCCACACGGCGGTGATCCCGATCGCCGGCGACCAGGTGACCAACGACATCGCGGTGTCCATGCGCACGCCGACGCAGTACGCCGAGGAAATCAAGATCCGCTATGCCTGCGCGCTGTCGCAGCTGGCGAACCCGGACGAGACCATCGAGGTGCCGAGCGTGGGCGACCGGCCGCCGCGGCGCCTCGCGCGCCAGACGCTGGCCGAGATCGTCGAGCCTCGCTACGAGGAGCTGTTCACGCTGATCCGCAACGAGGTCGCGCGCAGCGGCTTCGACGACATGATCGCGGCCGGCGTGGTGCTCACCGGCGGCAGTTCGAAGATGGAAGGCGCCATCGAGCTGGCGGAGGAAGTGTTCCACCTGCCGGTGCGCCTCGGCGTGCCGCACGGCGTGACCGGGCTGGCCGACGTGGTGCGCAACCCGATCCACGCGACCGGCGTCGGGCTGTTGAAGTACGCGCTGCACGAGATGCAGCACAAGCAAGGAGAGTCGCCGATGAGCGGCGGAATCAAGGACGTCTGGGCCCGCATGAAAGCGTGGTTCCAGGGCAATTTCTAAGTAACACAGGGGCGGGGTTCATCCCCGAGGAGAGCGGTAATGTTCGAACTGGTAGACGGATACAACACGAACGCGATCATCAAGGTGATCGGCGTGGGCGGAGGCGGCGGCAACGCCGTGTCCTACATGATGGAATGCGGCATCGACGGCGTGGAGTTCATCTGCGCCAACACGGACTCGCAGGCGCTGAAGAACTCGCGGGTGAAGTCCGCGATCCAGATCGGCTGCAACATCACCAAGGGGCTTGGCGCGGGGGCGAACCCGGACCTCGGGCGCCAGGCGGCGATGGAGGATCGCGATCGCATCCAGGAAGCCATCGAGGGCAGCGACATGCTGTTCATCACGGCGGGCATGGGCGGCGGCACCGGCACGGGCGCGGCGCCGATCGTCGCGCAGGTGGCCAAGGAGCTCGGCATCCTGACGGTGGCGGTCGTGACCAAGCCCTTCGGCATGGAGGGCCGCAAGCGCCTGGACATCGCGGAGAACGGCATCACCGAGTTGTCCAAGTACGTGGACTCGCTGATCACGATCCCGAACCAGAAGCTGCTCACGGTGCTGGGCAAGCAGACCACGCTGCTGGACGCCTTCAAGTCGGCCAACCAGGTGCTGCAGGGGGCGGTGCAGGGTATCGCCGAGCTGATCACCCGGCCCGGCCTGATCAACGTCGACTTCGCCGACGTGCGCACCGTGATGTCCGAGATGGGCATGGCGATGATGGGCACGGGGCGCGGCACCGGCGAGGACCGGGCGCGCGAGGCCGCCGAAGCGGCGATTTCCAGCCCGCTGCTGGAGGACATCAACCTCGAGGGTGCCAAGGGCATCCTGGTGAACGTCACGGCGGGGATGGACCTGTCGATCGGTGAGTTCGACGAGGTCGGCAACGTGGTCAAGGAAAGGGCCTCCGACGACGCCACGGTGGTGATCGGTACGGTCATCGATCCGTCCATGGAGGGCGAGGTGCGCGTCACGGTCGTCGCCACGGGGCTCGGCGGGGTGGTGCGCCAGCGCGAACCCGAGTTGCGCGTGGCCAGCAGCACCCGCCGCCAGCCGCGTGTGCGGCAGGGCGTCGGCATCGGACCCGTGAACTACAACGAGCTGGACGCGCCGCCGGTGGTGAGGCGGCGTGCCGAGGAGGTCGAAGAGCAGGAAGTCGAGGCGCCGAAGCGGGCCGTCGGCCAGAGCTTCGACTACCGGGCCGACCCCGAGATGCTCGATATCCCGGCTTTCCTGCGCCGCCAGGCCGACTGAGACCGGTACGATGCCTCCCGGGGGAGCCCCGCTCTTCCTCCCCCGGGAGGCGTCCGTTTTAGCATTTTGTGAAAATTATGTTACCTTGTCTCGTTAGTTTGCCCTGAGAAGCGTAACGGCTGGCTGCCTTACGCTCCTTTCATGTGGGCGCACCGAACACGACGGGGCCGTAGCGGCCCCGGCGCTCCGGCCGGGCCGGGCGCGACACGGAGAGGCGTGATGCTGAAACAGCGGACCCTGAAAAACACTATCCGGGCGACGGGCGTCGGCCTGCACACCGGCGAGAAAGTCCTCATGACGCTGGGACCGGCCCCGGTCAATTCCGGCATCGTGTTTCGCCGCAGCGACCTGGACCCGGCCCCGCAGATTCGCGCGGACGGCATGCTGGTCGGCGAGACCACCCTCGGGACGACCCTCGTGCAGGACGGCGTGCGCGTGGCCACGGTCGAGCACCTGATGTCGGCTTTCGCCGGCCTCGGCATCGACAACGCGACGGTCGAACTGTCCGCGACGGAAGTGCCGATCATGGATGGCAGCGCCGGGCCGTTCGTGTTCCTGATCCAGTCCGCCGGGATCGCGGAACAGTCCGCCGCCAAGCGTTTCATCCGCATCCGCCGGCCGGTGGAGGTCCACGAGGGCGACAAGTGGGCGCGTTTCACCCCCTTCGACGGCTTCAAGGTCAATTTCGAGATCGAATTCGATCACCCGGTGTTCAAGCGCCATGCCCAGACTGCCTCGATGGACTTCGGCACGACCTCGTTTCTCCGCGAGATCAGCCGCGCGCGCACCTTCGGCTTCATGCGCGACATGGAGTTCCTGCGCTCGATGAACCTCGGTCGCGGCGGCAGCCTCGACAACGCCATCGTGCTCGACGACTACCGGATCCTCAACGACGACGGGCTGCGCTACGAGAACGAGTTCGTGCGCCACAAGATTCTCGACGCCATCGGCGACCTCTACCTGCTCGGTCACAGCATCATCGGCGAGTTCAGCGGCTACAAGTCCGGGCACGGCCTGAACAACCAGTTGCTGCGCGAACTGGTGCGCAACGAATCCGCCTGGGAAGAAGTGACCTATGCGGACGAGCGCGACGCGCCCTTGAGCTTTGCCGCCGCCGCGGCCTGAGCCTGATCGCCGCGGCTCGGCGGGCGGGCCGGACCTCGATCGCCGCAGCTCAGCGCGTCGGCCGGACCTTGACGTGCACGCGGGTCACGGCGCCGTCGTAACGCGGCGCGAGGCGCGCGACGAGCTCCGGGGCATGAAAACGAATGCGGGTCGCCCAGGCGGCGCTGTCGGCCAGGATCACGACGGTATGCTCGTGCAGGACGGCGCCGGTGACGTGGGCCGCCAGTTCATCCGGCAACAGGGTACGCACGCGGGCATCGAGCTCGCCCGCCTCCCGGGCCCTCAGGACGAGCTGCGACAGGTCGTTTCCGGCCAGCAAGTCCTTGAGCTGCTTGGGTTCTCCGCGAGTGATGTGGTTTTCCCCGAGTTGAGTGAGCGGTGATTTTGCGGCATAGTGGCTAAGCTTGTAAAAGGCAAAGGCGTCGAGAGGCGCCGGCGCAAAGCCACCGGTCTGAGGTTTCCGGTCCTGGTGGGCCGGACTGGCGACAGCGGAGCTGCCGAGCATGACTGAACGAAAAACCAGCAACATACCTGGCCGAAACCGGTTCGCCGGACGCCCGTTGCCTGTCGTCCCGTCCCCCGGGAGGCGGTCGTGAACCTGCTGGTATTCACTTCCCGCACCGGACGCACCCGCCAGGTTCCCCTGAGCCCGCGACCCGTGCTGCTGGTTTCCCTGGCTGTTCTCGCGCTCGTGTTCGTGGCGGGCCTCCTGGCCGGCCGCATTTCCCAGCCCGAAGAAGAGCCGGCGATCATCGCCGAGCTGCGCGCCACCCTCGAGGCCCAGCAGGACGAACTCGCCGCCATCCGCGACCAGTCCGGACGCAATCTCGACGCGCTGGCCATCCGCCTCGGCCAGCTGTCCGCCCACATCACCCGCCTGGACGCCCTCGGGCAGCGCCTCGTGACCATGGCGGATCTCGAGGACGGCGAGTTCAATTTCGGCTCCATGCCGCCGCAGGGCGGGCCCGACCCGGTCGAGGACGCGGCCTCGCTGCGCTCCGGCGAGATCTCCGTGCTGCTCGACGAGCTCGAGTACCAGATCGCGGATCGCACCCGCCAGCTCGACGTACTCGAGGCGCTGCTGTTCAACCGCCGCCTCAACGATGAAGTCCGCCTCGAGGGGCGTCCCATTCGCGGCGGCTGGACCTCTTCGGGCTACGGCTATCGCACCGATCCGTTCACCGGCAAGCGCGCCTTCCACAGCGGGCTCGATTTCGTCAGCCCGGCGGGCAGTGACGTGCTGGCGATCGCCGCGGGCGTCGTCACTTTCTCCGGCAAGCGCGCCAACTACGGTTACCTGATCGAGATCGATCACGGCAACGGCCTCGTCACCCGCTACGGCCATAACACCGAAAACCTGGTGACGGTCGGCGACGCCGTGAAGAAGGGCGAGGTGATCGCCCTGGTGGGTTCGACCGGCCGCTCGACCGCGCCCCACGTTCACCTGGAAGTGATCGAGAACGGCCGGCACGTCAATCCGCGCCAGTACCTGAAGTGACGCCGCGAGGCGCCGACGCGCGCGGTTTCGGCGGCCGGCAGTTTCCCCCTTGGGCTCGAGGCCGTAAAATACGCGGTCTTTGAGCGTCGGCGGCGCCCGTCGCCGCCAGCCACAGAATCTTTTCACGGGCGCCCGCGCCGCGAGCGTGCCCCGAGGTATCCAGCAGTGCGCAATCTGTTCGCAGGGATTTTCGGCAGCCGTAACCAGCGACTGCTCAAGAGCTATTCGAAAAACGTCAAGCAGATCAACGCGCTGGAGGAGACCGTCAGCGCCCTGTCGCCGGAGGACATGAAGGCCCGCACCGCCGAGCTGAAGGCCGAGGTCGAGGCCGGCAAGACGCTCGACGCCGTGCTGCCGGAAGCCTTCGCCCTGGCCCGCGAGGCGGCGAAACGGGCCCTGGGCATGCGCCATTTCGACGTCCAGCTGATCGGCGGCATGGCGCTGCACGAGGGCAAGATCTCGGAAATGCGCACCGGCGAAGGCAAGACGCTGGTCGCGACCCTGCCGGCCTACCTGAACGCCCTGTCCGGCAAGGGCGTGCACATCGTCACCGTCAACGAGTACCTCGCGCAGCGCGACGCCGAGTGGATGGGACCGGTGTACGAGACGCTCGGCCTCACGGTCGGCGTCATCCGCTCCAACCAGGATCCGGCCGAGAAGCATGCGGCCTACGGCGCCGACATCACCTACGGCACGAACAACGAGTTCGGTTTCGACTACCTGCGCGACAACCTCGCCTTCAGCCTCGAGCAGCGCTCGCAGCGCGGCCTGAACTTCGCGATCGTCGACGAGGTCGACTCGATCCTCATCGACGAGGCGCGCACCCCGCTGATCATTTCCGGTCCGGCCGAGGACAGCACCGAGACCTACCTGAGGGTGAACCAGCTCGTGCCGCAGCTCGAGCCGCAGGTCGAGAAGGAAGGGCCCGGCGATTTCAGCGTCGATGAGAAAGCCAAGCAGGCCTTTCTCACCGAAGAGGGCCACGCCAAGGTGGAGGCCCTGATGGCCTCGGCCGGGCTGATCCAGCCGGGCGAAAGCCTTTACGACGCGCGCAACATCATGCTGATGCAGCACCTGGCCGCCGCCCTGCGCGCGCATTTCATCTATCGCCGCGACGTCGAGTACATCGTCAAGGACGGCGAGGTCATCATCGTGGACGAGTTCACCGGCCGCACCATGCCGGGACGCCGCTGGTCGGACGGCCTGCACCAGGCAATCGAGGCCAAGGAAGGGGTCAAGGTCCGCCAGGAGAACCAGACGCTCGCCTCGATCACTTTCCAGAACTTCTTCCGCATGTACGAGACCCTGTCCGGCATGACGGGCACGGCCGACACGGAGGCCTTCGAGTTCCAGCAGATCTACGGTCTCGAGGTCGTGGTGATCCCGACCCACCGCCCCATGATCCGCGCCGACCACGCGGACCTGGTCTACCTGACGAAGAAAGACAAGTTCGACGCCATCCTCGACGACATCCGCGACTGCCGTGAACGCGGCCAGCCGGTGCTCGTGGGCACGACGTCCATCGAGACCTCCGAGCTGTTGTCCAGCGTCATGACCAAGGAGAAGATCGGCCACGAGGTGCTCAACGCCAAGCAGCACGCCCGCGAGGCGGAAATCGTGGCGCAGGCGGGGCGGCCCGGCGCGGTGACCATCGCCACCAACATGGCGGGGCGCGGCACCGACATCGTGCTCGGCGGCAGCATCGTCGCGGACCTGGACGCGGCCGGGGACGACCCGGAGAAGCAGGCGAAGGTCAAGGAAGAATGGCAGGCGCGTCACCAGCAGGTGATCGACGCCGGCGGGCTGCACATCATCGGCACCGAGCGCCACGAGTCGCGGCGCATCGACAACCAGCTGCGCGGCCGCTCAGGGCGCCAGGGCGACCCGGGTTCGAGCCGCTTCTACCTGTCGATGGAAGACAACCTCATGCGCATCTTCGGCGAGCCGGAGAAGACCAAGGCGTTGCTCTCGCGCGTCGGCATGAAGGAAGGCGAGGTCATCGAGAGCCGCATGCTGAGCCGCCAGATCGAGCGGGCCCAGCGCAAGGTCGAGGCGCACAACTTCGACATCCGCAAGCAGCTGCTCAAGTACGACGACGTCGCCAACGACCAGCGGCGCGTGATCTACGGCCAGCGCACGGAGCTGATGGAAGCCGAGGAGATCGGCGATTCCATCGCGGGGATCCGCGAGGAGGTCGTCAACGATCTCGTCGAGCGTTTCGTGCCCGCGAACAGCGTCGAGGAGCAGTGGGATATCGAAGGCCTGGAGAAGCAGCTCGACATCGACTTCGGCTTCACCCTCGACCTCGCGGCCTGGATCAAGGAGGACCCGGACGCGGATCCCGAGCGCATCGCCGCGCGCGTGCTCGAGGAGGCGGACCGCCGCTACGAGGAGAAGGTCGAGAAGATCGGGGACAAGGTCATGCGGCAATTCGAGAAGGCCGTGATGCTGCAGCAGCTCGACGTGCAGTGGAAGGAGCATCTCGCGGCGATGGACTACCTCCGCCAGGGCATCCACCTGCGCGGCTACGCGCAGAAGAACCCCGAGCAGGAGTACAAGCGCGAAGCCTTCCAGATGTTCAGCGACATGCTCGACCGCGTGAAGCGCGACGTCATCAGCATCGTGTCGCGCGTGCAGATCCGCAGCCAGGAAGAAGTGGACGCCATCGAGCGCCAGCGTCGCGAGGCGGCCGCCATGAAGCTGCAGCTGCAGCATGGCGAAGCGCAGTCCGCCACCGGCGGCCCCGGCCCAGGTTCGGCCCCTGGCGCTGGCCCCGGTCCCGTCGCCCAGCGGGCCCGCCCGCCGGCGGCCGGCGCCGAGGCGGCCGAACCCTTCGTCCGCCCGGAACGCAAGGTGGGCCGCAACGAGCCGTGCCCCTGTGGCTCGGGCAAAAAGTACAAGCACTGCCACGGGCAGCTGAACTGAGCTCCGCGCGACCGCGTATCCACGTGGTGGCTGCCGTCCTGGCCAGGGCGGACGGCCGCGTGCTGATCGCCCAACGGCCGGCCGGCAAGCCCATGGCCGGCGCCTGGGAGTTTCCCGGCGGCAAGCTCGATCCCGGCGAGGAGCGCTTCGCCGGGCTCGCGCGCGAGCTCGACGAGGAGCTCGGCGTGCAGGTCGAGGCTGCGCGCCCCCTGATCCGCTACGTGCACAGTTACCCGGAGCGGGACGTCGATCTCGACACCTGGCGGGTGACGCGCTGGCACGGCGAGCCGCGTGGGCTCGAGGGCCAGGCGCTGGACTGGCGCGCGCCGGACACGCTGGCGGCTAGGGACACGCTGGGCGCCGGGGACACGCTGGCCACGATGGGACTGCTGCCGGCGGACGCGGCAATCGTCTCGGCGCTGCGCCTGCCCAGCCTGCTGTCCGTCACGCCCCCGGCCGCGCCCGATGGGGAGGCGGCGTTCCTCGACGCGCTGGAGACGGCAGCGGGAAGCGCGCCGTTGATCTGCCTGCGCCGCCCGGACCTGGAGCCCGCGGCCCTGCTCGAACTGGCGGCCGGTGCGGCATGCCGGATCGAGGACACGGGCGCCCGGTTGCTGCTGCACGGCGAGCCGGCGGCGCTCGCGCCGCTGTTGCTGGAGCCACCGGCGGCGTTGCGCGCGCGGCTCGGCGACGCGATCGCGGGCTTGCACGTCCCCGCGCGCAGCCTGGCAGGCCTGTCCGCGCGGCCCGTGCCGGCTTCGTTGTGGTTCGGCGCCTCCTGCCACGACGCAGCGGAGCTGGAAGCGGCCCGGAGTGCGGGCGCCGATTACGCGTTCCTCGGGCCCGTGCAGCCGACGGCCAGCCATCCCGGCGCTCCGGGGATCGGCTGGCCGGCATTCACGGCCGCCGTGGAGCCGCTGGCGATGCCGGTCTACGCGATCGGGGGGCTAGGGCCGCAGGATCTCGACGAGGCCTGGCAGGGTGGTGCGCAGGGAGTAGCGGCGATCCGGGGCTTGTGGCCGGGGAGGCCTGCAGATTCATAGTCGGTCTCGGCCCTGGCGAGAACGTCACCGAGGAATCGAACGCCGCGAAGCGGCCCGTCAATCCCGTCGGCGATCGTCCGGCAGGTCGAGCTCGCCCTCGATGTCGCTGCCGCCGTCCCCATGGGCGTCGCCGGGAATGGCGTGCTCCTCGCTGAACCACTGGCCCAGGTCGATGAGCCGGCAGCGCTCGCTGCAGAACGGCCGCCAGCGCGCCGCCGGCGACCAGGTGACACGCTTGCCGCAATGCGGACAGGAGACTTCGTGCATGACGCGGCTCAGCAGCAGGTCAGGTCGAAGCTGACGTTCTCGGTGACCTGCACGGGCCGCTGCTCCGGGCCCGACCAGGTCAGGAAGCGCACGGTGACGCGGTGCTGGCCGCCGCTGATCTCCGGGTAACAGCCCGTGCCGGCGGGCAGCGTGATGCGCACCAGCTGGCAACCCATCGAGCGGTCGATCTGGTGCTGGAACATGCCGCCCGGGGCCGTCTCGGGACGGCCCGGCGAAGATTCGCGCGTGAGCCAGAGCAGCTGGCCGATGGCGTCGCACAGCGGCTTGAGATGACGGAACCAGGCCTGGAAGTCCTCGTAGCGCTGCGTCTCGGGCAGGTTCAGCCAGTGCTTGAAGTCCGGCAGGTCGAATTCGCAGGTGCCGCCGGGAATCGCGCTGCGATGACGGATCGAGGCGAGGAACTCGGAGTCCTTGAGCGGCTGGGTGTAGTTGGCGCCGCAGGTGCCGAGTTGTGCGCGCAGCTGCGAAATGCGCTCCAGCAAGGCATCGAGCCGGCTGCGATCCACGCCCGGGCGGCTGGCGAAGCCGGTGAGCAGGGTCGCGTGGCGCTCGAGGTCCTTCAGCGCCTCGCCGCGCACGTCGCCGCGGGTGACGATCGCGAGGATCTCGATGAGGCTGCCCATGGCCGCGCGGCTCGCCCAGGCGGAGGGCTGGCGCGCATGATGCTGGGCCTGGCGCGCAAGAAACTCGATGCGCAGGAAAGTCCGCATCCGCTCGGTGAGCGGCTGTTCATAGACGATCGTGTCCCGGGCGGGCTGCGAGGCCGGGGCATTCGCCGTGCCTTGGTTCATCGCGCGATTCTGTACGATGCTGCGCGGCACCGCAAACGTTGCGTGGCCAACGCGGCGCCGTCAACGGGTCCCGGGCTCAAGGCAGGCGCAGCCCCGGCGGGTCGTGCTCTGCGCCGGCGGCCATTTCGCGGTACAGGGCGTCGAGCGTGTCCACGGCGGCGGCCAGGCGCTCCGGCGGACCGTCGTTGACGATGACGTCGTCGGCCGCCGCGAGGCGCTGTTCCCGCGTCGCCTGGCTGGCCAGGATCGCGCGCGCCAGGGTCTCGTCCCCGCCGTCGCGCGCCAGCAGGCGCTCCAGCTGGGTTTCGGCCGGGCAATCCACCACGAGCACACGGTCCGGCCAGTCGGCGAGGCCGAACTCCACGAGCAGGGGCGCGACGATGACCTGGTACGGCCCGCCGGCGGCTTCGGCGTGCGCCACGGCCGCGGCGAAAATCCGCGGATGCAGCATGGCCTCGAGCCGCTTGCGCGCCGGCGGGTCGTGAAACACCCGCGCGCGCAGCCGCGCCCGGTCCAGCGTCCCGTCGGCGGCCAGCACCTCGGTGCCGAAGGCCGCGACGATCTCCGCGAGGCCCGGTTCCCCCGGCGCCACGACTTCGCGCGCCACCTGGTCGAGGTCGATGACCGGCACGCCGTGCGCGCCGAACAGCCGGGCCACGGTCGATTTACCGCTGGCGATGCCGCCCGTCAGGCCGATGCGGATGCGCTGGTCACGGAACTCCGGTGCGCGCATCAGTTCAACCGGCGCCGGCGTAGCTCAGCCACGCCCCGGTCAGGGCCGGGCCCCAGATCATGGCGATCCAGCCGGCGGCCGCGAGGTACGGGCCGAAGGGGATCGGCACCTGGCGATCGCGCCCCAGCAGCAGGATCATGGCGATGCCGACCACCGCGCCCACCAGTGCAGAAAGCAGGATCACCAGGGGGAGCATCTGCCAGCCCAGCCACGCGCCGAGCGCGGCGAGCAGCTTGAAGTCGCCGTAACCCATACCCTCGCGCCCGGTGGCGAGCTTGAAGCCCTGGTACACCAGCCAAAGCGCCAGGTAGCCGGCCACCGCGCCGATCAGCGCGTCCTCGATGGCGACGAAGGCATGCTCGCCGGCGAAGAGGTTGAACAGCAGCCCGGCCCAGAGCAGCGGCAGGGTGATGCTGTCGGGCAACAGTTGCTCGTCGATGTCGATGAAGGTCAGGGCGATCAGCGTCCCGGTCAGGCCGATACCCGCCAGCGCAGTCCAGGGCCACGGCAACAGCCAGGCCGTGGCGGCGAACATGAGCCCGGTCAGCAGCTCCACCGCCGGGTAGCGCGGCGAGATTCGCTGCTTGCAGCCGGCGCAGCGGCCGCGGAGTGCCAGCCAGCTGAACACGGGGACGTTCTCGATCGCGCGGATGGGGCGGTTGCAGCCCGGACAGCGCGAGCGCGGCGCCACCAGGTCGAAGCGACCCTCGGGAAGCTCGGGCGCCGGCTGCGCCATCTCCTCGGCACACTGTGCGCGCCACTCGGCCCGCATCATGATCGGGAGGCGGTGCACTACGACATTGAGAAAGCTGCCCACCAGCAACCCGAACAGCAGCGCGATCCCGGCAAGCACGGCGGGCGGCAGGGTCGCGAGTGACTCCACGTCGGCGGCGGCCTTCGCGGCGCCGGCGCTAGACGACCGCGCCGAGCTTGAAGATCGGCAGGTACATGGCGATGACCAGGCCGCCGACCAGGATGCCGAGGATCGCCATGATCATCGGTTCCAGCAGCGCGGAGAGGTTGTCCACGGCATCGTCCACGTCACGCTCGTAGAAGTCCGCTACCTTGGCGCACATCTCGTCCAGCGAGCCGGACTCCTCGCCGACCGCCACCATCTGGATCACCATGTTGGGGAACAGTTCGGTGGCCTCCATGGCGCGCTGCAGGCGCTGGCCCGTGGCGACCTCCGTGCGGATCTCCATGGTCGCCTTCTCGTAGACGATGTTGCCCGTGGCGCCGGCGACCGACTCCAGGGCTTCGACCAGTGGCACGCCGGCGGCGAACATGGTGGAGAGGGTGCGGGTGAAACGGGCGATGGCGGCCTTGCGGATGATCTCGCCGAGGACCGGGGTCTTGAGCAGGGCGCGGTCGAGGAATTCGTTCATGCGCTTGGACCGGCGCTTGAAGTACATGAAGACCGTCGCGATTCCGACGACGCCGAGGATGATCAGTACTCCGTTTCCACGTACGAAGCGCGAAATGCCCACTACGAACTGCGTGAATGCCGGCAGGTCGGCGCCGAAGCCCTGGAAGATGCTTTCGAACTGCGGGATGACAAACACTAGGAGCACGGCGGTCACTATGACGGCCACCGCCAATACTGCGATCGGGTAGGTCAATGCCTTCTTGATTTTCTTCTTGATTGCCTCGGTCTTTTCCTTGTACGTGGCAATCTTGTCGAGCAGGTTCTCCAAGGCGCCCGATTGCTCGCCGGAGTTCACCAGGTTGACGAACAGCTTGTCGAAATAGAGCGGGTGCTTGGCCAGCGCCTCGGCCAGCGTGGTGCCGCTCTCCAGGTCCACCTTGATGGCGGAGAGCAGTTTTTGCATGCTGGGGTTCTCGTGGCCGTTGGCGACGATATCGAACGCCTGAACCAAGGGGATGCCGGCCTGCAACATGGTGGCCAGCTGGCGGCTGAAGATCGCGATGTCTTCCGTCGTTATCTTGGCGCGCTTCTGGAAGAGAGTGCTCTGGCGGCGGATCTGTGTCGGCACGAGGCCCTGTCGCCGCAAGCTGGCGCGCACGGCCGCCTCGTTGACGGCCACCACCGTGCCCTTGAGGACGGTGCCGCGCGGGTCCTTGCCCTGCCAGGAGAACGGATACTGTTTTGCGGCTTGTGCCATGGCGATTTACTCGTCGGGTTCGTTGTCGGTCCAGGGAGCGGCTAGTCGATAGTGACGCGATTGACTTCCTCGAGGCTGGTCACGCCGTTCTTGACCTTGAAAAGCCCGGCGCGGCGCAGGTCCCATATGCCTTCCTTGTCGGCCTCCGAGGCGATCTGCATCGCGTTGCCACCTTCCATGATGATCCGGCCGATGGTCTCTGAGATTGGCATCACTTGGAAGATGCCCGCCCGGCCCTTGTAGCCGTCGTTGCACTTGTTGCAGCCGACGGGACCGTAGATCGTAAGGCCTTCGTCCACCTCGGCTTCCGAGAAACCCTCCCGCAGCAGGGCCTCGCGCGGGATGTCGCGGGCTTCCTTGCAGTTGTCGCAAAGCCGCCGCGCCAGGCGTTGGGCGATGATCAGGCTGACCGATGAGGCGATGGCGTAGGGCGCCACGCCCATGTCCACCATGCGCGTGAGGGTCTTGGGTGCGTCGTTGGTGTGCAGTGTGGAGAGCACGAGATGGCCTGTCTGCGCGGCCTTGATGGCGATCTCCGCCGTCTCGAGATCACGAATCTCGCCGACCATGATGATGTCCGGGTCCTGGCGCAGGAAGGCGCGCAGGGCCGAGGCGAAGGTCAGGCCCACCTTGGGATTAACATTGACCTGGTTGACGCCGGGGAGGTTGATTTCGGCCGGGTCCTCCGCGGTCGAGATGTTGCGATCCTCTGTGTTTAGGATATTCAAGCCCGTGTACAGGGAGACGGTCTTGCCGCTGCCGGTCGGGCCGGTGACGAGGATCATGCCGTAGGGCTTCGACAATGCATCAAGGTAAAGCTGTTTCTGGAAATCCTCGTAGCCTAGTGCGTCGATGCCGAGCTTCGCCTGGCTCGGGTCGAGGATACGCATGACGACTTTTTCGCCGTAAAGCGTCGGCAGCGTATTGACACGGAAGTCGATCGCGCGGTTCGCTGAAAGCTTCAGCTTGATACGCCCATCCTGCGGCACGCGGCGCTCGGCGATGTCCATCCGCGCCATGACCTTGATGCGTGCCGTGACTTTGTTCGCCAGCGCCACCGGCGGCTTGGTGATTTCCTTCAGTACGCCGTCGAGCCGCGTGCGCACCCGGTAGAACTTCTCGTAGGGCTCAAAGTGAATATCCGACGCACCCTTGTGGATCGCGTCGATGAGGATCTTGTTGACGAAACGCACGATGGGCGCGTCATCGATCTCGTCCCGGCTCAGTTCGCCGCCCGAGTCTTCCTGTTCGTGGGTGACATCGATGTTATCGAGATCAAGGTCGTCGCCACCCAGTGCCTCGAAGGTCGTGTCGAGCGCCTCGGCGAGCTTCGCCAGCACGGCGTCGAGCTTGTTGTCCTCGACGACGATCGCCTCGATGCTCATGCCCGTGGCGAATTTGATCTCGTCGATCGCCTGCAGGCGCGTCGGGTCGGAGACGCCGACGAACACCTTTCGTCCGCGGCGGAAAAGCGGCAGGACACGGTGGCGATGGATCAGCTTGTCGTCGATCAGGCGCGCCGTCTCGAGATCCACCTCGATGGCGTCGAGATCCAGCACAGGCACGCCGAACTCATGGCAGGCCGCGCCAGCGATCTCGCGCGCGTCGGCGAGGTTCTTCTCCACGAGATAAGTCACGATCGAATTGCTCGAGGACTTCTGAGCCTCGACCTCGGCTTCGGCCGCGATCGACTCATTGATGATGCCTTCCTGGACCAAGCGTCGCGGGAGGCCGGAGAGTCTGGGTTGTATCGACGCTGCCATCGGAGAGCCTGTGTGGCGGGGTCCGGCAAGCCGGCCCATGGATGAGCCAGTTTCCAGCCAGCGCCGCGGGGAGGCTGCCGACTGGTTCACATAATCACCGGGAGTCTATCGCATGGCGAGTTGCTAACCAACACAATGAAAGAAGGGCGCTGTCCGATGGACAGCGCCCCCGCCGAGTTAACGGACTATCGTTTTCGTGCAACGCAGGTGATTAGTTATCTCGAAGAATCCTGTTACACGAGGTTAATTTACGTTACGGAGTAGGAGCAGCGCGGCGGCATTCTGCAGGAACAAACTTGTAGTTTGCTTCTGCGGCCGAACACGCCCAGGAAATGTTGCCGTCGCCGGTCAGATCAGGAGTATACGTGAGGACAACAGCGCGAGCAGCATCTGTCCCGGTTACAGTTATAGTCCCACTTGCATCGTCGCATGTGCTGGAAGCCACATTGGTTGTGGCGTCCGCAGCGACCGTAACACCAGCGCAGTTGCCAGCGCCAGGAATCGCAGCGCCACCAGCGTTGGCGATATTCTCGCCGACAGTTGCCTTGTAGCTCGACGCCAGCACGGCGAGTTCAGAAACGCGCGAGCGCACGGTGTAGTCCTGGTAAGCCGGCAGCGCGATGGCGGCCAGAATGCCGATGATCGCTACCACGATCATCAACTCGATGAGGGTGAAACCCGTCTGGCGGTGCACGTTGAGGTGCTGAAGTTGCTTATGCATTCGAATACTCCTTCGGAGTGGTCTGTAAAAAACCGGGTGCGGAATACACCGCGTGTATGAAGGAGAATGCAATTGGCGTGCCAAGCACTGCCGATGGTATCTAACTAGTTGATTTACATAGAGTCGATTGCCCTATGGAGGTGGCGGCGGCACAGCGTCACCCCGCTCCTGCATCCCTTCCACGTCCAAACGTGACGCGGGACGTCACTCCCGGCACGTCACTCGATCCCAAGTTTCTTGATGCGATACCGCAGCGCCCGAAACGTGATGCCCAGCTGACGGGCGGCCTGGGTCTTGTTGTAGCGGGTCTGCTCGAGGGCCTGGATGATGGCCGCACGCTCGAGTTCCTCGACCTGGTCGCCGAGCCCGTTCTCTCCACCTGGCGACACCCGTGGCCGAACCGGGTTCTGCCCCGGCTCGGGCTGGCGCAGCTGGATGTCCTCGGCCTCGATGCGGCCGTCCTCGCACAGTGCAATCGCCCGCTCCAGCACGTTCTCCAGCTCGCGGACGTTGCCGGGGAAGGAATGCGCCAGCAGCGCCTTCTTCGCCCCGGCTGAGAGCTCCCGGCACTCCACCCCGAGCTGGGCCGCGAGGCGGTCCAGGATGTGCTCGGCCAGCTCGAGAATATCGTCGCCGCGGTCGCGTAGCGGCGGAACGACCAGCTCGATGACGTTGATGCGGTAGTAGAGATCCTCTCGGAAGCGCCCGTCGGCGACCAGCGCGCCGAGGTCCTGGTGGGTCGCGGAAAGGAACCGGACGTCCACCGGGATTTCCTGGTTGCCGCCCACCGGGCGGACAGCGCGCTCCTGGATGACGCGCAGCAGCTTGACCTGCATGAGCAGCGGCAGCTCGGCGATCTCGTCGAGCAGCACGGTGCCGCCCTCGGCGCTGCGGATCAGGCCCTCGTGGTCGGCGGTGGCGCCCGTGAAGCTGCCCTTGAGGTGGCCGAACAGCTCGCTTTCCATCAGCTCGGACGGAATGGCGCCGCAGTTGACCGCGACGAAGGGGCCGCCGGCGCGGGGCCCGGAATCATGAATAAGCCGCGCGACGAGTTCCTTGCCGGTGCCGGAATCGCCGACGATGTGTACCGGCGCCTGGCTGCGCGCGACCTTGGAGATCATCTTGCGCAGCCGTTCCATGGGCGGCGAATCCCCCAGCAGAGGCTGGCGGTTGCCGCGCATGGCCGTCGAATCGACGTCCCGCTGCTCCACCTCGCGCAGCTTCAGCGCGGTGGTCACCAGCTTGCGCAGGTCCTTGACGCGCACCGGCTTGGAGACGAAGTCGTAGGCGCCCAGCTTGAGTGCACGCACGGCCGTTTCGACGTTGCCGTGGGCGGTGATCACCGCGACCGGGACGCCGGGCCGCTGGCTCTGCATCCACTGCACCAGCTCGAGGCCGTCGCCGTCGGGCAGGCGCATGTCGGTGAGGCAGAAGTGGAAATCGCCCAGTTGCAGCTTCTGGCGGGCCTCGGCGAGGTCGGCGGCCGTGTCCGGGGCGATATCCATGCCCTCGAGCGTCATGGACAACAGCTCGCGGATATCGGGTTCGTCGTCGACGATCAGGACGGTGGGGCGTGACACTCAGGTCTCCCAGCGTTGCGGATCCGCGAAGATAATACGAAATATGGTGCCGCCACCGTGACGCGGTTCGTAAACCAGCGCAGCGCGGTTCACCTCGCACAGTTCCCGTGAGATGAACAACCCGAGCCCGCTGCCGTCGCGGTGTTCCAGCTGGTTCGGCGCGCGGAAGAACGGCTCGAAGACCCGGTCGGCCAGCTCCGGCGCGATGCCCTGGCCGCGGTCGCGGACCTCGAGGTAGGGCCGGTCGGTCCCGGCGCGGCGGCCGATGGCCAGCTCGACGCGGAACTTCTCCCCCGCCCCCTGGCCGTAGCGCAGCGCGTTCTCGGCGAGGTTGGTCACGACCTGGTGCAGGTGGCCGGGGTCCATGCGCACCTCGACGGGTGCGCCTGAGATGTCGAGGTCGATGGCGGAGGTCGGGAGATCCGCCGAGCCCGCGAATTCCTCGACGAACTGCTTGCACCATTCCACCAGGTCGATGCGCTGCGGGTTGAGTTGCTCGCGCCGCGACAGCTGGAGGATGTTCTCCACGATGTTGCTGACGCGCACCGTGTTGTTCTCGATGATCGCGGTGAGCCGCTTCTGCGGGTCGTCCAGGTTCTCGGCCTCGCCGAGCAGCTGGGCGGCGTGGCTCAGCGCCCCGACCGGGTTGCGGATCTCGTGCGCCACGCTGGCGGAGAGCCGCCCGAGGGCGGCGAGCTTGGCCTGCTGGGCTTTCTCGGACTGGATCGTCGTGTCCTCGAGAAACACGAGCAAAGCACCGCTCTTCGGCCGGCCGATGGGGGCGAAAATGGGCGCGATGAGGGTCGTGCCGTCCGCCGAGGGGAAGGCGCCGGCCTGGTCCGTGTTCATCCCGGCTTCGCGCCAGCCGGCCACCGCCTGGTCGAGGCGCGGCGACACCTCGCCGATGCGGATGCCCCGCCAGCCGGGCCCGATGCCCAGGTACTTGGCGGCGGCCTCGTTCATGAGGCGGATCCGGTTGTCGCCGTCCAGCACCACGATGCTCTCGCGCAGGTTCTGCACGATGTACTCGTTGAGCTGGTTGAGGTTTTCGAGATCCACGCCGCGCTGCCGCGCGAGGGCCTCGCTCTCGTGGATGCGCCGCGCCAGCGGCGCCGCGGCGAAGGCCAGCATCATCAGCAGCGCACCGAACAGGCCGGCGGGCGCCACGTCGCCGACCGTGATGGTCCCGCGCGCGATGCCGAAGATCTGCAGGCCGAGCATGGCGAGGGTGGCCATGGACGCGTAAGCCAGGGCGCGCACGCGGGTGGAGATGAAGGACAGCGCGCCGATGGTGATGATCAAAAGGTTGCCGAGGCCGCTGGCCAGGCCGCCGCTGGCCCAGGTCAGCGCGCTGACGACGGCGATGTCCATGAGCCCCTGGGCCAGCGCCTGGGCCCGGACCGAGGGCCAGTGCTGGTTGGCCGCGAAGTCGTTGACCGCGGCGAACACGAAGCCCGACAGGATGGCGGCGAGAAACAGCTCGGGATTGGCGTCGCCGACGAAGCGCGGCTCCGAGGGATAGATGAACAGCGCGAACAAAAAGGCGCAGTACAACAGCCGGAAGGCGTTCAGCAGCCGCAGGGTCCGCCAGGAGAACTCCGGTGCCAGCGCTTCGGGACGGGTCGAATTCATGGCGAGGCCGTGGTCATTGTTGTTGGTTCCGTTGCCGGGCGGGCCGCCCGCGGCGACGCCCGGCCCTTTGCCTGCGGGGCGTCGATGGGACAGAATACCGGCCTTTCTCGCCGAAGGGCACACTCCCCATGAATCTCCACGAATACCAGGCCAAGCAACTGTTCGCCGAGTACGGCATTCCCGTGTCGCGCGGCATTCCGGCGCGCAGCGCCGAGGACGCGGCCAAGGCCGCGGAGGAAATCGGCGGCAGCAGCTGGGTCGTGAAGGCCCAGGTGCATGCCGGCGGGCGCGGCAAGGCGGGCGGGGTGAAGCTCACCGAGACGCCGGACCAGGTCCGCGACGCGGCGGGCAAGATGTTCGGCCAGCAGCTGGTGACCCACCAGACCGGCCCCGAGGGCCTGCCCATCAACATCGTCTATGTGGAGGCCGGCTCCTCCATCGAGCGCGAGCTGTATCTCAGCCTCCTGGTGGACCGGGGCCGTGAGCGCATCGTGGTCATGGCTTCCGCCGCCGGCGGCATGGACATCGAGGAGGTCGCCGCCAAGACCCCCGAGCAGATCCTCACCGTCGCGGTGCATCCGGCCGCCGGCCTGCAGCCCTACCAGGCGCGCCAGCTGGCCTTCGGCCTGGAGCTCGAGGGCGACCAGGTGAAGGAGTTCACCAAGCTGCTGCTGAACCTTTACCGCTTGTTCGTGGAGCGCGACTGCGGCCTGCTCGAGGTCAACCCGCTGATCGTCAACGGCGAGGGCCACCTGCACGCGCTGGACGCCAAGATCGGCATCGAGGAGAACGCGCTGTTCCGCCAGTCGCGGCTCATGGAGTGGCGCGATCCCTCGCAGGAAGACGAGATGGAGAACCGCGCCTCCGCGCACGGCCTGAACTACGTGTCGCTGGACGGCCAGATCGCCTGCATGGTGAACGGTGCGGGGCTCGCGATGGCGACCATGGACCTGATCAAGCTGCACGGCGGGGCGCCGGCCAACTTCCTCGACGTCGGCGGCGGCGCCACGGCCGAGCGGGTCTCGGAAGCGTTCAAGCTGATCCTTTCGAACAAGAACGTGGCCGCCATCCTGGTCAACATCTTCGGCGGGATCGTGCGCTGCGACCTGATCGCCGAGGGCATCATCCAGGCGGTCAAGGAGGTCGGCGTCGAGGTGCCGGTGGTGGTGCGTCTCGAAGGCACCAACGTGGAACGGGGGCGCGAACTGCTGGAAAGCAGCGACGTGGCCATCATCGCCGCCGAAGACCTGACCGACGCGGCGAAGAAGGCCGTGGCGGCCGCCGGCAAGTAACGGGACGAACCATCATGAGTATTCTCGTAGACCGCAACAGCAAGGTCATCTGCCAGGGCTTCACCGGCCGCCAGGGCACTTTTCACTCGGAGCAGTGCATCGAGTACGGCACGCAGATGGTCGGCGGCGTCACGCCCGGCCGCGGCGGCGAGACGCACCTCGGCCTGCCGGTGTTCGACACCGTGCATGACGCCGTAAAAGAGACCGGCGCGGACGTCAGCATGATCTACGTCCCCGCGCCGTTCGCCGCCGACGCCATCCTCGAGGCGGCCGACGCGGGCATCGGCCTCGTGGTGTGCATCACCGAGGGCATCCCGGTGCTCGACATGGTCAAGGTCAAGGCGGCGCTGAAGGATTACAGCTGCCGGCTGATCGGGCCGAACTGCCCCGGCATCATCACCCCCGGCGAGGCGAAGATCGGCATCATGCCCGGCTTCATCCACAAGCCCGGCAAGGTCGGCATCGTGTCGCGCTCCGGCACACTGACCTACGAGGCGGTGTACCAGACGACCAAAAACGGCCTCGGCCAGTCCACCTGCGTCGGGATCGGCGGCGATCCTGTGCGGGGCATGAACTTCATCGACTGCCTGGCCCTGTTCGAGATGGACGAGCAGACCGAGGGCGTGCTGATGGTCGGCGAGATCGGCGGCAGCGACGAGGAAGCCGCGGCCGAGTTCATCGCGGAACACATGTCCAAGCCGGTGGTCGCCTACATCGCCGGCGTCACCGCCCCGCCCGGCAAGCGCATGGGCCATGCCGGCGCCATCGTCTCCGGCGGCAAGGGCACGGCCGACGAGAAATTCCGCGCGCTCGAAGCGGCGGGTGTGAAGACCGTGCGTTCGCCGGCGGAGCTCGGCAGCGCGATCCTCGAGCGACTCGGCTGAGCACGGCGCACGGCGCCCGCGCCGTGGCTGTCACACGCATGACCGACCGGCTTCGCATCGCCCTGGCCCAGACCAATCCCGTCGTCGGCGACGTGGAAACGAACGTCACGCGGATGCTCGAGGTCTGCAGGCGGGCCCACGACGCCCTGCGCGCGGACCTCGTGATGTTCCCGGAACTCGCCCTGTGCGGTTACCCGCCGGAAGACCTGTTGTTTCACCGCGGCTTCGCGCGCGACGTGGCCGAGGCGCTGGACCGGCTGGCGCGCAACCTCGACGGCATGTCGGTGCTGGTGGGGTACCCTGAGTACGACGGCGAGAAGCTGCACAACAGCGCGATCCTGCTGCGCCCGGACGGCCCGCCGGTCATCTATCGCAAGCAGGTGCTGCCCAACTACGGTGTGTTCGATGAGAAGCGCTACTTCGAGCCGGGCACCGAGACCTGCGTGGTCGAAGTGAAGGGCGTGCGCCTCGGCATCACGATCTGCGAGGATCTCTGGGATCCCGAGGTCGCGCGGCGGACCGCGGCGGCGGGCGCCGAGGTGCTCCTGTCGATCAACGGCTCGCCCTACGACACCGGCAAGCTCGCGCGCCGCCAGGGCGTGCTCGAGGCGCGCGTGGCCGAGACGGGCCTGCCGATCCTCTACGTGAACATTGCGGGCGGCCAGGACGAGCTGATCTTCGATGGCGGGTCCATGGCGCTCAGCCGCGAAGGCGAGCTCGTGTACCGCGCGCCGTTCTTCACCGAGGCCCTGGAGCTCGTGGAGATCGAGCACGGCGGGCGGGTGGTCCCGGCGCAGGTGTCACGGACGCCTGAATTCGTCGAAGGCGTATACCGCGCGCTGGTGCTGGGCGTCGCCGATTACGTCAACAAGCACAACTTCCCCGGCGTGGTGCTGGGCTTGTCGGGGGGGATCGATTCCGCGCTGACGCTCGCCGTCGCGGTCGATGCGCTCGGGCCGGAACGGGTGCGCGCGGTGATGATGCCGTCGCGCTACACCTCGCAGATGAGCCGCGACGATGCCGAGCGCCAGGCCCGCACGCTGGGCGTGCGCTACGACGTGGTGTCCATCGAGCCGATCTTCGAGGGCGCCCGCGCGGCGCTCGCGGAGGTGTTCGCCGGCATGCCGGAGGACGTGACCGAGGAGAACATCCAGGCGCGTTGCCGGGGGATGATCCTCATGGCCCTGTCGAACAAGTTCGGCGTCATGCTGCTCACGACCGGCAACAAGAGCGAGATGGCGGTCGGCTATGCGACGCTGTACGGCGACATGGCCGGCGGATTCGCCCCCCTGAAGGACTGCAGCAAGACGCTGGTCTACCGGCTGGCCGAGTACCGCAATCGCCACGTCGAAGTGATTCCGCGCCGCGTCATCGAGCGGCCGCCGTCGGCCGAATTGCGGCCGGACCAGAAGGACACCGATGCGCTGCCGCCCTATGACGTGCTCGATCCGATCCTCGAGGCATTCATCGAGGACGACGCCTCGGTGGACCAGATCGTCGCGCGGGGTTTCGAGCGCGCGGTGGTCGGCCGCATCCTCGGGATGGTCAAGCGCAACGAGTACAAGCGGCGCCAGGCGCCGCCCGGCATTCGCATCAGCAGGCGCGCCTTCGGCCGCGACTGGCGCTATCCGATCACTTCGGGTTTCGCGGCCCGTTGACGAGGCCGGTCGCCGGGATGCGCCGGTGTCGCCCCCTGGCGCCTGGTGTCCGTCGCCCGGCCGCGCCGCGGGACTCGGGACTCGGCAGGCTCAGCGGTTGGCGGCGAGGATCTGGCGCGCGTCGGCGGCGAGGTCCGGCAAGCCGAGGGCGTCGTAGCCCTCGGCCATGATCTCCAGCGCCGGGATCACCGACGGCGTCTCCTGGAAACTCTGCAGCACGTGGCGGGCCCGGTTGATCGCGGCCACGTAGGCGGAGCGCGCCATGTAGAACTCGGCGACGCTGATCTCGTGGGCCGCCATGCGGTTGCGCAGGTAGATCATGCGCTGGCGCGCGTCCGCCACGTACTCGCTGTCGGGGTGCTGCTGGATGAGCTGCGCGAACACGTTGAAAGCGTTCTGCATTTCCCCGGTAGGCCGCTTGTCCATATCGACCCGGAACAGCCGCTCCAGCGGCCCCGCGTCGCCGGGGAAACGTGCGACCCCTTTCATGTAGAGCGCGTAATCCACCCGCGGATGGGTCGGGTTCTCGAGGATGAAGCGGTCGGCCGCGGTGATCGCCGCCTCCATCTGGTCGTTCTGCCAGTAGGCGTAGACCAGGTTCAACTGGGCCTGGCGCGCCTCCTCGCTGAACGGATAGATCGCGGTCAGGTTCTCCAGGGCCCCGATGGCACCCGTGTAGTTGCCCGTGCGCATCGCCCGCTCGGCATCGCTGAACAGCCGCTTCGCGTTCGTGTCCGGGTCCATCTCGTCGCCGTCGCGCGAGGAGGCGCAGCCGACGCTGGCGGCGAGGGCGAGAACGAGCAACAGGCTGGCGATACGTTGGATCATCGGGGGCTTCCATGAGGCGAGAGACCGTCCGCCCGGCCGGCGGGTCGAAGCGCCGGCAAGCACGCGGGTGGCGATTATAACGCTTACACTGCAGGCTTCGACTCACACGCGGGGAATCTGTTGATGCACACCGTCGAGCACCGGGCCGTCGTGCCCGCGGAATCGGCCGGCCAGCGGCTCGACCAGGCGCTCGCCACGCTGTTCCCGGATTACTCGCGCAGCCGCCTGCAGGCCTGGATCCGCGCGGGCCACGTGCGCATCGACGGGCGCCAGCTGCGCCCCCGCGACAAGGTCGACGGCGGCGAGGAGGTGGTGCTGAACGCCGTGCTGGAGGACGAGACCGACGCCGCTGCGGAACCGATGCAGCTCGCGATCCTCCACGAGGACGAAGAGATCCTGGTGCTCGACAAGCCCGCCGGGCTGGTGGTCCACCCGGGCGCCGGGAACCCGGCCGGCACGCTCGTCAACGCGCTGCTGCATCATCGGCCCGACCTGCGGGCGCTGCCGCGTGCGGGCATCGTCCACCGGCTGGACAAGGACACCACCGGCGCCATGGTGGTGGCCTGCACGCCGGCCGCGCACGCCGCCCTGGTGCGCCAGCTGGAGGAGCGCAGTGTGCGCCGCGAGTACCAGGCCGTGACGGTCGGCGTGATGACCGGCGGGGGCACCGTGGATGCGCCGATCGGGCGGCACCCCGTGGATCGGGTGCGCATGGCGATCCGCGAGGGCGGGCGGGAAGCCGTGACCCACTATCGAGTTTTGGCGCGCTTCCGTGGCCACACGCATGTCCTGTGCAAGCTGGAAACCGGCCGCACCCACCAGATCCGCGTGCACCTGGCCTCCATCCGCAACCCGATCGTGGGCGATCCCGTCTACGGCGGGCGCCTGGCGGTGCCCAAGGGGGCGAGTGCGGCGCTGATCGAGGCCCTGCGCGGCTTCCGTCGCCAGGCGCTGCATGCGGCACGGCTCGAACTGGTGCACCCGGGCCACGGCGAGACCGTCGCGTTCGAGGCGCCGCTGCCGGCGGATTTCGCGGCCCTGCTCGAGGCACTGCAGGCGGACCTCGAGGCATGAGTCCCGCCTGGATCGTGCCGGACTGGCCGGCGCCCGCCAACGTCCATGCCGCCAGCACGCTGCGGGTCGGCGGGGTCAGCCCGCCACCATGGCACGCTCTCAACCTGGGCACGCACGTCGGCGATGACGAGGCGCGGGTGGCGGAAAATCGCCGTCTCCTTGCGCTGGCCCTCGGCCTGCCGGCCGAACCCGCCTGGCTGGAACAGGTGCATGGCCGCACGGTCCTGCAACTCGATGCCGAGACCCTGCCGGCAGTGCGGGTCGCGGACGCGGCCGTGACGTCCCGGCCGGAGCGGGTGCTGGCGGTGCTGACCGCGGATTGCCTGCCGGTGCTGCTGTGTCGCGAGGATGGGACGCGGATCGGCGTGGCGCATGCCGGCTGGCGCGGTCTCGCCGGGGGCGTGCTCGAAGCTGGCTGCGCCGCGATGGACACGCCGCCCGGCGAGCTGCTGGCCTGGATCGGTCCGGGCATCGGCGCGGCGGCCTACGAGGTGGGTCCGGAGGTGCGCGCGGCCTGCCTGGACGCGGACCCGGGGGCGGAGGCCGGCTTCATGCCCGGGCGCCCGGGGCACTGGCAGTGCGACCTGGCATACCTGGCGCGCCGGCGGCTGGAGGCGCTCGGCCTGGCCGGCGTGCATGGCGGTCACTGGTGCACGCACGCCGATGCAGGGCGTTTCTTTTCTCACCGGCGCGACGGTGCGCAACATCCGACCGGGCGCATGGCCACCCTCATCTGGCGCGGTTGACGCACGGTTGAAAAGCGCTCCCTGGCCCCCCACTTAAGGGTGAGCCGAATCTTTCCGGGACGATCGCCATGCGCATGGACAAGCTGACCAGTAAATTCCAGATGGCCCTCGCCGACGCCCAGTCGCTGGCAGTCGGGCGGGACCACCAGTACATGGAGCCGGTGCACCTGATGGTCGCGCTGCTCGACCAGCAGGGCGGCGGCCTGCGCCACCTGCTCGACAAGGCCGGGGTCAACGTGGACCGGCTGCGCTCGCGGCTGGGCGAGGCGCTCGATCGTGTGCCCACCGTGCAGGGCACGCCCGGTGAGGTGCACCTGTCGCGCGATCTCGACCGGCTGTTGAATGTCACCGACAAGGAGGCGCAACAGCGCGGCGACCAGTATGTGTCCAGCGAGCTGTTCGCGCTCGCGGCGCTCGACGACAAGGGGCCGCTGGGCCAGGCGCTGCGCGACTCGGGCGCGGTGAAGGGCGCGCTCGAGCAGGCGATCCAGGACATCCGCGGCGGCAAGCAGGTGGACGACCCCTCCGCCGAGGAGACCCGCCAGGCGCTCGAGAAGTACACGATCGACCTGACCGAGCGCGCCGAGCAGGGCAAGCTCGACCCGGTCATCGGCCGCGACGACGAGATCCGCCGCACCGTCCAGGTGCTGCAGCGGCGCACCAAGAACAACCCGGTGCTGATCGGCGAACCCGGGGTGGGCAAGACGGCCATCGCCGAGGGCCTCGCGCAGCGCATCATCGACGGCGAGGTGCCCGAAGGCCTGAAAGACAAGCGCATCCTGTCGCTCGACATGGGTTCGCTGATCGCGGGCGCGAAGTTCCGCGGCGAGTTCGAGGAGCGCCTCAAGGCGGTGCTCAACGACCTGGCGCGCCAGGAAGGCCGCGTCATCCTGTTCATCGACGAGCTGCACACCGTGGTCGGCGCGGGCAAGGCCGAGGGTTCGCTGGACGCCGGCAACATGTTGAAGCCGGCGCTGGCGCGCGGCGAACTGCACTGCGTCGGCGCGACCACGCTGGACGAGTACCGCAAGTACATCGAGAAGGACGCCGCGCTGGAGCGGCGCTTCCAGAAGGTGCTGATCGGCGAGCCGACCGTCGAGGAAACCATCGCCATCCTGCGCGGCCTGAAGGAGCGCTACGAAGTGCATCACGGCGTCGAGATCACCGATCCGGCGATCGTCGCGGCCGCCACCCTCTCGCATCGCTACATCAGCGACCGCCAGCTGCCGGACAAGGCCATCGACCTGGTGGACGAGGCGGCGTCCCGCATCCGCATGGAGATCGACTCGAAGCCGGAGGAGCTCGACCGGCTCGAGCGGCGCGTCATCCAGCTCAAGATCGAGCGTGAGGCGCTGAAGAAGGAATCGGACGAGGCCTCGAAAAAGCGCTTGCAGACGCTCGAGACCGAGCTCGAGTCGCTGGAGCGCCAGTACTCGGATCTCGAGGAGATATGGAAGGCGGAGAAAGCCGAGGTGCAGGGCGCCTCGCAGATCAAGGAAGAGCTGGAACGCGCGCGGGTCGAGCTCGAGACGGCGCGGCGCGCCGGCGACCTGGGCCGCATGTCGGAGCTGCAGTACGGGCGCATACCCGAGCTGGAGAAGCGCCTCGCGAGCGCGGGTGAGCAGGCCCCCCGCGAGACGCGCCTGCTGCGCAACCGCGTCACGGACGAGGAAGTCGCCGAGGTGGTGTCGAAATGGACTGGGATCCCGGTGTCGCGCATGCTCGAAAGCGAGCGGGACAAGCTGCTGCGCATGGAGGAGGCGCTGGAGAAGCGCGTCGTCGGCCAGGCCGAGGCGTTGCTGGCGGTATCCAACGCCATTCGCCGCTCGCGCGCCGGGCTTTCGGACCCGAACCGCCCGATCGGCTCCTTCCTGTTCCTCGGCCCGACCGGCGTCGGCAAGACCGAGCTGTGCAAGGCGCTGGCCGAGTTCATGTTCGATACCGAGGAAGCGATGGTGCGCATCGACATGTCGGAGTTCATGGAGAAGCACTCCGTGGCGCGGCTGATCGGCGCGCCGCCGGGCTACGTGGGCTACGAGGAAGGTGGCTACCTGACCGAAGCCGTGCGGCGCCGGCCCTACTCGGTGATCCTGCTCGACGAGGTCGAGAAGGCGCATCCGGATACGTTCAACGTGCTGCTGCAGATCCTGGACGACGGCCGCCTCACCGACGGCCACGGCCGCACGGTGGATTTCAAGAACGCGGTCATCGTCATGACCTCGAACCTCGGTTCGCAGCGCATCCAGGAACTCGGCCCGGGCGCCGACTACGACCGGATGAAAGACGCGGTGATGGAGGTGGTGACGCAGCATTTCCGCCCCGAGTTCATCAACCGCGTGGACGACGTGGTGGTGTTCCACGCCCTCGGACGCGAGCAGATCCGCGTGATCGTCGATATCCAGCTGGCGCACCTGCACCGGCGCCTGGCCGAGCGGGACATGCGCCTAGAGCTGACCGACGCGGCGGTGGACCGGCTCGCCGAGGCCGGCTTCGACCCGGTGTACGGGGCACGGCCGCTGAAGCGCGCCATCCAGCAGCAGGTGGAGAACCCGCTGGCGCAGCGCATCCTGCGCGGCGAGTTCGTCCCCGGGGTGACGGTGCAAGTGGACGCCGGGCCGGACGGACTGGAGTTCGGCGTCGCGGGCTAAGCGGGCCAAAACGGGTGCGCGCCCGTATACTCTTGAGTTTTGCGGCGCCAGCCCCATGAAGCATCGACTCGGGCCCCGGTGGCCCGGCGACGAGGACCCGGAACATGCCGATCTATGAATACGCCTGTGCGGCGTGCGGCCATCAGCTCGACGCCCTGCAGAGGCTGGCGGACGCCCCCCTGGTGGACTGTCCCGCCTGCGGCGCGCCGCAGCTGAAGCGCCAGATGTCCGCGCCCAGTTTCCGTCTCAAGGGCGGCGGCTGGTACGAGACCGATTTCAAGAACGACAAGCGGCGCAACATCGCCGAGTCCGACAGCAAGGGCGACGGGGGCGCAGCGGCGGAGGGCAAGGGCGCCGAAGCGAAGCCCGCTGCCAGTGGCGAGCAATCGAGCGGCGAAAAAGGCGGCGGCAAGAGCGGCCCGGAGGCCGGAAAGAGCAGCGAGAAGAGCGGCGCCAAAGAGGGCGGCAAGGGTTCCGGGAAGGCCGGGCCGACGCCGGCCGCGGCGAAAAAGCCCGGCTCGGACGCGTCCAAAGCGGGTGCCGGCAAGGCGGGCGGCGTTGCTTAAGACGTTCCGGAAGTATCTCGTCACGGGGCTGATCCTGTGGATCCCCCTGCTCGTCACGTTCCTCGTGGTGCGCTTTCTGATCCGCTTCGTGGACCAGTTGTTGTTGTTCCTCCCGGAGCCATGGCGCCCGGAGGCGCTGCTGGGCTTCAGCATCCCCGGCCTCGGACTGTTGCTGGCGCTCGGCATCCTGGTCGTCACGGGGTTGTTCGCGGCGAACTTCGCCGGGCGCCGCCTGGTGGAGCTCGGCGACCAGATCGTGACCCGCATCCCGCTGATCAACGGCATCTATTCGGGCGCCAAGCAGGTGGCCGAGACGGTGTTTTCGGATCGCAGCACGGCCTTCAAGCGGGTGCTGCTGGTCGAGTTCCCGCGCAAGGGCGTCTGGAGCATGTGCTTCCAGACCTCGGAACTGGTCGGCGAAGTGCAGGCCCGCACGGACGAGGACGTGGTGTGCGTGTTCCTGCCGACCACGCCGAACCCCACTTCCGGCTACCTCCTGTTCGTCCCGTCCAGGGAACTCGTGCCGCTGGACATGCGGGTCGACGAGGGCCTGCGCATGATCATCTCGCTCGGCGTGGCGGTGCCGCGCTGGACCAGTCCGGACGCCGCGAAGGCCAGCCTTGCGCCGCCCCGGGAGGGTCTTTAACATCCCGCTCCCTTCAGCGTCTTCCCGCGGCGGCGGCGGGCGCAGCCCTCGAGGAACCGAATCTCATGCGTAGCCACTACTGCGGCGAAGTCAACGAGTCGCTGATCGGCCGGGAAGCCACCGTGGTGGGCTGGGTCCACCGGCGGCGCGACCATGGCGGCGTGATTTTCATCGACCTGCGGGACCGCGAGGGGCTGTTGCAGGTCGTGTTCAACCCGGACGACGCGGCGACCTTCGCCCTCGCGGAGAGCGCCCGCTCGGAGTTCGTCCTGCAGGTCCGCGGCGAGATCCGCGCGCGGCCGGAGGGCACGGTGAACCCGTCGCTGGCTTCCGGCCAGGTGGAGCTGGTGGCGCGTCGGCTGACCGTGCTCAACCGCAGCGAGACGCCGCCGTTTCACCACGACGAACCCGCCGGCGAGGACCTGCGCCTGCGCTATCGCTACCTGGACCTGCGCCGCCCGGAGATGCTCGACAATCTCCGCCTCCGGCACCGGGTCACGCGGGCATTGCGCGCCTTCCTCGATGCGCACGGTTTCGTCGATGTCGAGACGCCCATCCTGACCAAGGCCACGCCGGAGGGCGCGCGCGACTACCTCGTCCCGGCGCGCAACTTCGCCGGCAAGTTCTACGCCTTGCCGCAGTCGCCGCAGCTGTTCAAGCAGCTGCTGATGATGTCGGGCCTCGATCGCTACTACCAGATCGCGCGCTGCTTCCGCGACGAGGACCTGCGCGCCGATCGCCAGCCGGAATTCACCCAGCTCGACGTCGAGACCTCGTTCATGGACGAGGCGGGCATCACCGACCTGATGGAATCGATGGTGCGGGAGTTGTTCCGCGACGTGCTGGACGTGGCGCTGCCGGAGTCTTTTCCGCGCATGGCGTGGGCGGAGGCCATGGAGCGTTTCGGCACCGACCGGCCGGACCTGCGCAACCCGCTGGAGCTGGTGGAAGTCGCCGACCTGGTTGCGAACGTGGAGTTCAAGGTCTTCGCCGGGCCGGCGGTTGATCCGAAGGGACGCGTGGCGGCGCTGCGCGTGCCGGGCGGCGGCAGCCTGACGCGCAAGGAGATCGACGAGTACACCGCTTTCGTCGGCCGCTACGGTGCGCGCGGCCTCGCCTACATCAAGGTCAACGACGCCGCGGCGGGGCGCGACGGCCTGCAGTCGCCGATCCTGAAGTTCCTGCCCGACGAGGCCATCTCCGGGATCATGTCCCGCACCGGCGCCGAGACCGGTGACCTGGTGTTCTTCGGCGCCGACAAGGCGAAGGTGGTGAACGATGCGCTCGGCGCGCTGCGCGACAAGCTCGGCATGGACCTCGGCCTGCTCGCGGCCGGCTGGCGGCCGCTGTGGGTGGTCGATTTCCCCATGTTCGAGTGGGACGAGGGCGAGAAGCGCTGGTTCGCCCTGCACCATCCCTTCACCGCGCCCGCGGTGGACGATTACGCGGCGCTGGCGGCGGACCCGGGCAACGCCCTGTCGCGCGCCTACGACATGGTCCTCAACGGCTCCGAGATCGGCGGGGGTTCCATCCGTATCCATGACCGCGCCATGCAGCAGGCCGTGTTCCAGCTCCTCGGCATCGAGGAAGAAGAGGCGCGTGCCAAGTTCGGCTTCCTGCTGGACGCCTTGAAGTACGGCTGCCCGCCGCACGGCGGCATCGCCTTCGGCATCGACCGCATGGTGATGCTGATGGCCGGCGCATCCAGCATCCGCGAAGTCATCGCCTTCCCGAAGACCCAGACGGCGAGCTGTCCGCTGACCGATGCGCCGAGCGAAGTGCCGGACAAGCAGCTGCGCGAGCTGTCCATCCGGGTGCGCAAGCCGGCGGCCGAGTAGGACCGGCGCGACGCCCGGTCCGGCGGTTCCACGGCATGGCGGAAAACGGATCCCAGCCTTCCGGCACGGCGCACAAGCGGCCCGAGTCCGTGCTGGTGGTGGTCTACACCGCGGACCTCGAAGTGCTGCTGCTGGAACGGCATGTCCCGGCCGGCTGGTGGCAGTCCGTGACCGGCAGCCTCGAGGTAGATGAACAACCCTGGGAAGCCGCGGTGCGCGAGCTGCGCGAGGAAACCGGCTTGAGCGCGCACGGCCTGCTGGACCTCGGGGTCAACGAGCGCTTCACGATCGCGCCGGCCTGGCGCGAGCGGTTCGCGCCGGGCGTCACCGAGAACCTGGAGCATGCCTTCGCCCTGCGGTTACCGGAGCGCGTCGAGATCGCGCTCGATTCCACCGAGCATGTGCGTTACGAGTGGCTGCCGCTGCAGGCGGCCATGGAGCGCGCCACGTCGCCGACCAACCGCGCCGCGATCGAGCTCATCGGCCGCTTCGCCGCCAGCTGCTGAGGCGATGGCTCAGGAACCGCGCTTGAGCTGTTTTTGGCGCGCCTCCCAGCGTTCCCGCGCAACGCGCCGCAGATCGGCCACCGCATCCTTCTCGTCCAGGATCTCGATTCCCAGCAGGGTCTCGAGCAGGTCTTCCACCGTGAGGACCCCGGCCGTGACACCGTACTCGTCCACGACGATGGCCAGCTGCTGACGCCGCTCGAGCAGTTGCGGCAACACGGTCGCCAGCGACAGGCTCTCAGGCACGAACAAAGCTTCCCGCTCGAGCTCCGCGAGCGTGCGATGCCCCTCGCCGGTGCCCATGGCGGCGAGCAGGTCGTCCTTGAACACGATGCCGGTGACCTTGTCGATCTCCTCCTCGAAAACCGGGATACGCGAATGCGGCAAATCAGGATGCTCGGCCAGGAATTCCGCCACCGTGTCGGCCTGGTCGCCGGCCACCACTACCGGACGGGGGGTCATCACGTCGTGCACCCGCAGCCGGTTGAGGCTCAGCAGGTTGTTGATCACCGCCGCCTCGCGCTCGTCCAGCTGGCCCTCGGCCCGGCCCATCTCCGTCATCGCGAGAAACTCGGCATGGCTGAAGACCGGCAGCGACTTGTCTTTCTTCAGGTGGCGCGTGATCACCTGGCTCATCCACACCAGCGGCCAGAGCACGAAGATCAGGACCTTGAGACTCGCGACCGTCATCGGCGCGAGGCGCTCCCAGTTGTTCGCCCCGATGGTTTTCGGAATGATCTCCGAGAGCACCAGGATGGCCAGCGTCGTCACGGCGGCGACGATGGCCTCGAAGCCGATCACGATGCCGAAGACGTCGAACCCTTCGCTGCTCCAGATCCGGCTGGCCTGGGCCCCGACGCCGATGGCGCCGACCGTATGCGCGATGGTGTTGAGCGTGAGGATGGCCGACAGGGGCCGGTCGATGTCCTGCTTGAACTCCATCAGCAGGCGCCCCGTGGCGGTGCCGTCAGCATTGGCCCGCGTCACGTAGCTCGGCGTGATGGAGAGCAGCACCGATTCCCACATCGAGCAGGCGAAAGAGACGATGATGGCCAGGCAGAAAAACACGATCAGCAGGGTCATGGTTTTGTCAGCGCCTTCAGTTCGTAGAGGAGTGCCTGCGCCTCCCGCGGCGTCAGGGTGTCGGGATCGATCGGCTCGAGACGGGCGCGAAGGGCGTCGGCGCGCTCTTCGGCCACGGCGTCGGCGGGTGCGGGATCGAACAGGGGCAACTCGGCCTGGGGCCCGCTGGCCGCCGCGCGATCCTGTTCCAGTTCGCGCAGGTAGTCGCGCGCGCGGCGGATGACGTCGGGCGGCACCCCGGCCAGCGCCGCCACCTGCAGGCCGTAGCTCTGGTTGGCGGGACCTTCCCGCACGCTGTGGAGGAACACCAGCTTGCCGGCATGCTCGGTCGCGTCGAGGTGCACGTTCGCGCAGGCGGGCAACTCCCGGGCCAGCGCGGTCAGCTCGAAGTAATGGGTCGCGAACAGCGTGAACGCGCCGATCTCCGCGCCGATGTGATGCGCGCAGGCCCAGGCCAGCGACAGGCCGTCGAAGGTGCTCGTGCCGCGCCCGATCTCGTCCATCAGCACGAGACTGTGGTCCGTCGCGTTGTTCAGGATATTGGCCGCCTCGGTCATTTCCACCATGAACGTGGACCGCCCGCCGGCGAGATCGTCCGAGGCCCCGATGCGGGTGAAGATCCGGTCCACGGGCCCCAGCTCGGCCGCCGCGGCCGGCACGAAGCTGCCCGCGTAGGCCAGGATCACGATCAGCGCGGCCTGGCGCATGTAGGTGGACTTGCCGCCCATGTTGGGTCCGGTGATGACCAGCATGCGGCGCTGCCCGTCGAGTGCCAGGTCGTTCGGGATGAAGGGCTCGCTGGAGACCCGTTCCACCACCAGGTGACGCCCGCCGCGAATCTCCAGCCGCGGCTGGTCGAGCAGCCTGGGGCGGCTGAGATCCAGCGCGGCGGCGCGCTCGGCGAGGTTCGCCAGCACGTCCAGCTCGGCGACCGCGAGGGCCATCAGCTGCAGCGGCCCGAGTCGCTCCACGAGGGTCTCGACAAGGGCATCGTAAAGCGCCTTCTCGCGGGCCAGGGCGCGCTCGCGGGCGGACAGAACCTTGTCCTCGAAGTCCTTCAACTCCGGCGTGATGAAGCGCTCGGCCGCCTTCAGCGTCTGGCGGCGGGTGTAATCCGCCGGCGCGTTTTTCGCCTGCGCCCGGCCGATCTCGATGTAATAGCCGTGCACGCGGTTGTAGCCGACCTTGAGCGAGGGCAGGCCGGTGCGTTCGCGTTCGCGCGTCTCCAGGTCGGCAAGAAAGCCGTCGGCCTCGGTGGACAGGGCGCGCAGTTCGTCGAGTTGGGCATCCCAGCCCGGCGCGATGACGCCGCCGTCGCGGATCAGCACGGGCGGGTTGTCGATGACGGCACGCTCCAGCAGCTCGTGCGTATCGCCGTGCTCGCCGCATTCCGCCGCGAGTGTGTCCAGCCTGGGGGCATGCGTTCCGGCGAGCGCCGTGCGCAATGCGGGCAGGCGGGCCAGGCCCTCGCGCAAACCCGCCAGGTCGCGCGGCCGGGCCGAGCGCAGCGCGACGCGGGCGAGAATGCGCTCCAGGTCGCCGATCCCCCGGAGCACCTCGCGCATCCCCGGCGGGTCGCCGTCGAGCAGCAATCGCTCGATGGCTTCGTGGCGGCCTTCGAGGATTTCACGATCGCGCAGCGGCCGGGTCAGCCAGCGGCGCAGCAGGCGACTGCCCATCGGCGTGACCGTCTCGTCGAGCACGCCGAGAAGGGTGTGCTCGTGGCGCCCCGAGAGGTTGCGGTCGATCTCCAGGTTGCGCCGGGTCGCCGCGTCCATGACCAGCGCCTGGTCGCGGGTCTCGGTGGCGAGTCCGCGCAGGTGGGGCAGGGCGCCGCACTGGGTGTCATGCACGTACTGCAACAGGCAGCCGGCGGCCTGCACGGCCTCCGGCAGGTCCGCGCAGCCGAAGCCTTCCAGGTCCGCGACGCCGAACTGCCGGCACAGCAGGCGCGTGGCCGCGTCCAGGTCGAAATGCCACGGCGGCCGGGTGCGCACCCCCGGCAGCGTGCCGACCGCCGCCGGCAGCGGCTGGTCCTCGCCGACCAGGATCTCGGCCAGCTGCAGCCGCTCGAGTTCCGCGGCGAGCGCCTCCGCACCCTCGACGCGCGTCACGCGGAAGCGGCCCGCCGCCAGGTCCAGCCAGGCGATGCCGATGCCCCCGGGGCCGGCGTGCACGCAGCCGAGCAGCACTTCGCGACGCGCCTCGAGCAGGCTCTCGTCGGTAACCGTGCCGGGCGTCACCACGCGCACGACCTGGCGCTCCACGGGCCCCTTCGAGGTCGCGGGATCGCCGATCTGCTCGCAGATGGCGATCGACTCGCCCTTGCGCACCAGCTTCGCGAGATAACCCTCGACGCTGTGCACCGGAACGCCGGCCATCGGGATCGGCCGGCCGGCGCTATGGCCGCGGGTCGTCAGGGTGATGTCGATGAGCTTCGCCGCGCGCCGCGCATCGTCGTAGAACAGCTCGTAGAAATCGCCCATCCTGTAGAACAGCAGGATGTCGGGATACTCGGCCTTGATGCGCAGGAACTGCCGCATCATCGGGGTGTGCTGTTCGAGGTGCTCTGCGCTCATGAAGATTCCGCCGCGAGGCCCCGCATGCTAGCAGGTCGGGCGCGCCGGCTCACCGGCGATCGCTCACCCGCGACAGCCCTGTCACAGAGCGGCGCCTGCCACCCTGGTTGCGGCGCCTCCGGGGACCTCTTTTGCTCGGCCGCGGTTGGTGGCAGGCTAGGTCAACCACAGAGAGGGGGTCCCGCATGATTCCTGACGACACGCGCCTCTTGAAGCTCTCCCGCGAAGTCGGCGTGTGGCTGGTGGCGCGCGGCGAGAAGCTGGCCACGGCCGAGTCCTGCACGGCCGGCTGGATCGCCAAGGCGGTGACGGATATTCCCGGCAGTTCGGAATGGTTTCTGGCGGGCATCGCGAGCTACGCCGATGCGGCGAAGACGGCCCTGCTGGGCGTGCCGGGCGAGCTGCTCGAGAGCGAAGGTGCCGTGAGCAAGGCCGTGGTCGAGGCCATGGCCCAGGGCGCGCTGGCGCGCACCGGGGCGGATCGCGCCGTGGCCGTGAGCGGGGTGGCCGGCCCGGGCGGCGGCACGCCGGACAAGCCCGTGGGCACCGTGTGGTTCGCCTGGGCGCGAGCCGACGGTGACGGCGTGATCTACAAGACGCGCCTCGAGCACTTCCAGGGCGATCGGGACGCCATCCGGCGCCAGGCCGTCAACCGGGCGCTGGCAGGGGTCATGATGAGTTGAGCTTGCGGCTGTTCTTCGCCCTCTGGCCGGCGCCGCCGGTCCGCAAGGCGCTCTCGGCCGCGGCTGCGCCTCTTCTCGAGGCCTGCGAAGGCCGCCCCGTGGCGGCACGGAACTACCATCTCACGCTGGCTTTCCTCGGGAAAGTCGAGGCATCGCGGCTCGATCCGCTGCGTGCTGCGGCCGGCTCGGTGCATGCCACCGCTTTCGAGCTGGCGCTGGACACCTTCGGCCACTGGCCGCGTGCCGGGGTCGCCTGGCTGGGAAGCAGCCGGCCGACGCCCGCGGCGACGGCACTCGCCGCTGCGCTGTGGGCGGCCCTGGAACCGCTCGGTTTTCCGCCGGAGACGCGTCCCTTCGTGCCGCATCTCACGCTGCTGCGGCGCTGTCGGCACTGCGAGCTGCCCGCGGTGCCGCAGCCGGTCCGCTGGCCGGTGCGCGAATTCGTGCTGGTCCGCTCCGAGACGCGACCCGAAGGCGCCGATTACGAAATTCTCGATCGCTGGGAACTGGCCTAAACCCCGCCGGACAAGGGCCGGGGCGCGAAATCCGTCGCTTCGTCCCGAAATCGCCGCTGCCCCGTGCCCCCGGATGTGGAATAATCGGACCCTTATTCATGCCACCCGGAAGCGACACACAGCCCATGGACGATAACCGCAAGAAAGCCCTGGCCGCCGCCCTCGGCCAGATCGAGAAACAGTTTGGCAAGGGCTCCGTGATGCGCCTCGGCGACTCCGCGATCGTGCGCGACGTCCCGGTCGTCTCCACCGGGTCCCTCGGCCTCGACGTGGCGCTGGGCATCGGCGGCCTGCCGCGCGGCCGGGTGGTGGAAATCTACGGGCCGGAATCCTCCGGCAAGACGACGCTCACGCTGCAGGTCATCGCCGAATGCCAGAAGGCCGGCGGCACCGCGGCCTTCGTGGACGCCGAACACGCGCTGGACCCGACCTATGCCGAGAAGCTCGGCGTGAACCTCGACGACCTGCTGGTGTCGCAGCCCGACACGGGCGAGCAGGCGCTGGAGATCACCGACATGCTGGTGCGCTCGGGCGCCGTGGACGTGATCGTGGTCGACTCGGTCGCGGCGCTGACGCCGAAGGCGGAGATCGAGGGCGAGATGGGCGACTCGCACGTGGGCCTGCAGGCGCGCCTCATGTCGCAGGCGCTGCGCAAGCTGACCGGCACCATCAAGCGCACCAACGCCATGGTGATCTTCATCAACCAGATCCGCATGAAGATCGGCGTTATGTTCGGCAGCCCGGAGACCACCACCGGCGGCAACGCGCTGAAGTTCTATTCCTCCGTGCGGCTCGACATCCGCCGCATCGGCGCATTGAAGAAGGGCGACGAGGTGATCGGCAACCAGACGCGCGTCAAGGTGGTGAAGAACAAGGTCGCACCGCCGTTCCGCCAGGCCGAGTTCGAGATCCTGTACGGCTCGGGGATCAGCCGCGAGGGCGAGATCATCGACCTCGGCGCGCAGCACAACATCATCGACAAGTCGGGCTCCTGGTACAGCTACAACGGCGACCGGATCGGCCAGGGCAAGGACAACGTCCGGCAGTTCCTGGTGGAACATCCGGAGGTCGCGGCCGACATCGAGGGCCAGCTGCGCGAGTTGCTGTTGCCGAAGAAGGCCGGCGCCGCGCAGGAGACCGATGCGGGCGAAACGGTCGGGTGACGGCAAGGCCGACGACTGGACCGCGGCCAGCGTCGAGGCCGCGGCGGTCGGGCTGCTGGCGCGACGCGAGCACAGCCGCGCGGAGCTGAGCCGCAAGCTTGGGGACCGCGGTGTCCCGGCAGAGCTCATGGAGACGGTGCTGGACGCGCTTGCCGAGCGCGGCCTGCAGAGCGATGCCCGCTACGCCGAGGCGCTGTTCACCAGCCGGATCGGGCGGCGCCACGGCCCCGCGCGGATCCGCCGCGAACTCCAGGAGCGCGGGGTCTCGGCAACGATCGTCGAGGCGGCCCTCGAGGCGGCCGAGGTGGACTGGTTCGAGCTGGCCCGCGAGGCCCGACGGCGCCGTTTCGGCGACACGCCGCCTGCCGAATGGAACGAGCGAGTCCGCCAGTCGCGCTTCCTCGAGTACCGCGGCTTCACCAGCGACCAGGTCCGCTTCGCCCTCGCGCGCGAGCACGACTGATCCGCGCATGGCCCCGGCATCTTGGCCCCGGTGCCTGCCGTGACGCACAATGACGGGCTACACGCCAAGGATCACGACCCAATCCCATGAAAAGCGCAGAGATTCGCCAGAGCTTCCTCGACTTCTTCGCGGCCCGCGGCCACGAGGTCGTGCCGTCGAGCCCGCTGGTGCCGGGCAACGACCCGACGCTGTTGTTCACCAACGCCGGCATGGTCCAGTTCAAGGACGTGTTCCTCGGCCAGGACAAGCGTCCCTACCGGCGTGCCGCATCCGCGCAGCGCTGCGTGCGCGCGGGCGGCAAGCACAACGACCTGGAGAACGTCGGTTACACGGCGCGCCACCACACCTTCTTCGAGATGCTCGGCAACTTCAGCTTCGGCGACTATTTCAAGGAAGACGCCATCCGCTACGCGTGGGACTACGTGACCGGCACGCTCGGCCTGCCTGCGGAGAAGCTCTGGGTGACGGTGTACGAGGAGGATGACGAAGCCGCCGCGATCTGGACCGAGCAGATCGGCCTCGAACCGGGTCGCGTCACGCGCCTGGGCGCCGACTCGAATTTCTGGTCGATGGGCGATACCGGGCCCTGCGGCCCCTGTTCGGAGATCTTCTACGACCATGGCCCGGAGGTCCCCGGCGGCCCGCCCGGCTCCCCGGACGAGGACGGCGACCGCTACGTCGAGATCTGGAACCTGGTGTTCATGCAGTTCAACCGCACCACGGACGGTGTCATGACGCCGTTGCCGAAGCCCTCGGTGGACACGGGCATGGGCCTGGAGCGACTCGCCGCCGTCCTGCAGGGCGTGCACTCGAACTACGACATCGACCTGTTCCGCGCCCTCGTGGAACGGGCCGCCGAGCTGACCGGCTGCGAGGATCGCAGCAGCGCCTCGTTGCGGGTCATCGCCGACCATATCCGCGCCTGTGCCTTCCTCGTCGTGGACGGCGTGCTGCCGTCCAACGAGGGGCGCGGCTACGTGTTGCGCCGGATCATCCGCCGCGCCATCCGTCACGGCTACCAGCTCGGCATGGAGCAGCCGTTTTTCTGGCGCCTCGTGGAGACGCTGGAGGCGCAGATGGGCGCGGCGTACCCCGAGCTCAGCAAGTCGCGCGGCCATGTCGAGCGTGTCCTCAGCCAGGAAGAGGCGCGCTTCGCCGAGACGCTGGACCAGGGCATGCGCCTGCTGGACACGGCCATCGCCGGGCTCACCGACAAGGTCATCCCCGGCGAAACAGCGTTTCGCCTCTACGATACCTATGGCTTTCCGCTCGACCTGACCGCCGACATCGCGCGTGAGCGCGGCCTCGCCGTCGACACCGAGGGCTTCGAACAGGCCATGGCCGCGCAGCGCGAGCGGGCGCGGGCCGCGAGCCGCTTCGACGTGGATTACGGCCCGTCGAGCGAGACCGGGCTCGAGTCGAAGTTCGTCGGCTATGACTCGTTGCTCGCCTCCGGCGTGGTCCTCGCCCTGCACAAGGACGGCCGCGAAGTGGATGCGCTCGGCGAGGGCGACGAGGGCGTGATCATTCTCGACGAGACACCGTTCTACGCAGAATCGGGCGGCCAGGTCGGCGACGTGGGACGGATCCGCGCCGCCGCAGGCGAGTTCGAGGTCACCGACACGCGCAAGTGGGGCAAGGCCCATGCCCACCATGGCCGGATGGTCAGGGGGCGCCTCGAGGGCGGCGAATCCGTGCGCGCCGAGGTGGATGCGGCCGCGCGCCAGGCGACCGTGCTCAACCATTCGGCGACCCACCTTTTGCATGCCGCGCTGCGCCGGGTCCTCGGCGAACATGTGCAGCAGAAGGGTTCGCTGGTCGCGCCGGACCGACTGCGGTTCGACTTTTCCCACTACGAACCCGTCACGCGCGAGCAGCTGGCCGAGATCGAGGCGCTGGTCAACGCCCAGGTCCGGGCGAATGCCGCGGCCGAGATCCGGGTCGTCGCCTTTGAGGAGGCCGTCGCCGAAGGCGCGCTCGCGCTGTTCGGCGAGAAATACGCCGATCGCGTGCGGGTACTGAAGCTCGGCGATTTCTCGATGGAATTGTGCGGCGGCTGTCACGTGCGGCGGGCCGGCGACATCGGCCTGTTCAAGATCGTTGCCGAGACGGGCATCGCCTCCGGCGTGCGCCGCATCGAGGCCGTGACCGGCCAGGGCGCGCTGGACTGGATCGCCCGTCACGAGGAAACCCTCGAGTCCGTGTCGCGGATGCTGAAAAGCGGCTGGGACGAGGCGGGGGACAAAGTACACCATCTCATCGAGCGCGCGCGGCACCTGGAAAAAGAAGTCCAGCAACTCCAGACACGCCTCGCCACGGGCGGCGGCGGCGAGGATCCGGCCGAACGCGCCGAGACCATCGGCGATACGAAGGTCTACATCGCGCGACTCGACGGCAGCGATCCCAAGGTCATGCGCGACGCGGTCGATCGCTTCAAGCAGAAGCTCGGCAGCGGCGTCGTGCTGCTGGGCGCGGCCGATGGCGGCAAGGTGCGGCTGGTGGCCGGCGTGACCAGGGACCGGGCCGAGCGGCTCAGCGCCGTCGAACTGGTCAATGCCGCGGCGGAACTGGTCGGCGGCAAGGGCGGCGGGCGGCCCGATCTCGCCCAGGCAGGGGGCGCCGATCCCGCACGCCTCGACGACGCCCTCGAGCAGGCACGGCGTTTCGCGCGCGAGCGGCTCGGCCAGGAGACCGCGGGCTAGGGCATCATGGCGCGGTTCATCATGAAATTCGGCGGCAGCTCCGTCGCCACGGTGGAGCACATCCGCGCGGCGGCCGGCGTGGTGGCGCGCAAGCAGCGCGAGGGCCACGAGGTCGTCGTCGTGCTTTCCGCGATGGGCGACACCACGGATGAGCTGCTCGCCAGGGCCCACGCGATCTCGACACGGCCGAGACCCCGCGAACTCGACATGCTGCTGTCCTCGGGTGAACAGGTGTCCATTTCGTTGATGGCCATGGCGCTGCGGGAACAGGGGCTGGAAGCGCGCTCCTGGCTCGGCCACCAGGTGCGGATCCGCACCGACAGCGTCCACGCGAAAGCACGGATCGAGGCGGTCGAGACCGCGGGGCTGGAAGCCGACCTCGCGGCGGGCGTCATCCCCGTCGTGGCGGGATTCCAGGGAGTGGACCGCGACGACCAGGTGACGACGCTGGGGCGCGGCGGCTCCGACACGACCGGGGTGGCGCTGGCGGCGGCGCTGGGCGCCGATGAATGCCAGATCCTCACCGACGTGGACGGCGTCTACACGACCGATCCGCGCATGGTGCCCCGGGCGCGGCGCCTGTCGCGCGTCACCTTCGAGGAAATGCTGGAGCTGTCGAGTCTCGGATCGCGCGTGCTGCAGATCCGCTCGGTGCAGTTCGCCGGCAAGTACAATGTGCCCGTCCGCGTGCTGCACAACAGCGGCGAAGGCGAGGGCACCCTGATCAGCTACGAGGAACCAGACGTGGAAGCACCCGTCGTCTCCGGAATCGCCTTCTCCCGCGACGAAGCCCAGGTGACCATCACCGGGGTGCCCGACCGGCCGGGTAACGGTTACGCGATCCTCAATCGCGTCTCCGAGTCACACATCATCGTGGACATGATCGTGATGAACGCGCCCCGCGCCGGCGTGGTGGATTTCAGCTTCAGCGTGCCGCGCGAGGAATACGACCAGGCCATGGAGCTGGTGCGCACCGCGGCCGTGGACATCGACGCGGGGGAGGTGCTGGGCAGCGCCAACGTGGCGAAGATCTCCGTGGTCGGCGTCGGCATGCGCAGCCATGCGGGCGTGGCGACCACCATGTTCGAGGTGCTGGCGCGCGAAGGGATCAACGTGCGGATGGTCTCAACGTCGGAAATCAAGATTTCCGTCCTGATCGAAGAAAAATACCTGGAGTTGGGCGTGCGCAGTCTGCATGAAGCATTCGGACTGGACCGGGAACCTGACCCAGCAAAATAGGTCGAAAATAGTCACATAACCCGCCATTCCGGCCGCATTTGGGAAAATCTTCCGATTTTCATCGGCTTGCCAACGTTGTTGGTGTGTCCGGGCGGTTAATTGTCTAACATACTGCGAAACAGCACTGCGACAGCAGGCAGGGAAACTATCATGCTGATTCTAACCAGGCGCGTTGGCGAGACGGTTGTGATCGGGGACGAGGTCCAGGTCACCGTGCTCGGCGTGAAAGGCAACCAGGTTCGCCTGGGGGTCAATGCTCCACGTGATGTCTCGGTGCACCGCCAGGAGATCTACGAGCGCATCCAGAAGGAACAGGGTGGCGACGCTGCGGTCTCCGAGCCGCAAGAGGGTGAGCGGACGGACTGAGCCCTTTACCTGTCTCCCACCCCCCGCTATCATTCGTCGCCTTTCGCCGGGAGTGCCAATCGGCGCGCCGGGCCGGAAAGTTAACAGGAGAGGTGGCTGAGTGGTCGAAAGCGCTCCCCTGCTAAGGGAGTAAGGGGCTTAAACCCCCTTCGAGGGTTCGAATCCCTCCCTCTCCGCCACAGTTTGAGAAGAGATCACAAGGGGATTCGAACCCTCGAAGTAGTACAGCCGGGGTTCGACCCGGAGCCGATCAAGAAACGCGCCCGTAGCTCAGTTGGATAGAGTGTCTGGCTACGAACCAGAAGGTCGGGAGTTCGAATCTCTCCGGGCGCGCCAATCAAATGAAAAAGGGTCCCAACGGGGCCCTTTTTTGTTTGACCGATGACTCCGGAGAGAGTCGAACTCCCGACGGATAAAGCCGAGTTCGAGCTGAGGCCGACGCAGTCGGCCGAGACAACGGAGCCGCGCAGCGGCGCCGGTCATCTCTCCGGGCGCGCCAAAAATCACCGGGTTGCGGAAGCAGCCCTTTCCTCTTGTACCTATCGAGCTCCGCCGTCCCATTGCCGAATTCCCCGCACCGCAAGGGATCGGGATTGCCAGGTCACCTGAGCTGACTGTCCTTGCTGCCGCGACGGTTGTAACCGGCAACATTGCGCTGCTTCGCGTCGCGCTCTTCCTGACAGGCGACACACAGGCGAACGCCGGGTATTGCCTTACGCCGGGCCGCTGAAATTTCCGTATCGCACGCTTCGCAGCGCTCGAGGCTTGGTCCCGTCGGCAGGCCCTGGCGAGCTCGCTCGACACCCGCCTTGATCGTGGCATCGATCTGGTCCTGCACGGCGCCGTCACGCGCCCAACCGGTTGCCATGGCTCGCCCCCTTCATCGTCGCTCGGTGTCGATCATAGACGAGAGGAAGTCGTGGTGCCGCGAATAAGGAGCTCGTGGTTTTCTAGCGAGGCCGACGTCGAGGCCGGCTAGCCGCCGCCGAGGTTGCGGCATCATGCTGCGCAGATGCGATACTCCCGCAATGCGGAGCAACAGGCAGCAATCGACGGCAACGAAGACGGGAGTGGCGGCATTGCTCTGCATCTCCCTGTGCTTCCCCGCCGTGGTGGAAGCGCAAACACGCGCCGAACGTGACGCGCAGGCTGAGCGTCGAAGCTATATCGCCAGCACGCGGCCGAAGCGGATCGAAACCTATCTCCGCAAGGAAAACATCAGCGACGAAGAAGTGCGGGAAATCCAGGACGCGGCGCGCTCGGTGCTGCCGGAGGCGATCGTCAACATCGCCGGCGTGACCTCCGAATGCCCTTGTGAAGAGGGCCCGGAATGCTCCGCGCAGGTCTGGGTAGTAGGGCACGAGCCGGGAGACACGGTCGGCCTCATGTTTTCCAGGATCGCGGGTCACTGGGGAATCGGCCTCGTGCAGGGCTGGTGGCTCAGGTATGACGAATGGCGGGCCAGCCGACCAAGCTGGGGGAATCGGGCCGAGTGGATCGCCTGGCGCAACGCGCAAGAAGCGTTATTCGCCGCCTTCCCGTCGTGTGGAATCGAATGACCTACCGGCCCCTGTATCGCAAGGTTCTCGCGGGCTCCGCCATCGCGCTCCTGCTTCTCCTCGCATTTGCCATCGGGCTGGCCTGGGCGCCGGATCGCCCCCTGGACGATCTCAAGCAGCGCTGGGCGCCGCCGCCCTCCAGCTTTGTCGAGCTCCAGGGCATGCAGGTGCACCTCCGGGACGAGGGCGCACCCGGCCGCGGGCCGCCCATCGTGTTGTTGCACGGGACGTCGGCCAGCCTGCACACGTGGGAGGGCTGGGCGCATGCATTGACGCCGCGTTACCGTGTCATCCGGGTCGATCTGCCTGGGTTTGGCCTCACTGGCCCGTTTCCGCACGATGATTACCATGTCGAACGCTACGTGGAGTTCGTGTTGGAACTCCTCGATCACCTGTCGATTCCCGAGGCGGTTATCGGCGGCAACTCGTTGGGCGGCCAGGTTGCCTGGCAGACGGCTGTGGAGGCGCCCGAGCGGGTGGCCGGCCTGGTCCTGGTGAACCCAGCCGGGTTTCCGCTGGCGCCCGATTCGGTGCCGGTTGGTTTCCGCATCGCCCGGATCCCGTGGTTGCAGCCGCTGATGACGCGCCTTCTGCCGAGAAGCATGATCGAGTCCAGCCTGCGGAGCGTGTACGGCGATCCTGCCCGCGTGACGGACGCGCTGGTCGATCGCTATTACGACCTGGCGCTTCGCGAGGGCAATCGCCGCGCCCTGGGGCTGCGCCTGGAACAGGCCACTGCGCCCGAAAGCCCCACCGAGCGTCTTGGCAGCATCAGGCAACCGACCCTGATCCTGTGGGGCGGCCGCGACCGTCTGATTCCGCCGGCCACCGCACTGGAATACGAGCGCGCCATCGACCACAGTCGGCTGGTGGTGTTCGAGGAGCTCGGGCACGTGCCGCACGAGGAAGACCCGGAGACCACCGTCGCCGTCGTCATGCAATTTCTCGAAGAACGGGTCGTCCCTCGAAAGGCCGGCGAGTCCGCGCGCGATACACCGACGCCAGAGATGGGCGCCGCCCTCAGTGGTCCGGCGGCGCCCCCGGAATCCTGAGCGGCACGGGCAGCACATCGGCCGGCGCAGCACAGCACAGCAGTAGATCGTTTTGCCTTCCTGCATCGCGCGCAGGGTAAGCACGCCCTTCGCAAACGCTCGTTGCCGACCATCGGCGCGCCGGCTGGATTAATAAATGCCAGCCGGCGCGCCCATCCTGGGCGTCCCTACCGGGCAGTGCACCCCACCAATGGTCGAGATCCAAAGAACCATTGGATGGGGTTGGGCACTCTAGAACTCCGCCCACTCCTCGCCGACGTCAGCGACGGCGGTCGGCTTGGGCGCCTTGCGGGCCGGGGCCCTGGCTGCGCTGCCGTTGCTCCCGGCCGCGCCGTTGGCCTTGGCGACGCTCGCTTTCGGCGCCGGCGCCCTGGCCGGCGTGCTGCGCGGTGCGGCGATGCCGGAGAGCTTGGCGTCGTCGATGCGGAACACGGAGACGGCCTGGGCGAGACCATGGGCCTGGTCCTCGAGGGAGGAGGCGGCCGC
>NZ_JAAMFG010000022.1 GCF_011064545.1 Wenzhouxiangella sp. XN24
GAAGTCGTGGTCACCATGGGGGCGATCACCGAGAGCTCCAAGAAGATCGCCGACATCATCCAGGTCATCGACGGCATCGCCTTCCAGACCAACATCCTGGCCCTCAACGCCGCCGTCGAGGCAGCCCGGGCCGGGGAGCAGGGTCGCGGCTTCGCCGTGGTCGCCGGTGAGGTCCGCACCCTGGCGCAGCGCTCCGCCGCCGCGGCCAAGGAGATCAA
>NZ_JAAMFG010000023.1 GCF_011064545.1 Wenzhouxiangella sp. XN24
CAGGCCGGCGCCACCATGGAGGAGATCGTCTCCGCCGTGAAGCGGGTCACCGACATCATGGCCGAGATCTCCGCCGCTTCGGATGAGCAGAGCCAGGGCATCGAGCAGGTGTCCACCGCCGTCACCCAGATGGACGAGGTCACGCAGCAGAACGCCGCGCTCGTCGAGGAATCGGCTGCGGCCGCCTCCTCCCTCGAAGACCAGGCCCATGGTCTCGCCCAGGCCGTCTCCGTGTTCCGCATCGACGAGGCCAAGCTCTCCGGCATCGCCGCACCGCGCAGCGCACCGGCCAG
>NZ_JAAMFG010000024.1 GCF_011064545.1 Wenzhouxiangella sp. XN24
GGTCGCCCGGCCCGTGACCGTGCCGGCGGAACCGGGCGGGCCGATCCCCGCCATCGCCGCGATCCTCGAGGCGGGCGCGCGTTCCGAACTGGACGAAGCCGTCCTCCCGGAACAGCTGCAGGATTTCACCCTGCTGACGGTCGATGATCTCGAGCCGCAGCGGCGCGAGGAACTCCTCGGCCAGCTGTCCACGGTCGCGTTGCCGCCACGCTCGGCACAACAGCTCATGTCGCCCGACTTCCTCGCCGACGCCGACACGCGCAAGTTCACGGAACTCGTCACCCACGAGCCCCTGCTGTCGGGCAAGGTGATCGGCCGGGTCAACTCCGCGTACTACGGCTTGTCCTCGCCCATCGTCAGCGTCTCGCACGCCGTGACTTACCTGGGATTGAACGCAGTGCGCAACATGGCGCTGCAGTTCACGCTCGAGCAGGCCTTTGCGAGCGACGACCCCGAGCTGCAGGCCTTCCACGCCCGCTTGTTCGACGCGGGCACGATCGCGGCCGAACTGTGCGCATTGCTCGGGCCCAAGCTGGGGGTACGCGACGTCGGCGCAGCCTCCACGCAGACCGTGCTCACCTTCCTGGGCGATTTCGCGATGCCCAGCCTGTTGCCGCCGCGCGTGGCCATCGACCAGTGGCCGCTCGGCCTGCTCGATCGCACGGCCAACGAACAATTCGCGCTGGGCGCGAATGCGGCCGTCATCGGCGCCCTGCTGATGGCGGAATGGGGCCTTCCCCCGGCCATCAGCGACGACGTCCGCGATATCAACCGCCTGCTGGTCACGCCCGCGGAGGGCGACACGTCACCCCGCAAGACGAGGCTGGCGCTCAGCTACACCTGTGCGCGGATCGCCGAGGGAATCGCGCTCGGCCGGATCCGGGATGCCGGGCAGATCGATCCCGCCAATGATGCGCAGGTGGAGTTCTTTCACCTGCAGAGTCACCTCGCGATCCCGCCGCTGGCCCGCCTGCCCAACCTGCTGGCGGAAACGGGGGTCCGGCTGGCCATTGCGCGGATGATCGCGGCGTCGCAACGCTCCCGGGAGAAAACCGCCTCCTGAGCGGGGGTTGTCCGGGCCACGGCCGGATCGGCTTCACCAGAGCCTGCGCATCGCATACCGCAGGCCTCCACCCGCGCGACGATCGTCGAGCTGTGGAATCGCGCGGAGCCGAGCCCGCGTGGCGGCGGAACTGGCCGCCTCCCGGCAGAACACGCCCACGACATTGTGATCACGCGGCCCCTGCAGGCGGAAACCGGCGGCATAGGGCGCTCGCGCCCGCACGGTCTTGAGCTGCGCGCAGGCGCGCAACTCCCGGCCGGAAATGAAGTTCGCCGCCAGCACACCGCCCGGTGCGACGAGGCGCGACAACGCCGCGGCCCACTGGCCGTTCATCGGCACGGCCCGCTCGGGTTCGCCGTCGCGTTGGCCGTACAGGTCGTCTACCACCAGGTCGAACGGCGGTCCGTTCCAGGCAGCCACCCAGTCGCGGGCATCCGCCTCGTACAGTTCTGCGGCGCTCGCATCGAGCCCGAAGAACTGCCGCCCGACTTCGATATGCACGGCATCGAGATCCACGCCGATGAGCGTGACGGGATCGATGAAGCGCCTGTACTGCAGCAGCGCGGTGCCGGCGCCGATGCCCAGCACCAGGATGCGCGACGGCGGCGCGGAGCGCGTGAATGCCGCGGCCAGGAACAGGTCCCAGGCACGACCGGTCAGGCCGGTCCGCGGGTTCCACGCGGAATGGAACACCCCGTCGCTGAACAGGCGCCGGGTCGCACCGTGGCTGCGCACCTCGTAGCGCGTGCCGGCGGAATCGAGCTGCCACAATACTGCCACGCGGCGAGCCTAGCACGGGCCCGCGCCGCCTGGTGCGAGCCGCCGGCGTAATTTTTGCCGCCTTTGCGGGGTCTCTTGCGTAAACTCATCGTTTGCGAATGGACGGGCAAAAACCATGAAAATGACTGCAGCGCGCTGGCGCTGGCTTGCGGCCGCGGCGATCTTGTCGCTGCTGGTGGTCCTCTGGCTTTCGGGTGCCGGCGATGCGCTGACGCTCGAGCAACTCAAGGCGCGCCATGCGGAACTGCAGGCCTGGACCGGCGCCCACCCGTGGGTCGCGTCCCTCGCCTATTTCGCGGGCTACGTCGTGGTGGTGGCGCTGTCGATTCCCGGCGCGGCGGTCATGACGCTGGCGGCCGGCGCACTGTTCGGCCTGCTGCACGGGACCGTGCTGGTGTCCTTCGCCAGCACCGTCGGCGCGACGCTGGCGTTCCTCGTCGCGCGCTTCCTGCTGCGCAAGCCGCTGCGCGATCGCTATGGCGAGCGTCTCAAGGCCATCGATGCCGGCATCGAGCGCGACGGACCCTTTTACCTGTTCACCTTGCGACTCGTGCCGCTGTTTCCTTTTTTCATGATCAACCTCCTGGCGGGACTCACGGCGTTGCGCACCTGGACGTTTTTCTGGGTAAGCCAGCTCGGCATGTTGCCGGGCACGCTGGTCTACGTGTATGCGGGCACCCAGCTGGCGCAGATCTCCTCGCCCGCGGACGTGTTCTCGCCGGGTCTCGTGACGGCCTTCGTGCTGATCGGCGTCATGCCGCTCTTGATGCGCTGGCTGGCGCAGTGGCTGCAGGGCCGGCGCGTCTATCGCGGCTACGACAAGCCGAAGAAGTTCGACTACAACCTCCTCGTGATCGGCGCCGGCTCCGGAGGGCTCGTCAGCGCCTACATCGCCGCAGCCGTGAAAGCGAAAGTCGCGCTGATCGAGAAACACCGCATGGGCGGCGACTGCCTGAATACCGGCTGCGTGCCCTCCAAGGCGCTGATACGCTCGTCGAGGCTGGTCGCCGAAGCGCGTGACGCCGGGCGCTACGGCCTCGAGGACACGGAGATCGCCGTCGATTTCGGCCGGATCATGGAACGGGTGCAGGACGTGATCGCGAAGATCGAGCCGCACGATTCGGTGGAACGCTACACCGGCCTCGGCGTGGAGGTCATCGAAGCCGAGGCCAGGCTCGTGTCGCCCTGGGAAGTGGAGGCCGGCGGCCGCCGCCTGAGTGCCCGCAGCATCGTGCTCGCGACCGGCGCACGGCCGCTGGTGCCGCCGCTCCCGGGTCTCGACGCGATCGAGTACCTGACCAGCGACACGATCTGGGGCTTGCGCGAATTGCCCGCGCGACTCGTCGTGCTCGGCGGCGGGCCGATCGGTGCGGAACTGGCGCAGAGCTTCGCGCGGCTCGGCAGCGAGGTGACGATCGTCGAGATGGCGCCGCGGCTCTTGCCGCGCGAAGACGAGGACGCCGCCGCCGCCGTCGCCGCGCGCTTCGCAGCCGAGGGGCTGCACCTCGCCACGGGGCATCGGGCCGTGCGGGTCGAGACGGACGAGACCGGGCAGCGGCTGATCTGTGAGCGCGACGGCGAAGAGGTCGCGTTCGCCTTCGATCGCCTGCTGATCGCGCTGGGGCGGCGCGCGAATGTCGAGGGCTTCGGTCTCGAGGAACTCGGCGTCACGCTCGACGAGCGCAAGACGCTGGCCGTGGACGGCTGGCTGCGCACCAACTTCCCGAACATCTACGCCTGCGGCGACGTCGCGGGGCCGTACCAGTTCACGCACGTCGCGGCCCACCAGGCCTGGTACGCCGCCATCAACGGCCTGCTGGCGCCGTTCTGGTCGTTCCGCGCCGACTACCGCGTGATCCCCTGGGCCACCTTCACCGAGCCCGAAGTGGCGCGGGTCGGGCTCTCGGAGGACGAGGCGCGCGCCCGGGGCATCGACTACGAAGTCACGAAATACGGCATCGACGACCTCGACCGCGCCATCGCCGACGGCACCGACCACGGTTTCGTCAAGGTGCTGACCCGGCCCGGGAAGGACACCATCCTGGGCGCCGCGATCGTCGGCGCGGAGGCAGGCAACCTGGTCGCGGAGTTCGTCCTCGCGATGAAATACAAGCTCGGGCTGAACAAGCTGCTCGGCACGATCCATATCTATCCGACCATGATGGAAGCCAACAAGTACGTGGCCGGCGTGTGGAAGCGCGCGCATGCGCCGCAGGGCGCGCTGCGCATGGCGCAACGGGTGTTCGCTTGGCGGCGCGGCTGAAGCTGTCGATCATCATTCCCGTCGGGCCGGGCGAAACGGCCTGGCGCGGCCTGCTCGAAGACCTCGCGGACCTCGAGGACACCGCGGAGCTGATCCTGGTGGCCGTCACCGGCGAGTCCCCGCGCGACTTTGTCCCGGCGGATCACGGCTTGCGGATCCCCGCGCACTGGCGGGAGGCGGCTCCGGGGCGGGCGCGGCAGCAGAATACGGGCGCGGCCGCCGCGCAAGGGGAAACGCTCTGGTTCCTGCATGCCGATTCACGCCTCGACGCCGCCGCCACGAACGCGGCGCTGGCGTTTTCCGGACGCGCGGCCCTCGGGTATTTCGACCTGGAGTTCGATGCGGACGGTCCCTGGCTGACGCGGCTGAACGCGCTCGGGGCGCGCCTGCGCAGTCGCTGGCTGGGCTTGCCCTTCGGCGACCAGGGCCTGTTGCTGCCGCGGCGGCTGTTCGATGCCATCGGCGGCTTCGACGAATCCCTGGACGCGGGCGAGGATCACGCCCTGGTGTGGGCCGCGCGTCGCGCAAAGATCCGCCTCGCGCCGCTGGGCGTCGCGCTCAGGACCAGCGGGCGGCGCTATGCCGAACACGGCTGGATGCGCACCACGCTGCGCCACGCGGGCCTGACCGTGACACAGGCACGTCGCTTCGCACGATCGTCGGCCGCGACGCGCGACCGGCCGTGACATGAACGGCGGCGTCGCGATCTTCGTCAAGACCCCGGGCTTCTCTCCGGTCAAGACCCGCCTCGCTGCGAGACTGGGTCATGCCGAAGCGGCCCGCTGGCACCGGCTCGCGGCCGCCGCCGTGGCCAGCGTCGCCGCCGGCCTGCACGGCCTCACGGCGTACTGGGCGGTCGCCGAAGCCGATCCCGAGGCACACGACGCGTGGTCCGGCCTGCCTCGCCTGGCCCAGGGCGACGGCCCCCTGGGCGCGCGCATGGGCCGGGTGCACGCGGAGCTCGTCGCGCGGCACGACTATGCATTGCTGCTCGGCGCCGATACGCCGCAACTGGACGCAGCCGACCTGCGCATCGCCATGGAATGGCTGGCCGCCGAGGCCCCGCGCATGGTCATGGGGCGCGCCCGGGACGGGGGGTTCTGGATGCTGGGCGGCAACCGGCAGCCGGCAGCCGCGGCGTGGACGGAACCCCCCTGCGGATGCCACGACACGGCGGACGGCTTCCGGGAGGCGATGGCCGCTTGCGGCGCCTGGCGCGAGCTGCCGCTGCTCACCGACGTGGATGAACTCACCGACCTGTCCGCCATGCTGGCAGAAATGGCGCGCCTCGAGCAGCCGACCCGGGCACAGCGGCAGCTGAGCGACCGGACCCGCGCAGCCCTGGCCCGCTTGGGTTAACCTTGTCGGCTGCCGCGGCCTCGGCCGCATGAGAAAAGAAAAAGGAATCTCCGGATGGCGAGAACCCCGCGGAAAGCCGGCCTGGACATCGTGGTCAGGGTCACGGACAACGACGACAACCTGCGAGGCCGGTTCCTGATCTCCGCCGGCAGCCTCTACTACTTCCGCAAGAACGCCAAGGCGCCCTCGCGGCGCTATTCGTGGCGCCAGCTCATCGAGATGATCGAAGAGCAACCGACGGCAAAGCGCACGACCCGGAAGGTTGCCGCCAAGCCTGCTGCGGCCAAGCCCGCGGGCGCGAAGCCCGCCGGCGCAAAAGCCCGGACCAACAGGTCCTCTGAAGCCAAGCCGGCCTCTCGCAAGCGCTGAGCGGTCAGGCCGCGGGCAGCGTCAGGCGCACCGCGGCGCCCCCGAGGGATGACTGCTCGACGGCGACCTCCCCGCCGTAGGCGCGCACCAGTTCGTTGACCACCGCGAGCCCGATGCCCTGGCCGGGACGGCTCTCGTCGAGGCGGGCGCCGCGCGCCAGCGCCTCCGAGGCGCGTTCCGGATCGAGGCCCGGACCGTCGTCCTCCACGCGCAGCTCGAGCCAGCCCGGGGCGGATGCGCGGGCAAGGCAACGAACCCGGCGGCGACCGTATTTCCAGGCGTTGTCCAGCAGGTTGCCGAGCATCTCCTGCAGGTCGCCCTGGTCGCCGCGAAAATGCAGCGTCGGCGGAATGTCGAGCTCGCACCGGAGCTCGTGGGATGCATACACCTTGTCGAGCGTGGCGGCGAGATCCACCGCCACCGGCGCCACGGCCACCGGCGCGATCCCCACGGCGTCCGCGGCACCGACCGCCCCAGCGCGGCGCAGCTGCCAACCGATGATCTCGTCCATGCGCGCCAGTGCTCCACGAACGGCATCGAGATTTTCCGGCGGGCGCTCGCCGGTCTCCGGCAGCACCGTACGGATCGCCGCCAGAGGCGTTTTCAGGCTGTGGGCCAGGTTGGCCAGGCTCTCCTGGTAGCGGCGCTGCCGTTCCCGTTCACGCCCGAGGAGCGCATTGAGATTGGTGGCCACGCCGCGCAACTCCTCCGGCCAGTCGGTCGAGAGCCGTTCCCGGCGCGCGTTTTCCATTTCGTTGATCTCGCGCTCGATCCGGCCCAGCGGCCGCATCACCCGGCGCAGCACCACGGCGAGCACGGCAAGCGTGGCGATCGCCAGGATGGCGAACCAGCCCACCAGGCCGAGCCGGAAGGCGCGTTGCTGGTCCCGCCATGGCGCCAGGCTTTGCGCCACCACGAAACGGAACGCGGCCGTGGCCCCGTCGTCGAACTCCCACTCCACGGTCATGCTGCCCGCCGCCAGGCCCGGACCTTCCCGGCCGTCATCGGTCCAGCGCTGCCTGGCGCCCGGCGCCCCGCCGGGCGGGGCATCGAAGCCGATACCGAGCGCGGAGGGCGAACGCCAGACCGTTGCGCCACGTGCATCGCGGATCTCGGCGTAAAGCCCCGATGCAGGGGTTCGCATGCGGCCGTCGGGTGGTTCCGGGACGTCGAGGGTGTGCGCGCCTTCCACGGGCTCGGCCACCGCGATCAGGGCCATCAGCTGGGTATCGAGCACCTCGTCCCGAGCGCGGCCGAGACTCTGGGCGAGACTCCATTCGAGCGCGATCACGGTGGCGCCGAAAAACACCGCGAGCGCGACTCCCAGGCTGAGCAGCACGCGATGTCGCAGCGATTCCCTCGCCACCCCGGAATCAACTCCCGCCCGCGGGCGTCAGCGCGAAACGGTAACCCCGTCCGCGCAGTGTCTCGATGGGCTTGAGCGTCCCCTCGGGGTCGAGCTTGCGCCGCAGCCGGCCGACGAAGACTTCCACGGTATTGCTGTCACGGTCGAAATCCTGGTCGTACAGGCGATCGATCAGTTCGGCGCGGGAAACGACCTGGCCCGCACGCAGCACGAGATATTCCAGCAGGCGATATTCGAAACTCGTGAGTTCGACCGGCGCGCCGTGCAGTTCGACCCGCTGCGCCGCGGGTTCGAAGCGTAGCGCACCGAAATCCAGCACCGGCTGCGCCCAGCCGGCGGCACGGCGCACGAGCGCCTCCAGGCGCGCGAGCAGTTCCTCGGTATGGAAGGGCTTGACCATGTAGTCGTCGGCCCCTGCCTTGAGGCCCGCGACCTTGTCCTGCCAGCGGTCACGCGCCGTCAGTATCAACACGGGCAGGTCCCGCCGGTCGCCCCGCAGCGCTGCGATCAGCTCCATGCCGGACATCTGCGGCAGGCCGAGATCCACCACCGCCACGTCCGGCGCGGTCTCCTCGGCGAGATAGAGCCCCTCCCGGCCGTCTGCGGCCTCATCGACCTGCCAGCCCGCCGCGCGCATGGCGGTGGCGAGGCCGTGGCGCAGGGTTTCGTCGTCCTCGACCAGCAATGCGCGCATCCCGGCTACCCCCTCGCGGTTCCGCGGCCCGCCCGCCGTGCCGCCACCCGAGTCATCGGACCCGACCGCTCTCGGCGTCCACTTCCCACGTGCGCACGCGGCCATCGTCGGTGATGACGCGAATGCGGTGCACGGTGCGGTCTTTCTCCCGGCGCGTCTCCGCGCGCAATACCCGGCCGCCGCTGCGTTGCTCGACCAGCCGGATGGCCTCGGAGAGGCTGACACGTTCCTGGCGCTGGGCGATGCGTTCCCGGACCCGGGGCACGTGTTCGTAGCCCTGGGCGAGCCGGGAACCGGTCTCGGCGACGCCGGCCACGGCGGGTGTGGCTGCCGTGACGGCCAACGAAGCGGCAAGAAAAAATGCCGCCACCGCCGCCTGGAATCGGCGGAATCGGTGGCGGCCCGGGTTGGAGTCGTTTTGCATCAGGGGGTCTGTTCGCTCGCCTCGACAGCCACAAGGGTGGAATCCCCATGACCCGAATGCAAGCGCCCTAGAAACGGCCTCGCGACGGCACCACCGTGACACGCACCGGAATCCGGCTGCCGGGATCCGCGGCCATCGTCGTCTGGTACTGGCGCCCCGCATAGACGTAGGTCACGCGATAACCCTCGACGCGCTCCTCTTCGTGGTGGCTCACGGTCGTGCGGCAGCGCTCCACCGTGACCGGGCGTTCCTCGTAGGCCACGTGGCGGCTGCTCCGGCCGTAGGCTTCGTTGTGCGCCGCCTGCGAAGCCATCGACGCGCCGACCAGCGCGCCCACGGCGGTCATGGCGTCGCGGCCGCTGCCGCTGCCGAACTGCCGCCCGATGACCCCGCCGAGAATCCCGCCCGCGATCGTCGGGGCCGCGGACTGCACCCGCCCGTCACCCCGCGAATAACCGCGCGTCTCATGGCGCACCGTCTGGTACTCTGTTTCCTGCCAGCACTCGCGAGCGGGGGTCTCGACCCGGACGCGTTGCACGATGGGCACGACATCCACGACGCGCGCGTAGTCGATATCCGTGCCCCGAGGGCCCGCCGCGCTCGCGCTCCCGGCCAGGCAGACCAGCAAGGCGCCGACCGCCGACTTCAGCTTCAGGTTCTTGTTCATCGCGCTTCTCCATGTTTCTCAGGGCTGCCGGCACCACTTGTGGTCCGGCAGGCTCAATAACAGCCTAGGCGGTTATCGCTGAACCGAAGCTGAACGATCGAGGCCCGTAGCGTCTGCTGCGACGGTCCCGGTATGGGTTGACCGGACTGGAGGCGACGGTTACTTTTCCCGGGCTAAGACTGAGTTAAATTAGCGACTCGGCGTAAAGACTCCGGTCTGGCGGCCGAAAACATAAAGACGGTAGCGCGACCGCGCCTCCCCCGGCACAGGCTGTCATGACCCCAGAAATCCGCGAAGCACTGCAGTATTGCCCGAACCTACCGAGCCCGCCGGGAATCGCCATCCGGATCGTGGAGCTCGGTCGCGACCCCAATGTCGATCTCACCGCCCTTTCGCGGTTGCTCGCCCGGGATCCCGCGCTGGCCAGTCGGGTACTGCGCGCCAGCAACTCCGCCCTGTACGCGCAGCGGCGGCGCAGCGACAACCTGCGCCAGGCCCTCGTCGTCATCGGGCTGAACGCCACCATGACCGTCGCGCTGAGCTTCTCGCTCGCGGAGGCCCTCACCGACGGCCCCAACGGCGCCCATGTGACCCAGATGGTCTGGCGTCGCGCGCTGATCTCGGCGTCCGCCGCGCGGCTGCTCGGCGCACACCTGAACATGCGCGATCTCGAGGAACTGTTTCTCGCCGGACTGCTCCAGGACCTCGGCATCCTTGCGCTTGATGCGGCCATGCCGGAGGTCTATCGGCCGCTGGTGATGGAAGCCCGCGATCACGACGACCTGCTGGAGAAGGAGCGCGCCTCGCTGGGCGCGGACCATGGCGAGGCGGGCGAATGGCTCATGACCAACTGGGGACTGCCCAAGCGGATGGCCACGGTGGCGTCCGGTGTGCACGACCCGCAGAGTGTCAATCTCAGCGGCGATGATGCGCTGTTCGTGAAATGCGTCGCCGTGGCGGGACAGGTCGCGGACCTGTTTCTCGGCGAGGACCGGCAGGCCGGCACGGACCGCGTGGCGGATGGCGCAGCGCGCCTGCTCGGCATCCCGCACAGCGCCATCGAACCGCTGCTCAACGAGGTCGCCGAGGTGCTCCCGGAAGTGGCGTCGCTGTACGACACGGAGATCATTTCGGCCCGCAAGGCGGCCGGGGTCATCGACCAGGCGCGCGAGATCCTCGCAGCACGCAACCTGCACCTCATCCAGGAAGTTACGGAGCAGCAGCGCAAGGTGCAGGAAATGGAACGCACCACCAAGCAGCTGCGCGAGAGCGCGAGCCGCGACGCCCTCACCGGGCTGTTGAACCGGCGTCGTTTCGACGAGGTGCTCGAAACCGAGTTCGTCATGGCGACGGAGAGCGGCTGGCCGCTCACGATCGGCTTCATCGACCTGGACCACTTCAAGGCCGTCAACGACACCTATGGCCACCAGGTCGGCGACACGGTGCTGTCGCGTGTCGCCAGCGTGCTTTCGGAGCACCTGCGCGAACGCGACTTCATCATGCGCTACGGCGGCGAGGAGTTCGTCGCCCTCCTGCCCGGCACGGGCCTCAAGCAGGCCGAGCAGGTCTTCGAACGCCTGCGCGCCGCGGTGGCGCAGGAAGTCCACGAAGGTCCGGCCGGCGTGCGTTTCCGGGCCACGGTCTCGATCGGCCTGGCCACGCACATGGACGGTGCGCGCCGCGCCGCCAGCGCGGTGGACCTGGTGCGCGGCGCCGACCGGGCCCTCTACGACGCCAAGCGCGGCGGCCGCAACACGATTCGCATCGACGCGACCGCTGCCTGAGTTTCCCGGCCGCCTGTGGTATAGATCGGTGACCGCCGCGACCGAGGTCAGCACGTGAGCGACCATCCTGAGCGACCCCCCGATGACGATGCCGGCGATGCACTGCCGTTCGTCGCACCGTGCCGCCGGGTGTCGATCGATGCACCGTTCCGCTGGCTGGCGGCCGGCTGGCGCGACCTGAGAGCGGCACCCGGACAGAGTCTCGGCTGGGGCCTCGTGGTGCTCGGCCTGTCATGGACCGTCAGCCTGCTGGCGCTCTGGCTGGGCAGCTGGCTGATGCTCCTGTCGCTGCTGTCGGGCTTCGTCTTCGTCGGCCCCCTGCTGGCCATCGCGCTCTATGCCATCAGCTGGCAACTCGAGCGCGGCCGCGTGCCGACCTTCGATCGCAGCTTCGACGTGGCGCGCGCGACGATCGGCGACAGCATGGTGTTCGCGCTCATATTGCTGGTCGTTTTCCTGGTATGGGCGCGCGCGGGTTCCATGGTGCATGTCTTTTTTCCCGTCCAATCGCAGCCGGACACCGGCCAGTTGCTGCGCTTTCTCGCGATCGGCTCGGCCGTGGGATCGATCTTCGCCGCCATCACCTTCGCAGCGAGCGCCTTCTCCATCCCGATGATGATGGACCGCAAGACCGACACCGTCACCGCGGTCGTCACGAGCATCAACGCCTCGCTGCGCAACAAGCCCGCCATGGCGGTGTGGCTCGCCATCATCGTCACGCTCACGGGAATCGGTTTCGCCACGGCCTTCGTCGGGCTCGCGGTGCTTTTCCCCTGGCTCGGTCATGCAACATGGCACGCCTATCGCGACGTCGTCGACACGGGCGCGTGGCCCGGCCGGGAGTCCTGAAGCGGACCTGCGCCAAGGTTTTGCGGGCACCCGTCGTGCTAATCTCACGTCCGTGAGCGACAAGCCCAAACCACCCTCCGGCCGCCGCCAATCCCGCGTTCCCGTGACGCGCACCGGACGGCTGTTTCGCATGGGCGTCACGGCGGGCGGCATGGCGATGGGCGGGCTCGCGGAGGGCTTCCGGCGGGCCACGGGCAAGGCCACGGGCACAGCCACTTCCGTCCTGCTGTCGGGCGCCAACGCCACGCGGCTCGCCAAGCGCCTCGCCCACATGCGGGGGGCCGCGATGAAGCTCGGGCAGTTGCTGTCGATGGAGAGCAGCCAGGTGCTTCCGCCGGAGTTCGCCGAGGCCCTGGCGGTGCTGCGCGCCTCCGCCGACGTGATGCCCCAGACGCAGGTCAAGCGCCTCCTGGGCCGCGAGTACGGCAAGGGCTGGGAAGAGCGCTTCGCCGAGCTCGATTACGAGCCCGCCGCCTCTGCATCGATCGGCCAGGTGCATCGCGCGGTCGCCAGCGACGGTCGTGTCATGGCGCTGAAAATCCAGTATCCCGGGGTGGCCAAGAGCATCGACAGCGATGTGGACAACCTCGCCATGTTCCTCAACATGGCGCGCCTGCTGCCGCGCGAGCTCGACGTGTCGGACATCATCGACGAGGCCAAGCGACAGCTGCGCCAGGAAGCCGACTACCTCACCGAGGCAGCGAACCTCGAGCGCTATCACGAGCTGCTGGGCGACGACGACCGCTTCATCATCCCGCGTGTGCATCGCGACTTCAGCACGAAACGCGTTCTCGCCATGGACTGGATCGAGGGCGAGCCGCTCGAGCAACTGGTGCGCGAGGACGTGGACCAGGACATCCGCGACGGCATCGCAGTGGCGATCCAGGACCTGACGTTCCGCGAACTCTACGAGTTCAGGTTCATGCAGACCGACCCGAACTTCGGCAACTATCTCTACCGCCATGACGACGGCAGGATCGCCCTGCTCGACCTCGGTGCTGCGGTGGAGTTTCCGCAGGAGTTCGTGGAACGCTACCGCCGCATTACCCGGGCGATTCTCGACAACGACCGGGCCGGCGTGGCGCGCCATGCCGCCGAGATCGGTTATATGCGCAGCAGCGACTCCGAACGGCACCAGCAACTCGTGGTCGATCTCATCATGATGGTATGCGAGCCCCTGACGACGGACGGGGCCTACGACTTCGGCGCCTCGGATCTCTCTGCACGGGCCGCGGCGGCGGGCCTCAACATCGTCTTCCGCTCACGCGAATACCGGAATCCGCCGGCATCCACGGCGGTCCTCCACCGCAAGCTCGGCGGCAGTTTTCTCCTCTGCCAGCGCCTCAGGGCGCGCGTGGAGATGCGCGACTACCTGCTCGCACGAATCTGAGCGGCGCCGTTTTGCCTGTCGCAAGCCCGCTCGTATACTGCGGGCTTCGCGCACAGCGGTCCGGAGCCGGCGATTGAGCAAGCCAGAAGAAAACCGCGCGGTGCGCATTCCCTCTTTGCTGCAGTCGCTGGCCCCCGTTGGGCTGCTCGTGGCGCTGCTTTCAATGTCGATCTGGCTGTTCGGCGCGGATTCGTCGCAAGGCGCCAACCAGGTCGCGCTCTCGATCACCGCGGCCTTCGCCGCCTCGATCGCGATCTACAACGGCGAGCGCTGGGCCGACATTCTCGAGGCGATCGTCAAGGGCATCTCGACCGCCATGGGTGCGATCCTCATCCTGTTCGCCATCGGCGCGCTGATCGGCAGCTGGAGCCTGTCCGGCACGGTGCCAGCCATGATCTACTACGGCGTACAGCTGCTCTCCCCGTCGATCTTCTATCCGACCGCCTGCCTGGTCTGCGCGCTCGTCTCGGTGTCGGTGGGCTCCAGCTGGACGACGGCGGGCACCATCGGCATCGGCCTGATGGGCGTCGCCCAGGGCCTCGGGATGTCGCCGGAAGTCACGGCCGGCGCAGTGATTTCCGGGGCCTATTTCGGCGACAAGATGTCGCCCTTGTCCGACACGACGAATCTCGCCCCGGCCGTCGCGGGCACCGAGTTGTTCACCCACATCCGCCACATGACCTATACGACCGGGCCGTCGTTTGTCATCGCGATGGCCGGTTTCACTCTCGTCGGGCTGCTCGGCGCCGGCCCCTCGGGCGATCTCGCCCTCGGCGAATTGCCGGACGTGCTGGCGACGCACTTCAATCTCAGTGCCTGGACACTCCTCCCCCTGGTCGTGGTGCTCGGGCTGGCGCTGGCACGCTATCCCGCGCTGCCGGTCGTCCTGTTCGGCGCCCTGCTGGGCGCGGTATTCGCCGTGCTGCTGCAGCCGGGGCTGGTCGCGACCTACGGCGGCGCGCCGGACATCGGCCAGGGGCTCGCCCTGCTCAAGGGCGCATGGATCAGCCTGTTCGACGGCTACAGCGCAGACACCGGCAACCCGGTGGTCGACGACCTGCTGTCGCGCGGCGGCATGAGCAGCGTGCTCACCACCATCTGGCTGGTCATCTCGGCCCTGGCGCTCGGTGCCGTGCTGGAACATGCCGGCATGCTGCAGCGGATCATCCAGGGCGTGATTCGGGTCGCACAGAGTACGGGCGCACTGATCGCCGCCGTCATCGGCACCTCGATCGGGACCAATATCGTCACCGGGGACCAGTATGTCGCGATCGTGCTGCCGGGGCGGATGTTCCGCGCCGAGTTCCGCCGCCGCCGGATCAAGGCGCGAAACCTGTCGCGCACCATCGAGGATGCGGGCACGCTGACATCGCCGCTGGTGCCGTGGAACGCCTGCGGGGCCTACATGGCCACCACGCTGGGGGTCGCCACCCTGGCCTACCTGCCGTGGTGCTTCCTGAACCTGGTGAATCCCTTCGTGGCGGCGCTGCTCGGCTTTCGCGGTCTCACGATCGAGAAAGTCCCCGAGGGCCTGCCGATGCCGGAGATCGATTCCAGCGCGCGCGCCTGATCCCGCCTTGGCGGCAGGAGAGCGGCACTCGGCGGACGACGTTCAGGACGCGACGCTGTGCTCGCCGCGCAGGGCGAGGCGCGGCTCCCAGTTCTCGACCCATTCCGCCTGGAACGCGCTCGCCGGGGCCGAACGGTAGATCCGCGCCTTGGCCATCGTGGCGAAACGGCGGGCGAGCTCCTCGAGCGCATCCTCCGGATCGAAACCCCGCTCGACCAGCCAGCAACCGACGATCATCGCAGTGCGACCGACGCCGTCGCAGCCGTGGACATAGACGCGTTCGCCCGCCTCGAGAGCCTGCGCAATGGCCCGCAGGATATAGACGACGTCCGCGTAATGTTCCGGTACGCCGTCCTCGGGCATGGGTTGCCAGAGATATTCGGCCGTCGTACCGCGGTCGCGGCAGAGTTTTTCCAGCTGCGCCTTGTAGGGGTGCACGGCGTCTTCCCGCGCGCTCAGGTCGATGAACAACCGGATCCCCGAGTCGAGCATCGCCACGAGCCGACGCCGCACGATGCCCTGGTCCCAGTGACCGGGGTGCTCTCCGGCGAGCAGGCGCCCCGGTTCCACCCAGTAACTTTCCGCCAAAGGCTTGAAATCTGTCATGCCACTTCCCCTGTGTCCCTCGGGAAGAATAGGCGCGTCATAATCCCGACACCGTGACGTGGGTCTCGCTACGGCGAGCCCGCGGCGCGTGGAAAACCTCAGCGCGGCTCCGTCGCCGGCACCACCACCCAGTCCACCAGGCATCTCGGCGGGGCCGACTCGCGCAACGACTCGCCGAGTTCATCGACCAGCTCCCGAAGATCCTGCTCGAGCCCCCACGGCGGGGAGGCTATCACCATGCCGCTGCCGTTCAGCGACACCGGGTTGTCGTCCGGGCGAACCGAGAGCTCGACCCGCAGCACGCCCCCCAGCCCGGCTTCTTCCAGCTCCCGGTGGAACGGCCTGAGGGTGCGCCGGTCCTTGATCGGATACCAGGCAGAGAGCACGCCGACCGGCCAGCGGCGGCGCGCCAGGGCCAGCCCCGCGGCCACCTTGCGGAAATCGTCGGCCGCCTCGTAGGGCGGATCGATCAGCAACAGGCCGCGGCGCGGCGTGGGCGGCAACAACGCGCCCAGGGCTTCCCAGCCGTCCCGGCAATGCACCGCAACCCGTTCGTCGTGCCGGAACAGCCGGCGCAAGGCATCAGCCTCCTCCGGCACGGCCTCGGTGAGCACGACGCGATCCTCGTCGCCGAGCAGTCCCGCGGCGAGCAGGGGCGAACCGGGGTAGGCCAGCAGGGCGGCCTGGTTTTCCGGCAAGGCCGCGATCACCTGCAGGTAGGCGGCCAGTGCGTCGCTGTGCGGTGCGACCGGGATCATCCGCAGGATGCCGCCGTCCGCCTCCCGGGACCGTCGCGCCTCGGGCGCATCGAGACGGTACACGCCGGCCCCGGCGTGGCTTTCCAGGTAGCACATCGGCTTGGGACGCGCGCGCATCCGGAGCAGGATCGCCGCGGTGACGGCGTGCTTCAGGACATCGGCGAAGTTGCCCGCGTGGTAAGCGTGCCGGTAATTCATTGCTCGACGAGACGCATCCGGTGGAAATAGATCCGCAACGGCTCCGCCGGCTCGTCGAGAAACAGGCCCACGCGACGGACTTTCTGCAGGTTCAGTTCCCGTTCCGACGGCGCGACGGAAAAGGCCTCGAGCGGAATGACGAAGTCATTGGTGCCGGGCACGACATGCAGGGGATAGTCGATGCGCTCCTCCGGCGGCAGGCGCCGGCTGCTGTCCTCGAGGCGGAACAGCATGCGGACCGGGCGTGACGCCGTCGAGAAAATGTTCACTTTGAGGGCGGCGAAGCCCGTCCAGTCCTTGTAGGGTTCCTGCACCATGACCCCGCCGCCCGCCGAACCGTCGAACAGCAGCAGCGCCACCTTGCGGCCGGCACGCCGCGACCACTCGTCCGGGCCCTTGCCGACGAACAACTCCGCCCCTTCGACCTCGACAAAGGGCGCCTGCCAGTCGCTGGCGAGATCGACGACCACCGGAAAGGCCCCCGCCCGCCCCGCATAGGAAGCGAAGACCGGGAGCAGTGGGTGCAGCACCCCGACGATCAACAGGGTGGCGAACAAGCCGATGGAGCGGCGCGGCCAGCCGCGCAGCCAGCTGTGCTCGCGCTTCAGCCCGCGATCCAGCGAGGCGCTCAGGGCGAGGAACCCCAGGGCGGCGACCAGGCTCTGCAGCCCTCTCAGGGGCGCCTCCGGATCGCTTGGCACGAGCAGCTCGTAAACCGGCACGAGTCCCGCCGTGAGGGTGATCGCCACGACGTAATACAGGGAACGCTTACGGATCCAGCGCCGGCCGAGCAGCGCCGTCAGCTCGAGGATCACCAGCGCGGCGAAACCGAAGAAAAACACTTCGCGCAGTTCATGGAGCGTGAGTTCCAGCCAGTTGCGCGGCTTGTTGAGCCCGAACAGAGCCAGCAGGAACAGCACCATGGCGCCATACAGCACCATGAGGCGGGCCCCCGGGCCTTTCCGGGTACCGGCCACCGGAACGCGTTCGGGGACCTCGCTGGGATCTGCTCTGTTCAAACTGGCTGCTCTCCTCGCGTCGCCGGCGTGCGACTGCGGCCTACCCTAATGCCGTGCGGGCACCGCGGCAATGCCGGCCGGCTCATTCGAGCCAGACCCGGCTGAAATAAAGCTCGAAGGGCTCCTCGGGCCGGCGGCTGAACAGGACGAACTGGCTGATGTCGGCGAGATCCAGCGTGCGCTCCCGCGGGCCGCGCGCGACCGTCTCCAGCGGGACCGAGAAATCATTCATGCCCGGCAAGACGATGAAGCTGCTGTTGAAGCGATCCGCGTGCGATCGGCCCCGATGCGTGTCGTCCACGCGCAGCACGATCTCGACGGGAGATTCCAGCGCCGACCAGACGCGGAAACGCAAGGCCTCGTAACCCGACCAGTCGGGATAGGGCTCGCGCACCGTGAAGCCGGGCCAGGGCGCATCGAGAAAGGTGAGCCGGACCACGGGACCTGCCGTTTCGGCCGGCCAGCCTTCCGGCCGGGGCACGGGGATCGCCTCGGCGCGCCCCACGCTGAGGAACGGCTGTTGCCATGACGCGGCGAGGTCCGCCACCACCGGCAGGGCGGCCTGGCGCATGGCGTAGCTCCAGGCCATCGTCAGCAGCGGAATCGCCGACAGGGCCAGCGCCAGGCTCGCCCCGATCAGCACCAGCCGGGCCGCCATGAGGCCGTCCCGCCCGAGTGTCCGCCAGAGGCCGGGCCGCGATGCGGCCGCGATGCCGATGAAACACAAAGCGCCGGTGAGATTGTTCAGGGCGTCACCGATATTCACGGAACGGCCGGGCTGCACGACCTGTGCGGCCTCGGAGACCAGGCTCAGGATGGCAGTGGCGAGCAGGGCGATGAGGAAGTTGAGGCTCTCAGGAGCCGCGCCCGCTCGCAACACGCGCACGATCCGCAGCATCAGCAGCGCCGCGAAGCCGAACAGGGGAATGTGGCCGAACTGGAAGATCACCCGCCAGAGGTACAGGTCGCTGGGCGGCCGGGCCATCACCAGGAAGCTCATCAGCGCGACAATGCCGAGCGCAGGCAGCGCCAGCTGGCGCCAATGGCCCGCGATGCCCCGCGGCGGCGGTTCCCGGAATTCACGCTCCTGGTCCATGTCCCGATTCTGCCTGTCGGGGGGTCGTCACGGCCAGCGACCAAGCCCATTGACGGCCGGCGGGAAAGGCGCAAGATTGCGGCACCCAGGCAGCTCGCAGGCCTTCCCCGTGACCGCTCATCCGTTCCTCGACATCCGCATGCAGCCACAGCCGGATGACGTGACCTGCGGCCCCACCTGCCTCCAGGCTGTCTACCGCAACCTCGACCGCGCGATGGCGCTCGAGCAGATCATCGGTGAGGTGCCCGGCCTCCCCGACGGCGGCACCCTGGCCGTTTCTCTCGGCATACACGCACTGAATCGCGGCCTGCGCGCGCGCCTGTACAGCTACCACCTGAAGATTTTCGACCCCTCCTGGCGGGGCGCCGATCCAGCTGAGCTGGCCACGAAGCTGGAGGCACAGCTGGCATACAAGCACGGCAAGAAATTCACTTCCGCCAGCCGGGCCTATATCCGTTTCCTCGAGCTCGGGGGCGAGATCGCCTTCGACGACCTGACGCCCGAACTCCTGGACATACCTTTCGATGCCGGGCTGCCCGTGCTCACCGGCCTGTCCGCCACGTATCTCTACGACAGCCGCCGGGAATACACCAACCGCCACAATCGCAGTATCTACGACGACCTGCGCGGCGAGCCGACCGGGCATTTCGTCGTGTTGTGCGGCCGCCAGGGGCGCCGGGTGCGGGTCGCCGACCCTTTCATCGGCAACCCGCTCGCCGACGACAGCCACTACTACGACGTCGAGGTCGAACGCCTCATTCGCGCCATCCTGCTCGGCGTCATGACCTACGACGCCAACCTGCTCGTGGTCTCGGAGGACCCGCTGCCATGAAACGCCTCATCGTGGTCGACGATCCCAGGGCATGGACGCTGGCCGGCGACGATGCCGAAGTCGTCTCCGTGAGCGATTACCTGGCGCCGGCGCGAGCCTGGCCGGGCCGCGGCGTGCGCGTATTCAACCTGGCGCGGTCCTACGGATACCAGACGCGGGGCTACTACGTGTCCCTGCTCGCGGAAGCCCGGGGCCACCGCGTGCTCCCCGACGTGCGCACCATCCAGGACCTGAACGCGCCGGGCTTCGTGCGCTTCATCCCCAACGACGTCGAGGAACTCATCCAGAAAAGCCTGGCGCGGCTGAAGTCGGACGACTTCATGCTGTCCATCTATTTCGGCGAAAACCTGGCAGCGCAGCACCAGGCGCTGGCGCGCGCCCTGTTCCGGCTGTTCCCGGTGCCGTTTCTGCGCGCCAAGTTCAGCCGCGGGCAGAAGTGGAGCCTGCGGGGCGTGCGCGCCATGCCGCTGGACGAGATCCCGGAAGGCCATCTCGAGTTCATGCATGCCGCGGCCAGCCGCTATTTCCAGCGCAAACGCTACCCGCCCGAGCGCAGCGATCGGTCGCGTTACGACCTCGCCATCCTGGTGAACCCTGAGGAACGCGAGGCGCCCTCCGACAAGCAGGCGCTCGCCCGTTTCGTGCAGGCCGCGCGCCGCCAGGGTTTCGGCGTCGAATTCATCGGCCGCGACGATTACCCGCGGCTCGCGGAATTCGACGCGCTGTTCATCCGCGAGACGACCTCGGTGAATCACCACACCTGGCGTTTCTCCCGGCGCGCGCAGGCGGAGGGACTCGCGGTATTCGACGATCCCGATTCGATCCTGCGGTGCGCGAACAAGGTCTACCTCGCCGAGGTGCTCAAGGGCGCACGGATCCCGATTCCACGCACGGAAATCATCCAGCGCGGACAACGCCGCGAAGCGCTCGAGCGCCTGGGCCTGCCCTGCGTCCTCAAGGTGCCCGACTCCTCGTTCTCGCAGGGCGTCGCCAAGGCGAACACCGAGGCGGAATACCTCGCCCTCACCGACAAGATGCTCGAGGCTTCGGACCTGGTGATCGGCCAGGAATACGCCCCGACGGAATTCGACTGGCGGGTCGGCGTCCTGGAAGGCGAGGCGCTGTTCGTCTGCAAGTATTTCATGGCGCGCGGGCACTGGCAGATCTACAACTGGGGCAGCCGGCGTCGCAGCGACGTCTGGGGCCAGTACGAAACGCTGGCCGTCGAGGATGCGCCCCAGGCCGTCGTCCAGGTCGCAGTGAAGGCCGCCCGGCTGATGGGCAACGGGCTGTACGGCGTCGACATCAAGGAAATCGACGGCAGGCCCATGGTCATCGAGATCAACGACAACCCCAGCATCGAGGCCGGCGTGGAGGACAAGGTGCTCGGCATGGCGCTTTACGACGCCATCATCGCCGCCCTGCGCCGCCGGGTGGAAGCACGCCGGGAAGGCGAACCGAAATGACGCCTCCCGCTCCGCTGGGCCTGTTCGAGGGCTTCGGCATCGAGATGGAATTCATGATCGTGGACCGCCGGACCCTGGCGGTGCGGCCGATCGCCGACGAGTTGCTGCGTGCTGCGGATGGCGGACCCCGCTGGGTCGAAGACGTGGAGCGAGGACCGATCGCGTGGTCCAACGAGATCGTCGCACACCTCGTCGAACTCAAGACCAATGGTCCCGCGCCTGGCCTCGCCGGCCTGGACAAGCGCTTCCACGACGACGTGCTCGAGGCCAACCGCCTGCTCAGGCCCATGGGCGCGATGCTGCTCGGCACCGGCGCGCATCCGCTCATGAACCCGGCCGGGGAAACCCGCATCTGGGCACACGGCGGGGGGGAAATCTACGCCGCCTACGATCGTATTTTCAGCTGCGCGGGACACGGCTGGTCCAACCTGCAGAGCACGCACCTGAACCTGCCCTTCGCCGGCGACGAGGAGTTCGGCCGGCTGCATGCCGCCATCCGCCTGGCGCTGCCGCTGATCCCGGCGCTGGCGGCGAGTTCACCCTTTCTCGACGGCCGCTACACCGGCTATCTCGATGCGCGCCTGGAAACCTATCGACACAACCAGGCCCGGATCCCGTCGCTGACGGGGAAAGTCATCCCGGAACCGATGTTTTCGCGCGCCGCCTACCAGTCGTTGTTCGATCGAATCGCCGCGGACATCGCCCCGCACGACCCGGACGGATTGCTCAACCCGCTTTTCCTGAACTCCCGCGGCGCGATCGCCCGCTTCGACCGCGACGCCATCGAGATCCGTATCATCGACATCCAGGAATGCCCCGCAGCGGACCTCGCGGTCGTCGCCGCCATCGTCGCGCTGCTGCGCCGGCTGGTGGCGGAAGATACCGTCCCCCTGGCCGTGCAACAGCAGTGGCCGGAAGACCTGCTCGCGGATATTTTCCTCGCCGTGGTCCGCGACGGCGACGCCGCGCGGATCCAGGACGCGGATTACCTGCGCATGCTGGGGATCCGCGGCGGCCCGACCACCGCCGGGGCCGTGTGGCGCGAGCTGTGCGAGGTGCAGCGCGACGACTTCGAACCCGGGGCACAGTCCGTCCTCGCGCACATCCTGTCCGCCGGGCCGCTCGCGCGGCGGCTGTTGAACAGGCTCGGACCCGCGCCCACGGGCCAGGCCCTCGCCGCCACCCTGGCGGATCTCGCGCAGTGTCTCGCGGACAACAGGCTGTTCCGCTGAGCACGATGAAAGCCGGAAGCGAGCGCTGGCTGTTCACCTGCGAGCATGGCGGGCGAACCGTGCCGGAGGGCTATGCGCAGCTTTTCGCGGGCGCGGACGATGTGCTGGCGTCGCATCGCGGCTGGGACGCCGGCGCGCTGGACGCCTGCGACGCGCTGGCGCCGGCGCTCGCGGATGCCGTTTTCACGCTGGAGATCACGCGACTGTTCATCGACGCCAATCGCTCGCTCACCCATCCGCGCCTCTTTTCCGAGTACACCCGCCCACTTCCGGCGCCTGAGAAAGACGCGATCATCGCCGGCTGGTGGCGGCCGTGGCGCGCCGACGTGGCAAAGCAGGCAGCGCACTGGATCGCTGCCGGGCATCGCGTCTTGCACGTGTCCATCCACAGTTTCACGCCCGAGCTCGACGGGCAGTGGCGCAACGCCGACATCGGACTGCTTTACGATCCGGCGCGGGCCGCCGAGCGGGAGTTCTGCGGGCGCTGGCAGTCGTCGCTGCAACTGCGCGGCTGGCGCGTGCGGCGCAACTATCCCTATCGCGGCACGTCGGATGGGCATACCGCCGCCCTGCGCAAGGAGTTCGGGCCGCGCTATGCCGGCATCGAGCTCGAGCTCAACCAGGCCCTGTTGCCCGCGAGGACCGCCGCGTTGCACGAGGCGCTCGCAAGCACGCTCGCGCAACTGCGCTAGCCGTCGATGTCATGGGGAGGCCAGGTGCTCGGCGAGGAAATCCAGGGTCCGTTGCCAGGCGTCGGCCGCGGCCTCCGGCTGGTAACGCGTGCCGGAGGGGTTGGCGAAAGCATGGCCGGCCTCGTCGTACACCACGATCTCCACCATGTTGCCCAGCGCTTCCAGCGCGGTTTCGAACTCGCGCACCGAGGCCACAGGAATCCCTTGGTCCTGGCCGCCGAAGATACCGAGAATCGGCATGCGTAACGGCGCGAGTTCAGCCGGGTCCGTCACGAGGCGACCATAGTAGATGACCGCTGCATCGAGTTGCTCGGGCAGCAGCAATGCCGTGCGCAGCGACAGGGCGCCGCCGAAACACCAGCCGATGCTGCCGATCCGTGCCATGTCCTCCGGTCCCTCGAGGTGCCGGTAGGCGGCGCGCAAATGCGCGTCCACGCGATCCTTGTCGCTCATGGTCGCCGACATCAGCTCGCGGGCCCGCTCGGGCGTCTCGGCCTCCTCGCCGTCATACATGTCCACGGCGAGCGCGAGATAGCCCGCGGCCGCCAGGCGATTGGCCATCTCGCGGATGTGGTCGTTGAGACCCCACCATTCGTGTATGACCACCAGCGCGGCGCGCGGCGGTCCCGCCGGGCGCGCCAGGTAGCCCGCGAAGCCCTCGTACGCGATGCGCTCGCCGCTGACGCCGCGGACGGCGGCGCCGCCGGCCGCCCCGGCGACGGGGCTGTCCGCGGCATGCTCGCGGGCCATTGCCTCGGTGTATTCCGTGTCGCTGTCGGCAGTGCTGCCGACAGTCGGGAGCAACAGGGCCACGAGCAGCGTGATGAATATTCGTTTCATTGTTCAGCCTCCAGCATTTCGCGGGTGACGAGCACCACGCCTTCGCGCGTGACGTAGAAACGCCGACGGTCCTCGGCCGGGTCCATTCCGATGACCATGCCGTCGGGGACTGTCGTGTCCGCGTCGATGATCGCGTGGCAGACCTTGCAGTTGCGGCCGATCTGCGCGTTGGGCAGGACGATCGAGCGCTCCACCAGCGAATGCTCCGCGACGTGGACGTTGCTGAACAGCACCGATTCGCTCACCAGCGCGCCCGAGATGATGCAGCCTCCCGACACCATGGAATTCACCGCGTGGCCCCGGCGCAGGTCGTCGTTCAGGACGAACTTGGCCGGGGGTAGCTGCGCCTGGTAGGTCCAGATCGGCCATTCCTGGTCGTAGAGGTTCAGTTCCGGGGCGACATGCGTCAGTTCGATGTTGGCCTCGTAGAAGGCATCGACATTGCCGACATCCCGCCAGTAGAGCTGCACCATGGTCTCGGCATCCTGGAAGACGTAGGCGTGCACCTTGTCGCCGGCTTCGATGGCGCGCGGCACGATATTGCGGCCGAAATCATGATCGGAACTGTCGTCGGCGGCGTCTTCACGCAAAACCCGCGCAAGGTAGTCGGCATTGAACACGTAGATGCCCATCGAGGCGAGCGCGATTCCCTCGCGGCCGGGAATCGACTCCGGCTCGGGCGGCTTCTCCACGAAGCGGGTGATGCGCTTTTCGTCGTCGATGGTCACGATGCCGAACTCGTGGCCGCGCTTCACCGGCACTTCCACCGTGCCGGTGGTGATATCGGCCCCGGTTTCGGCATGCTGTGCGAGCATCAGGCCGTAATCCATCTTGTAGATGTGGTCGCCGGCAAGAATCAGCACGTACTCCGGCTCGTGCCTGGCAAGGTATTCGAGGTTCTGATGAACCGCGTCGGCCGTGCCCTTGTACCAGGATGAATCGATCTGCTGCTGGGCCGGCAGGATTTCGACGAACTCGTTGAACTCGCCGCGGAAATAACCCCATGCCCGCTGCAGGTGGACGATCAGGTCGTGCGCCTTGTACTGCGTCAGTACGGCGATCCGCCGGATGCCGGAGTTGACGCAGTTGGACAAGGGGAAATCGATGATGCGGTACTTGCCGCCGAACGGGGTGGCCGGCTTGGCGCGCGAGAGCGTCAGCGCCTTCAGCCGCGAACCACGCCCGCCGGCGAGGATCAGCGCGACGGTGTCGCGTGTGAGGCTGCTGACGTAGCGCCCCGGTTTGCCCGTCTTCATGAGTGCTCCCGTGCCGGAGTGTCTTGCCGATTACCATAGCAGCGGGATGAAGCGCCGCCATGGGCCGGGCCGGGTTTCGGCCGTGCTGTGATAGATTGCCACATCGATCCGCACTCCGGGCCCCATGCCTCCCAAGCTGAAGATTCTTTTCGTCGTCGCCGAAACCTGGCCACTGGCCAAGACGGGCGGACTCGCAGACGTGGTTCCCGCGCTGGCGCAGGCCCTGATCGAGCGGGGACACGACGTGCGTATCCTGATGCCCGCCTATCGCGCGGCGGAGGAGATGTTCGCCGGCAAGGCCGCAGGGCGCCTGTTCGAGGTCCTGCCCGGCGTCGATCGCGCGCGACTGATTCGAGGCGCACTGCCCGGCTACGACATTCCCATGTGGCTGTTGCACTGCCCCGGCCTCTACGATCGTGAGGGCGGGCCCTACGGCGACGCCCAGGGCCGGGACTGGCCCGACAACGCCGTGCGCTTCGCCGTGCTGTGCAAGGTCGCGGCCCGCTTCGCCACCGGCCGCGGGCTCGACGGCTGGAAGCCGGACATCCTGCATGGGCACGACTGGCACACCGGCCTGGTGCCCGCCTACGCGAGCTTCGATTCCCGCGTGACGGCCGCCACGGTGTACACGATCCACAACCTGGCCTACCAGGGCAATTTCGATCCCGGCCTGCGCGAGATGATCGGGATCCCGCCGCAGGCGTTCCAGCCCGACGGCCTCGAGTTCTACGGCCGGCTCAGCTTCATGAAGGCCGGCCTGTGGTACGCCGATCACCTGAGCACTGTCAGCCCGACCTATGCCGGGCAGATCCAGACCCGGGAATACGGTTGCGGGATGGAAGGCGTCCTGCAACACCGTCGCGACGTGGTGACGGGAATTCTCAACGGCGTGGACCAGGTCGTGTGGAATCCCGCAACCGATCCGCTGCTGCCGGCGCGATTCTCCGCCGCATCGCTCGACGGCAAGGCGCGCTGCAAGCTCGAACTGCAGGACCGTTTCGGCCTGGCCCGGGGCCCCGATACACCCGTCGTGGGCATGGTGGGGCGCATGACGACGCAGAAAGGCTGGGACCTGCTGGTGCAGGCCGCCCCGGCCCTGCTGGCCGACAAAGTGCAGTTCGTGCTCGTCGGCAACGGCGAGCACGACGTCGAGCGGCAGGTCGCGGGCCTCGCGGCACTGCACCCCGACAGGGTCGGCGTTCACCTGGGCTATGACGAAGCGTTGTCCCATCTCGTGATCGCGGGGGCCGACATCTTCACCGTGCCGTCACGGTTCGAGCCCTCGGGCCTCACCCAGATGTACAGCCAGCGCTACGGCACGCCGCCGGTCGTGCGACGCACCGGCGGGCTTGCGGACAGCGTGATCGGCACGACGCCGGCCGGCATCGCCGACGGGTCCGCCACGGGGTTCTTCTTCGAGGAGGCTGCGGCCGGCGCGCTCGCCGCGGCCCTCGGGGAGGCCGTGAACCTGTTCCGCCGGGACCCCGCGGCCTGGGCGCGCCTGCAGGCCAACGGGATGGCGCGGGATTTCGGCTGGCATCATCCCGCCGCGCTTTACGAAGACGCCTACGCGGCGGCCTGGCGTCAGGCGAGGGCTCGCCGACGGGCAGCGCCGGCGTGACGATCATCGTGGCAAATGAGCGGCAGATCGGCCAGGGCGCTCCGGAAACACGGAGATAAGGCAACCTGGGGGTCGATGCGACCCGCGAAATCGGGTGGCGCTTATCGCCTGGAGTGCGAACCCTTGATCCCGGTGCGCCCGCGGCCGACCTGCCTGGAATCGATACCCCCCGGCCGGAACAGGGAGGGGTGGCGCGGAGTCGAAGAATAGCCCGAATCCTCGCGAGATGCCTAGCTATTCCGACCCTTCTCTTGCCCCATCCCTTGAAAAACAGATAGTTATGTTTCCATGCGCGAGGAAAATCGCCGGGATTGACCCCGGATTAGCCGCGTTTCGGGGGCGTCGGACTATTGACACCCCCCGCAAAAGGACTATTCTCGCCCCCCCTTGTTGCTATGCACCAATCCGATGACTCCGCACCGCACCAGGCATCTCCTGCTCGCCGTGGCGACGCTGCTCGCGGTCACGCCCGCGGGCGCGACGGACGGGCCGGTCGCCTGCCTGCCCGGTGGTGGTGGACACCTCCAGCTGGAGATCAGCGGTGATTTCACCGCGGAGGTCGACTGGGGGAACGCCGGAACAGTATGCGACGGCGGTCCAAGACCGGGCGGCGACGCCCTGCGTCTCGCCTTCAGCCGCGAGGCCGACGAACTGATGGTCCTGGTGGGCATCACGGGACTCGAGCGCGGGGCGACAGGTGAAGGCCTGCTGGCCAACATCACCATCGTGCGCCAGGGCATGGGGCGCTTCTACGGCACCCTCGGGGCCCATGCCTGCGTGATCGATGTCACGGCGAACGTGCCCGAGCCGGGCATCGAAGACGGCTACCGGGTGAGCGGCCAGGGACGATGCGCAGCCGGCATCGAGGCCATCGGCCGGCCGGGCGAGATCCGCGTCTCGCCCTTCGAGTTCACCGGCCTGGCGTGGTGGCCCGAGCAGGACGAGCAGGACGAGCAGGACGAGCAGGAGCCATGATGCGCCGCTACCTGTTCCCCGCCCTCTGCGTGATCGCGCTGGTGCTCGCCCTCCATACGATGACGCTGGCCTCGGGCGACACCGCATCGGCGGCACTCGAGCGCATCGCCATCCAGGCCGGCGACGGGGCGCAGCACGAGTTCGATGTCCAGTTGGCGGACACACCCGAGACCCGCAGGCGCGGCCTCATGCACGTCACGGAGCTCGCGCCCGACCAAGGCATGCTGTTCGATTTCGAGGCGCCCCGCAGGGTGGGCATGTGGATGAAGAACACGCCCCTGTCGCTGGACATGCTGTTCATCCGCGCGGACGGCACGATCGCACGCATCGAATCCTGCACCCGGCCGTATTCCGCCGCCCTCATCGAGTCCGGCAGCGTGGTGCGCGCCGTGCTGGAGATCAACTGCGGGCGCGCCGCGGCGCTCGGGATCGAGGCCGGGGACCGGGTCGTCCACCGGCTGTTTCCACCGCCCGGCTAGATCACCTTGGAGAAGCGCTGCTCGGCCGCGCGTGCGGCGAGATAAGCGTCGAAGGGCATGGCGATCGAGCGCAACAGGAAGCGCCCCCGGGGCGTGACGCGAATCGTGTCCGCATCCATCTCGACGAGCCCGTCCTCCTGCAGCGGCACCAGCGCCTCCAGCTCGCGGGCGAAGTACTGCCCGAAATCGATGCCGTGGCGCGCCTCGATCTTGCGCATCTCCGCCAGTCCGCCGCACATCAGCGCGTGGATCACTTCCCGGCGCAACACGTCGTCGTCGTTCAGCTGGACCCCCCGCAGGATCGGGATGTGGCCTGAATCGACCGTGTCGTAGTAGTCGTGCCGCAGCTTGATGCTCTGGGCATAGCTGTGGCCGACCTTGCCGATGGCGCTGACGCCGAGGCCGACGAGATCGAGCTCCGCGTGCGTGGAATAGCCCTGGAAATTGCGGTGCAACGTGCCGTTGTGCAGCGACTTGACCAGTTCGTCCTCGGGCAGGGCGAAGTGGTCCATGCCGATGTAGTCGTAGCCCCGCGCGGTCAGGAACTCGACCGTGCGGGTCAGCAGGGCCAGCTTCTCCGCGCCGGAGGGCATGTCCTCGTCGCGAATCAGGCGCTGCGCGCGGAACATCTGCGGCAGGTGGGCATAGCTGTATGCGGCGATGCGATCCGGCTTCGCCTGCACCACCGATTCGAGCGTGTGAGTGAAGCTGTCGGCGGTCTGCTTCGGCAGGCCGTAGATCAGGTCGACCGACACCGAGCCGAAGCCGCACTCGCGCGCCTGGCGGATCAAAAACAGCGTCCACTCCTCGTCCTGGATGCGATTGACCGCCTGCTGCACGCTGGGGTCGAAATCCTGGATGCCGAGCGAGAGCCGGTTGAATCCCATTTCGGCGAGACGCGGAATCGTGTTCTTGTCGACGCTGCGCGGATCGATCTCGATGGAATACTCGCGGTTGTCGCCCTGGTGCAGCCCGAAGTTGCGCGCCAGGCCGTCCATGACCCTGGCGAACTGGCGCTCGTCCAGGAAGGTCGGCGTGCCGCCGCCGAAATGCAGCTGGTCCACCGGGCGACGCGAGTCGAACAGCTCGCCCTGCAGCCGCATTTCCTCGACCAGGTGCTCCACGTAGGGATCGGCGCTGTGCTGGTGGCGCGTGATGATCTTGTGGCAGCCGCAGTAATAGCAAAGCGAGTGGCAGAACGGCACGTGCACGTAGATCGACAGCGGCTGCGACGCCGGCTGCTCGCCGTTGCTGGCGAGGGCCATGCGCTTGTAGTCGTCCTCCCCGAAGCCGTCGTGAAACTGCACGGCGGTCGGATAGGAGGTGTAGCGCGGCCCGCGGCCGTCGTAGCGCTTGATCAGGTCGAGATCGAATTCAGCTGTCTGGATCGTCATTCATCACCGCGTCGGTTGGTCGGTTGTGCCGAGGCATTTTACCTTGTAGCGCAAATCGTGCCGCCTGGCATGCACTTCCCGGGGATCGATGGCCGTGCGCGAGACGATTTCCCACCCCGCAGGGCAGTAGCCGGAACGCTTCATCCAGCCCGCCAGCCATTCCATGCGCTTCGCCTCGGCCGCCTCGCTGTCCGAGGGATACAGCGAGGAGGTGCTGGCCTCGAACACCAGCAGGCCCGGCTCCCGGCGGTCTTCGCGCAGGTCGCTCATCGAGTGGCGCTGGAAATCCGCCTTGTCGTCGATGGCGGCGCATCCTGTCGCCGCTGCCAGCAGCAGCCCCAGCGCGACGGCGCGCGATGCAGATCCGCTTGATCGACGTACAGCCATGGCATCCGCACTCCCCGGGTCAGCCGGGATTCTACCCTTGAAGTGGCCTGCCGGGGACCCGGGGCCGCATCTCCTGCATGAAAGCAATGCTGCAAATGCCCCGGGAACGCCTGAAAAGTCCTGCGTTTAGGCTATTATTCGAGTAATCGTGGCCTGGGAGGCGACGAAACATCGCGCGGCGCCGGTAGCGCCTTACGTCAAGGGAGTCACAGACAATGAAACGGAAAATCGTCGCGGCGGCCGCAGCCACCGCTTTACTCCTCGGCAACACGGCCATGGCCGCCGAGAAACCCGGGCAGTGGTATGTCACGCCGATGGCCTCGGCGATCTGGGTGGACAACGAGCGCCTCGTGGACGACGACATCGGCGCCGCTCTCTCGATCGGCCGCGCCCTCACGGATGACGTCAACGTGGAATTTCATGGCTTCAACTATGCCCTGGAAAACGGCCGGGAGCTCGATTACTGGGGCGTGGGCGCCGACGTGGCACGGGTCTTCTACCGTAACCAGCGCATTTCCCCGTATGTCCTCGGCGGCTTCGGCTGGAGCAAGAAGAACAGCGATCCGGGCCTGGACGAAGACACCATCTACGGCAACCTGGCGCTGGGCTTCCTGACCGACGTGACGAGCAACGGCTCGATCGCGCTGCGCACCGAACTGCGTTACCGGATCGACCATGACAGCAACGACCGCCCCGACGGATCCAGGGGCAGCTTCCGCGACCTGATGCTGAAGGTCGGCGTCCAGATCCCCTTCGGCCAGCCCTACGCCCAACCCGTCGCCCAGCGCGCGGAACCGGCGCCGCCCCCCCCGCCGCCACCGCCGCCCCCTGTGGACTCGGACGGCGACGGCGTCCCCGACAGCCGCGACCAGTGCCCCGGCACGCCGCGCGGCGTCACCGTCGATGCAGCCGGTTGCCCGGTTGATACCGACGGAGACGGCGTGGCTGACTATCTCGACCAGTGCCCCGGAACGCCGGCCGGCACCCGCGTTGACAGTCGCGGATGTCCGATCACGTCCGTCATCAACCTCGAGGGCGTGACATTCGCCTTCAACTCGTCGGAGATCACGGGCGACGATCGCGGCATCCTCAACGAGGCCGTCTCGATCCTCGAGCGCTATCCCGACGTGCGGGTGGAAATCGCCGGTCACACCGACTCGGTGGGGAACGCGACCTACAACATGAACCTGTCCGAGCGCCGGGCGCAGTCCGTGGTCGACTTCCTGGTGGACCGGGGCATCGATCGCGACCGGATGACTGCACGGGGCTACGGCCAGAACGAACCGATCGCCGATAATGCGACGGAAGCCGGCCGGGCGATGAACCGCCGCGTGGAGCTGCGCATCATCGAGTGAGAGCATGCTCACAGCCGCGCTTCCGTTGAGAAATGCGGCTCAGCCCTTAAGGCCCCGGTCTCGTTCGCGAGGCCGGGGCTTTTTCATACCCGCAGCAAGGGCGCCTGAATGGTTCGCCGGGGTCCGCCGGGGTCCGCAGGGTCCGCAGGGTCCGCAGCGGCAGGACCTGAACGGCGGGCCGAAGGCGCCAAGCTGTCGCAAAGCACAGCAGCGGGAGGGCCTGAATGGCCCGCTAAGCGAGCTCAGATTTCGCCGAGCGCAGCGGGCCGTTCAGGTCCTGCCGCTGCGAACCCCCCCCGGGCGAACCGTTCAGTCGCTGTCGGGACGCTCGAAACGATAAGCGTGGCCGGAACGGTGCTTGCCACGAAACAGGATCTCGTGGGAATCGAGCAGTCGCAGGCCCGCCGCCTCGAACACCCGGTACCACTCGGGCGTCTCGTGGATCGCGCGGTTGACCCTGAGCATATCGTTGAGCCTCACCTCGCCCAGCTCGAGCTGGCGCACGAAGGCGGCGAGTTCGATGCGGCGCGCGCGGAGCTGCGTCTCGTTCATCGTCAGCAGGCCTTCCAGCGTCTTCATCACGTAGGCGAACAGGGGTGCCCGCGTCGCGCGATAAGCGGGCGTGAGCCGGTCGCGCGACGCCTGGAGCAGCTTGCGCAAGCGGCTGAACGACAGGTTGCCGGCGAGAAAACGCCGTAGCCCCTTCAACAGGCCGAGCGATGCGAGAACCTCGTAATCGCCCGCCTCCTGCGCCATGGTCGCGACGATGTCCGACGAGGCGGCATGACAAACCAGCGCCAGCCGCCCGCCCGGCCGCAACAGTCTCGCGGCCTGTGCCGCAGCCGGCGCCCAGTCGCAATACTCGATGCCGTACTGGCTGGTGACCAGGTCGTATTCCGCATCGGGCAGCGCGAGGGTTTCGACCGGGGACTGGTCGATGAAAGTGACCCCGGCGATCTCGGCCTCCCGGCCGGGGTGCCTGCGGGCCATGCTTTCCAGGCTGATCTTTGCGGCGTCCACGGCGGTGACCGAGGCCTCCCGCTGTTGCGCCAGGAAATAACCGGCCGCGAGCAACGCGATGGCGCCGTTGCCGGTGCACAGGTCGAGCACCTTCCCGCCCTCGGGCACGCCCTGGAACTGCGTCTCCCAGAATGCGGCGATCTCGCCGTCGTAATTGCCGGCGAAGTCCGCCGGCAGGGAGGTGAGCTGGCCGCTCGCCCAGTATTCGCTCCAGTGATCCAGTTGTCCGGGTTGCACGATAGTGCGCTCACCTCGTTATGGGCCGGGCCGGGCCGGCCCGGGTCAGCCCGGGTCAGCCGGGCAGCTGCGACGTCCGTGGCACGCAAATGGCGCCTTCGCCCCTCGATTGACCGATCTTAAAGCAAAAAGAAAGGCGGACCGAAGTCCGCCTTTCCCAGGGTCAAAATCCCTTGACTGCGCAGTCTAGAAGGACTGCTTGTAACGCGCGTACACGATGCGACCTTCACCACTGTAGAGGTTGAAGTCGTAGTCACGTCCGTCGGTGAAACCCACGCCGATCGGCGGGAACTTCTCGAAGGCGTTGAGTGCGCCGATCGTGAAGCGGCCGTTCCAGGGCGTGAAGTAGTTCGCCTGCAGGTCGTGCGTCACCCACGTCGGCACGTGGCCGATGCAAGCACCGTCATCGATCTCGTCGCACTGGTCTGCAATGACATTCATGTTCCAGCCGAACGCGAAATCGCCGTACTCGTACACGTTCTGCAGGGTCGCACGCCACTGCGGCACACCCGGGTCATCAACCAGGTCGCGGCCACCGTCGATGCTGTAGCTGTTGGTGTACGCCACGGTCAGGTTGTTGCTCAGGCGGCCACCGACGAGATCGAAGGTGGTGGTGATGCTGAGGTCGATACCGTCGACTTCGACCGTACCCTCGTTGCCGAAGCCCTGCACGATGCGCGTGATGGCGCCCGTGGCCGGGTCACGCTCGACACCGAGACCTGCGGGTACCGGATCCCCGGCCTGCTCCCTGTTGAGCAACACGCCGGCGCTGAAGAAGGCGATCCGGTCGGTGATCTCGATATCCCAGTAGTCCAGGGTACCGCTGATCCAGTCGAAGGGCTGGTAGGCCACACCGAACGAGAACTGCTTGGACTGCTCCGACTCGAGGTTCGGGTTGGCGGTCCGCAGGCCGTTGATCTGGATTTCGCAGTCCGGGTCTTCCCCGGCCACGGCGCAGGTCTGCGGGTCCGACACCGGGTCGGCGGAGAACGAGTCGAGCTGCGTGATGATGTCCAGGCTCGGGGCGCGGAAGCCCTCGCCGTAGGAGCCGCGGACCGTCAGCTCAGCCAGCGGCTGCCAACGGAACGAGACCTTCGGCGAGAAATCGTTGCCGTAGTCGCTGTACTCGTCGAAACGCCCGGCGACCGAGATCTCCAGGTCGGCGATGACCGGAATCAGGGTTTCGAAGTACGCCGAGGTGACGTCGCGGGTTCCGCCGGCACTGTTGCCCGCCGAGCCGCCGATGGCGCCTGCTTCGGACAGCGAATCGTACTGGTCGGAGTAAACCTCTTCGCGGTACTCGGCGCCGAGGAACCACTGCACCGCACCCGCGTCCGTCTCCAGCCAGTCCCAGGCCGCCGTGGCATAGGCTTCCCACTGGTCGTAGATGCTGATGCGCGAGATCGTGGCCTTCATGGAGTTCAGAACCTGGGGGTCGTTCGCCAGCGGGTTCTGCAGGTTATATGCACCGCTCTCCAGGAAGTCTGCGGCGGTGGTACGGACGAGATAGTTCCGGCCGATGCTCGTGAACTGGTTGTCCGTGTCGCGCCAGCCGAAGTCCACTTCGACATTGCCGATCATGCCCTGTGCGCCGACCAGCAGGTCGGTCACTTCGGTGCCGGTCGTGTCGTCGCGATTGCCGAGGGCGTCGAAACGGTGCCACCAGTGCACCGGGGTGGGCTCGCCGTCCGGGAGCTGGGTCAGGAAGGCCGGATCGAAAAACGGGCTGTCCGGGTTGGTCGGGTTGTTCGGGCTGTCCACGGAGAGCGGGATCCCGTTACCGCCCAAGGCGGGCTCGGAGGTGTCCGGAACCGGGGCGTAACGGCCGAACGACTCGGAGCGCGCATACAGGATGTCGGAGTACAGCGTCCAGTCGGGCGAGATCTGGTGCTCTGCACGGACGAAGGCCGACTTGTTGTCGAAAGAGGCTTCGTCGGCCGAGACCAGGGTGAAGTCGTAGCCGCAGCGGAACTGGTCACCTGCGCTGTTTGCGAGGCCGCCCGGACTGCCAACCGGAACAGCAGCGTCCGGGTTGTTGAACGTGTCCGGACCGCAGCCGCCGGGGATCGATGTCAGCGAGAAAGGCGAGTACCCCGGGAAGACGGGGACGAAGGAATTGCCGTAGAACGACGCACCCGGGCTCGTCCAGGGGTAGTCACGCGCGAACACGATGTCGCGGGTGTCCCAGGACGCGCCGGCGATGATGCTCGACGTGGCCGACGAGGCGCCGAAGACCACGGACCCTTCGGTACGGTCGCCGCCTTCCTCGGGAATGCTCGGATCCGCAGCGCCCAGCATGAGCTCGGCACCCTGGAAGTCCTTGCGGAGGATGACGTTGACGACACCACCGAGGGCGTCGGAGCCGTAGATGGCCGAGGCGCCGTCGGTCAGGATCTCGATGCGCTCGACAGCACCCAGCGGGATGATGTTGAGGTCGTTGGAGGCGCCGGTCTGCGGAGCCTTCGGCAGCCGACGGCCGTTGATCAGCACGAGCGTGCGTGTGGCGCCCAGGCCGCGCAGGTTGACCAGCGCGGCACCGGCGAAGGAGCTGCCGGACTGCGGACGGTAGGAGCCGAAGCTGTTGAACGGCAGCTGGCGAATGAACTCGCCGGCGCTCGAATAGCCGCTGTTTTCGATCTGGTCGCGGTCGATGACCGTGACGGGCAGCGCCCCTTCGATGTCGGTCCGCTTGATGCGGGAGCCCGTTACGGTGACGCGGTCAAGGTCTGCCGCTTCCTCTTCCTGCGCCTGCGCAAGAACCGGAACGGAGAGGCCAGCCGCTACCGTGGCGCAGAGCGCGTAACGCACTGCGGCAGCAATAGGGTCTCGTCTGAATTTCATTATCTAATTCCCTCCAAGAACGATGATCGGAGTGAAGGCTTCAACGAGCGGAGTCTTGCCTTGTTCGCCAAGCCAAACCGCAGCAGCGCATCATTCCCCGTGGATATCCAGGTGATTGGACAGGTGGAGCCTAGTCGAGCGGAGACCCTGCGTCAACTGGATTGTTGCGGCAAACACACGGCCGGGAAAGCGCGGATTTGCTTTATTCTCCTACCCGAAAGCTGGTTTGTGGTTTTTGGGCAACAGGATGATCCGGGCTGCGGAGGCGCCCCGGGCGGCGACCGTGTCAGGACGCCATGGCGCTGAACGACGGCCGCTTCCCCTTGATGTCGGCGCTCGACTGCGAGCGCGCGACGGCTGAACGAAGCTCCCAGAAGTACTGGTGCGAATCGTACTGCTGGTATTCAAGGTCGATGCTCGCCATGCCGTCGGGGTCGTCCACCTCGAATGTCCCGGGGGGATAGCTCGCCAGTGGCCGGACCACCTCCGGGCGGCCCACGCGGACGTTGTGGTCGCGGAACCAGGCGACGAAATCGTGCCGGAGTCGCTCGCGCCGCGGATAGACGACGGACTCGTCGGGCATGGCCAGCTCGTTGGCCCGCAGGACGACTTCCAGCGCGGCATCCGGCTCGATCCCGCAGTCCTCCCTGATGAACCGCCGGACCTCGTCATAGAAGCGCCGCCAGCCGCCCGGCATGCACTTGTTGGTGTTGAAGAAGGCCAGGACCCAGGTGATCGACGGGAAACGGCCGGGATCGCGCCGCACCGCATCGTTCAGCTCGTGCAGGAAATCGATGGCCCGCTTGCCGTGTTCCCACTGCAGGAAGCGCATCACGTAGCGCAGGGCGCCGTAGCCCTCGGTGGCGACATAGACCTCGTAGATCGCCTTCATCCGCTTGAGCTCGTCCCGGGAGTAGCTGAAGCAGGAGACGAGAAAGTCATTTTCGTCCACTTCGATCCGGTACTTCTCGATGTACTCGGGGTCCGCCATGGGACTGTTCGGCAAAAGCTGCGTCGGGTAGGCCTTCACCTGGACGTCGGCGTCGATGTAGCGCTGCAGGTCCTGGTCGAAGGCGGCCACGGTGATGCCCGGCAGGCCGATCATCAGGTCGGTGGACAGGGGCAGGCCCGCCTCGTCGAACACGCCGATCAGCTCGTCGTACTTGTCCGTCTTGATGTTCTCCCGGTTGATCACGTCGAGCGTCCGGGCGTCGCTGGTCTGGATCGAGATGATCCCCTGGCTGATGATCTGTCCTTCGGTGAACGTCTTGATGATGTCCGCCAGGCGGCTGGTGGCGTTCTTCGTGTAATTGACCACCACTTCCTGGGGAAAGCCGTAGCGGCGCTTGACGTCCACGATCCACTCCGCGATCTCTGTGTCGCGGCGCAACATGCCGAAATTCGCATCCGCGATCCACAGGACGCGAACGCGATTCCTGCCGATCCATTCGATTTCGCCCCGGGTCCGGTCCATGTCGAACTTGACCACCTTGCCGTTCGTCGCCGAACCCCAGTCGCAGAACGTGCAGGCGAACGGGCATCCCCGGTTGGTCTCGACGATCGCGGCGTCCACCCGCCCCTCGTAGCCGTCGAACACCCCCTGCAGGTAGGGCGAGGGAATCTGGTCCAGCGCGCGCAGCCGCGGCCGGGGCAGCGATCGGGCGATCGCCTCCTTGTCCTCGCCGGGCAAGCGGAAGGAGATGCCCGACACGTCGGACAGGACCTCCGGGCGATAGCGGATCCCGCCGTCATCGCTCCGCTCCAGGTGGCTGAACACTTCCGTGATCGTGACCTCGCCCTCGCCGTGCACCGCGATGTCCACGGACGGATACCGGGCCATGAAAGCGCGGCAGGCCTTGTCGTATCCGGGCGTGCTGGGCCCCCCGTGCACGGTCAGGTTGCGCGGATCGTACCCCTTGATGGCCTCGGAGACCGCCAGGTTCTTCTGCATGGACCACATGTAGTTGGAGAACAGCCAGATCCCCGGGCCGAATTTACGGTAGGGGCCGTCGAACATGTCCTTCGGCGTGGGATGAAAGGAAATCGGCAGCAGCTGGTAACGCTCCAGCAATGCGCCCCCGTCATGCGCCGAGAGCGCGCTGAAGATCATCCCGAGGGCCAGCGGGTAGTGGTTCTCCATGTGCGGCACGAAGTAGACCGGGATGCGGCCATCGGGCTCGAGGGTCCGCCAGCTGGCCGTTTCGGGCCCCACCGGGCGATCACGGCCCCGGCCGGCGTCCTCCGCGACGTCCGGCGTCGCCGACGACGACACGCGGCCCGGCACGACCAGCCGCTCGTCGACGAGCCACTGCACGGCACGGCGCCGCGCCGCGGGGTCACCCACGGCCCGGCATTCGCGCACCACGGACTTCAGGCTCTGTCCCTGGCCGAACGCGACCAGCAGCAGGGCAAGATCGAGGCCCAGCCGGTAGCTCCGGTCCCGGGCCGCGTTCCAGACCTCGAACCCGCCCGGGACCAGCCGGAGCAGGAAGTTCGCCGGCAGCCTGAACGAAGCGGTCAGGCTGTCGGGCGCAGGCTGGCCCGGCGCCGGCAACTGCAACACGCGCCCGGCGTCGCCCCGCTGCGCACCGGGCTGCAGCACGGCCGATTTCTGCAGCTGGTCCACGCGGGCGACGACGTTGTTCAGGGGCGGTGGGGCCGGCATATAGCCCGACAGTTCACCCGTCATCAGGGCGCACGCGGCCTCGGCGGGCGTAGCGCCCGACAGGAAGGGAAACAGCAGGACGAGATCCGGGCCCGCCAGGGGGATCCACGCCACCGAGCCGCTCAGCCGCCCCGCGTACAGCACGCCCTTGCGTTGCAGCACCACGGCGTCCGGGTGAGTGACCAGCAGTTCGTCGTGCACCGGGTTTCCTTGTTCGGCCATGGGCGATGCGGCGTCATGACTTTGCCGCGGGGGGCATACTGTAGTCGCATTCGGTGGCCGGAGACCAGTTGGCCGGCCGCCCTGGAAACGATCACTTCATCGCGGCCGTTCCTTGTAGAATCAACCCTTACGGGACAACTCAATCGCCAGGCACACATGAAACTTCAACACGAAAGATCCAGGTCCGTTCGCAGCATCAAGGGAACGGTCCGCACCTCTACCCCGGCATGGATCCCTGCCGCCCTGGCGGCGGCCCTCATGCTGAATGCCTCGAGCGGCGCCGCCGAGAACCCGATGCGCGGCTTCCTGGAATGCCTGGAAATGCGTGACGACCAGGCCCGGCTGGGCTGCTACGACCGCCTCGCCGCAGCACTCGTGGAACTGGGGCCGGGCGCAGCGCTCTCGCCGGTGGGCGCCGACACGTCGCGCGCAGATGCACCGCCCGCCACGGGAGCGGCTCCGCAGGCCGCCACGCCGGCAGCGCCGGCCGGACCGGAGGATGCGTTCGGCAACGAAATGAACAGCCGGGAAGGCGCCGTCGACTCGATCACGGCCTCTGTCGTCGGTGGGTTCGCTGGCTGGGAACCCGGCGCGGTTTTCCGGCTGGACAACGGCCAGGTTTGGGAACAGCAGGGTCCCGGGCGATTCGCCTACGCCGGTCCGGACCGTCCCGTCACGATCCGCCGGGCGGCCTTCGGAAGTTTCATGCTCTCCCCCGACGGCCTGAATCGCAGCATTCGCGTCCGGCGCATCGAATAACGGAAATCCGAAAGGGATAACCTTTGGCACGGCGGGCGCAACGGATTATAGTGCGAGTTGGTCGGCGCACCGCGCGCCCTGTGCTCTATGCGAAGGAAATCCAATGGACAGACAGCTGACAGAAATCGAGAAGGCCTTCCAGGACGCGCGGCATGAATTATTCACCGCCGCACAACGCACCTACGAAGGTCTGCGGCGCGAACTCGACAAGCTCACCAACCGCGCCAACAAGACGGCCGAGCGGGTCAACGACCTCGCGAAGCGACTGCAGGAGCAGGCGCAGAAAGCCGTGAACGAGGGCTCCAAGGCCGCGGCCACCCAGGCCAAGCGGATCGAGAAGATGCTCGCCGAGGCGCGGCAGGAACTCGATGCGGTCAGCAAGGACCAGCGCTGGCTGAAGACCGAAGCGGCACGTGCCTACGATTACTTCCGTCGCGTGAGCGGCATCGAACGGGCCGTGGCGACCGTGGAGAACCAGTGGGCGCGACGCACGGGCGCACCGGCCCCGGTCGCCGCCGCGAAGAAGCGCAAGACGACCGGCAAGAAGAAGGCCGCGACGAAAAAGAAGGCCACTGCGAGCAAGAAAAAGCCGGCGGCGAAGAAAACCTCGAGCAAGAAGAAACCCGCGACCAAGAAAGCCGCTGCCAGCAAGAAGAAGCCTGCCGCCAAGAAGGCTGCGGCAAGCAAGAAGAAGACGACCTCCAGCAAGAAGAAGCCTGCTGCCAAGAAGGCCGCCGCGAGCAAGAAGAAGACCACCTCGCGCAAGAAGGCGCCCGCCAGCAAGGCCACGCCCGCGACCTGAAATCGGCTTCGCGATACGAGAAGGCGGTGACCCCCGGGTCACCGCCTTTTTTTACGCGCGCCTCATGCCGTCGGATAACCGGCCGCGTTCAGCCCGGCCCGCAAAGGATCGAGGAATTTCTCGTAGTTGCGCGACCAGCCCGACGTCATGCCCGGCAGGGGGGGCTGCGGCGTACTCGCGCCGGTACCCGCCGCGTGTTCGGCCAGGGCGAGGCAGGCCGGGTCCCATGGCAGGCCGAGGAAATCGACCAGCCGGCGGGTTTCGGTCTCCGGGTCGAGCAACAGGGCGTCGAAGTCCAGCTCCAGCATCGGCAGTGTCGTGGTCGCGCGCCAATGGTCCATGAGGCGCCGGTACTGGCCATAGAAATGACCCACGTCGGCGAGTTCGCCGGTGAACGGCTCGCCGAACTCGGGCTGCGCGTGGAAGTAGCAGCCGAGCCCCGCGTCGACGGGGGCGCGGTAGCAGTGCACCAGGCGGGCCCGGGGAAACATCAGTTCGATCAGCCCGACGTGCAGGTAGTTGAGCCACTTGGAATCGACGGTGCGACGGCCGCGGTCGCCCGGTCCGAGCAGGTGCGCAAGATAGGCCGCGGACAATTCGCGCAAGTCGCGCTCGCGCATCACGGTGGCGCACTCCGGATAGGACAGCCCGGCGTTGTTGTAGCGGCCGATGCGGCCCGCGCCCAGGTCCACGTGCGGCAGGGCGCCCGCGCCGGACGCCAGCGGGTGTGCCGCGATGAGCCTCTCGAGCAGGGCGCCGCCGGCACGCGGCAGGCCGATCACGAACACGGGCGAGGTGGAACGGGAACCGCGCGGCATGTCCTGCATCGTCTCGCGGGTGAAACTGGTGATCATGCGCCGGACAAAGTCTTCCTGGGCGGCGGCGTCGTAGCGTCGCTGGCGCAGCTTGCGCGCGTGGCGATACTGGGCGAAGGCAAGCGTGTAATCGCCGCGCAGGTCCAGCAGGTCGCCGAGCATGACGTGCGCCGGCACGAGATCCGCCGCGGACCCGGGCCGCTTGACGAGATCGGCCAGGCAGAGCAACGCCTCGTCACGGCGGCCGGCGACCTGCAGCGCACCCGCGCGGGCGATGTGCAGGCAGGCGGGCGAGTCGCCCCGATCCACATGCGGCGCCAGCAGGGCCAGCGCCGCGTCGGGCTTGCCGGTCGCCGTCATGATGCGTGCCAGCCCGGCCGCCGCCTCGGAATGATCGGGGGCCAGCTCGAGCGCTGACTCGAAGCCGGCCGTCGCGATCTCGAACTCGCCCATCGCCTCCAGCACCGAGGCGAGGCCGCTGAAGACATCCGGGTCCTCGTCGCCCGCCGCCACGAGGCGACGATACGCGGTGATCGCCTCGTCGAGCCGGCCGAGTTCACGCAGTGCCGCGGCCAGCGTGTACTGTCCGGCACGATCCGTCAGTTCACGCTGGATTCCCGCCTGCAGGTAGGGAACGGCCTCGGCGGGCAAGCCTTGCGCATGAAGAATGGCGCCCAGCGAGAGGTTCGAGCGGCCGTGATCCCTGTCGAAAAGAATGGCGCGGCGAAAATACCCCTCTGCCTCGGTGACGCGGCCGGCACGCAACAGCAGGTGGCCGAGATTGCCGAGCGCATCCGGGTATTCGGGCGCCGCATCGACGGCCTGGCGAAACGCATCCTCCGCTGCCCCCGGGTCACCCCGCAGATCGAGGACGCAGCCCAGCAGGTTCAGGCTGCGGGGGTTCTTCGGCTCGACGGTGCGGGCGCGCTCCAGCCAGGCCAGGCACTCGTCGATGCGATCCTGCCGAAAACGCAGCTCCGCCATGACCTGGCAGGCCTGGGCGCTCTCCGGGCGCTCCTCGAGCACGGCGGCACAAAGCTGTTCGACGTCCTTATGATGACCGTCGTTGAGCGCGCGCTCCGCCTTCTGCAGATCGATGACGATCCGCCTTCCGGTCTTGTAACTCGCACGGCTCTGCAAAAGGCTCATGGTCTAGCGCCTGCCGGGACTCTGGCATGAGTCCGCCTCAGTCGTTGTCGGGACGGCCATGCAACGAGACAAGCAATTCCGCCTCGCCCCGGTTCAGGCCGCAGTCACGCGCCAGTTCCTCTGCGCTCGCGCCTCCCTGCGCCAGGCGGATGGCATGACTGTAGCCCCCGCTGCCCTCTTCCATGAGCCGGAGCTGCTCCTGCTGCTCCGCAATCTTCGTCATTTCCGCCGCCAGCGCCGCGTGCCGTCGTCCGGCTTCCGCGGCCAGTTCATCACTGGCGGTCGCCGCCTGGTCCACGGTCGCACGCAGTGCGCCGAGTTCGGCCTCCAGCAAGGCCTGGCGTCGCTCCAGGTCCTCCGCCTTGCGCAGGCCTCGCAGCGAGAACCACAGCGCCAACGCCAAAACGAGCACGATGACGACGGCGGCGAGAACCTGGTGATCATTCATCGGAATCATGCGTAGTCATCCACGATGCGTCCCGGGACGGGGGGCTTCACATCGTCGGATTGTCGCTCAGGTTGCGGTTCCTCTGCAGCAGGACCCTTCCCGGCGGGGTTGCCGCCGGGTTCCCGGCGGCGTTCGCGGCGCTCTGCCGGCGGCTTGCGCGGCCACACCGGCTCGACGGGCGCCAGCGGCCGGAAGGGGTTCACCGCAGCGGCTCCGCCGTCACCTCCCGGGTGCGCGGCAGCAGGTCATCGACATCCACCAGGATCATGAACTCGTCGTCCCGCCGCACGACGCCCCGCAGGCAGCGCGACTGCTCGCCGTGCCCCATCGGCGGCGGCGCCTCGCATTCGTCGGCCGTGACCGTCGTGACGTCGGCCACGCTGTCCACGCGCAGGCCGACGGCCTGCCAGCCGCTCTCCATGATCAGGACGCGGCTCGGCGTATCAGGCGGCGCCGGCGCCAGGCCGAGCCGGTGCCGCGCATCCACCACCGGGACGATGCTGCCGCGGAGGTTGATCACGCCCAGCACCGAGTCCGGCGCGCCCGGTACGGGCACGACCTCCGCGGAGCGCAGGACCTCGCGCACCCGCAGCACGTCCAGTGCATACGTCTCCTGCGCCACCCGAAACGTGACGTACCGCCGCGGCGGTTCGTCCGTCTCCGTCTTCTCTGCCACCGCATTCATCGGTTTCTCTCCCTCGGTTGGCGCCGGCGGCACGACAGCCGCCGCGGGCGCGGGCGCGGGCGCAGGTGCGA
>NZ_JAAMFG010000025.1 GCF_011064545.1 Wenzhouxiangella sp. XN24
AGCCTCGGTAATGTGGTTGCGAAGCCGCAATCACACCAGTTGGCCGTGACGCTCGAGTATCGGCGAGTCAGAGACCCGACAGGTTTCCTGAACACCTTCCCGAACGGCGGCATCCGGCAGGTGATTCACCGCGAGGCGAGGGTGTACCTCTGCGATCTCGGCCGCGGCACCGCCGAGCTTGTCGCGACCGTCCCTGACTTTGGGGGCATTCCTAACCCCAAGTCGGCCTGGATCGAGGGTTGGCAGGCCGACGCGCTTTACTTCCGCCTGTTCGGATACGGTGGAGATCGACGCCGCGGTGACGACCTTTCCGACGAGCGACGGCTGTTCTTTCGCATCACCCCAGATGGGCGAGTTATTGAGATTCACGAGCTCCCGGAAGGCCTGGAACGCGGGCGCAACAGTGGACCGGCGCAATCGCCCCCCTTGCTGCGCTGGAGCGCGGGGCACCTCGATGTTGAGATCGCGATTGACGCGCGATTCTCGGAAACGACCCGCCTGGCGCGCCTGACATTCGATCCGGAAACTGGCGAACCGCGCCTGTCCATGCCCTAGCCGGCCGGCAACCAAGCTGCGGTGGCTCACTCGGCGAGCACGCCGTGCCCCCACCTATGCCCCAAACCAAGGGATTCCAATCCCTTCACCTCCCGGCATAAAGCTCCAACCCTTTGAAAAGGTTGGTGGGCCCGCCAGGCATCCCCGGCACCTCGATGAGGCACCGTTCTTTCGCCGATGGCTCGAGGGCGAACCTGGAACAGTGGGACCCAAACGGACGCACTGCATGCCCTTGAGCTAGAATTTGCGCCTCTGACCCGAAGCGGTCGTCCAGGTGAGCGCGTATAGCGTCGATCATGCGATGAACTGGGAAGCTATCAGTACGATTGCAGAGATCGTGGGCGCAACGGCAGTGGTGGTTTCCCTCGTATACCTGGCTATCCAGATTCGCCAGAACAACCGCCAGGTCAAGGAGCAGATCCGTGCGTTACGCTTACAGGCGTACGATGCTGCTGGCGCGGATTTTTCCGCTCTGAGACTGCACGTCAGCGGCTCGCAACAACGCGCATCCGTTTGGCGTCGAGTGAAAGCACGCTATCGTGCGCTCGAGCCGGATGAGCAGGCGCAGGCAAACGAGATGCTGCACGAGCTGATGTGGGCCTACCAGAATATCTTCTCGCGCCTTTCTGGCGGGGCTGAAGACGAAGCACTTCGAAGTATTGTCGACAAGAATCTCGGCCACTGGATGGCCAATCCCGGGTTTCGAGAGTGGTGGCAAACGGAAACAAAGACGCCGTTTACGGACGAGTTCGAAGCCCTTGTGGACGAAGTCTGCTCAAGGATGGAGCAGGTGCATGCCTGAGTGCCGGTCCCTGGCCGTCAGCTGCAATCACGAGCCCGCCGGCCGGTCCTCTTGGGTCGCATATCCGGCCAGCTGAAACCCGGGCGACCCGGCCGCTCCCCACCTATGCCGACACCAAGGGATTCCAATCCCCTGGTCTCCCGGCATAAAGCTCCAACCCTCTGAAAAGGTTGGTGGGCCCGTAAGCTTCCCGCTCTCGTGGACAGGTAAAAAGTAGAGCTTCCTGGCATCTTACTGCCAGGAGGTTCTGATGAGGAAATCACGATTCACGGAGACGCAGATCGTCTCGATCCTGAAGTCGGCGGACGCCGGGATGCGGATCAGCGAGCTTTGCCGCAAGCACGGAATTTCGGAGGCCACGTACTACAAGTGGAAATCGAAGTACGGCGGCATGGAAGCCTCGGACCTGAAACGGGTCAAAGAGCTCGAAGCCGAGAACGCGAGGCTCAAACGCATGTATGCAGACTTGGCGCTCGAGAACACAGCGATGAAGGATCTGATCTCAAAAAAACTGTAGGGCCGGCTGCGAAACGCGACGCCGCGCGGTATCTGGTCGAGGAGCACGATCTCCCGGTGACTCGATCATGCCGCTGCGTGGGACTGTCGCGGTCGGCCTTCTACCGGGTTCCGGATGACTGGACGGTTCGGGATGCACAGGTGATCGGCGCGTTGGCGACCCTGGTGGAGGGCCGTCCGAGCCGGGGGTTCTGGAAGTGCCGGAAGATCCTCCGGCGCCAGGGCCGGCCGTGGAACCACAAGCGGATCTATCG
>NZ_JAAMFG010000027.1 GCF_011064545.1 Wenzhouxiangella sp. XN24
GGTCTCGCCCAGGCCGTCTCCGTGTTCCGCATCGACGAGGCCAAGCTCTCCGGCATCGCCGCACCGCGCAGCGCACCGGCCAGGGCGCCCGCGCCGAAGGCGAGCGCCGCCGGGACGAATGGCGTTGCGGCGAGCCGCCAGGCCAACGGCAATGCGTCGAAGCGTGGGGAAGCCGAGGCCGAGCAGCGACCTGCGGGGCAGGCGACGGCCATGCCCGCCGCCCTCGCCGGTGCCGAAGGTGACGAATGGACTGAGTTCTAGACCCCCCTCAACCCCGGCCTCACGCCGGGGTACCTGCCTCCCCCCTCGGGGCGGAACGGCCGGGTTGCGGTGATGCAACCCGGCCGATTTTTTGTGCCGCCAACTTTCCGTCCCTGCCGCGCACGCACCGAGAAGCTCCGCGTGAAACAAAACTGAAACGCGATCGCAACATAAGTGTTATCCGAAGCTTTTGTCGAACTAAAGGAAACAACTTACAGGCCGATAGGTGAATTAATCGGTACAAAAAAAAGAAAAAGGCATCCGACTATGCCCCGGCCCAACCACCCCCAGTCCGTCGCCGCCGCCCACCAGCCGGGCGCAACGGCTGCGCGGACCCGTCTTTCTTTTCCAAGTGCACACAGGAGCGTCCGATGAACCAGGACACGATCCAGAACATTGCCGTGGCTGATGACGCCAGGGAACTCCTGACATTTCGTCTCGGCCAGGAAGAGTACGGCCTGAACATCCTCAACGTGCAGGAAATCAGGGGCTACGACGCCGTGACGAAGATCGCCAACTCGCCGGCCTTCCTCAAGGGCGTCATCAACATGCGCGGCGTCATCGTCCCGATCATCGACATGCGCATCCGCTTCAACCTCGGTGAAGCCACCTACAACGAGTTCACCGTCGTGATCATCCTCAACATCGGCACACGCGTCATCGGCATGGTCGTCGACGCGGTCTCCGACGTGACCTCGCTCAAGGCCGACCAGGTCCGCCCGGCGCCCGATTTCGGCACCGTGCTGGACACGGCCTACATCGACGGCCTCGCCAATGTCGATGAACGCATGATCATCGTCATCGATATCGAAAAACTCATGACCGCCGAGGACATGGGCCTCGTCGACCAGGCCGCAGCCTGAGCCGCACACTTACCTCAAGGGGAAAGACCGTGAATAACTTGAAAATTGGCACCAGGCTGGCGATCGCCTTCTCGGTTGTCGTATTGCTCCTGGTATTCATTGCCGCCACCAGTGTCACGCGGATAGGCAGCCTCTCCGGTGAGATCGACGCCATGGCGCATGACCTGTATCCCAAGACGACCTGGGCGAACAACGTGATCGACCAGGTCAACCTGACGGCGGTAGCCACGCGCAACATGCTGATCTACCGGGAACCCGCCGCCGTCGAGCGCGAACTGGCCAGGATTCCCGAAGCCTCGGCGGAAATCACCCGTAACATCGAGCTGCTGGAAGAAACCATCACCTCTGCCGAAGGCAAGGAAAAGCTGGCCGCCGTGCAGACAACCCGGCCGGTTTTCGTGGCCGCGCTGCGCGACCTCGAAGACTTCATCCGCGCGGGGAATACCGAAGCCGCGGAAGAGCTGTTGACCGGCCGCATGCTGGAGGCGCAGCGCGATTACCTCGGAGCCATCACAAACCTGATCGATTACCAGAGCGAGCTTATGGAAATCGGGGGTGACCGCGCGCTCGAGGCCGCGGCCAGCGGCCGCGTGATGGTGATCGGTCTCTCCGGCGCCGCGGTGCTGGTTGCCATCCTGCTGGCTTTCCTGATCGCCCGTTCCATTACCCGCCCGGTCGGCGAGGTCCTGGCCTCCGCCAGGAAGATGGCCGTCGGCGACTTCAACTTCACACTCGAATCCGACGCCAAGGACGAGATCGGCGAGGTCGTGCGTGCCGTCGGGGAAGTCCAGGGCAGCGTCAAAGGCTTCATCGGCCAGATGTCCCACATGTCGTCCGAGCACGACAAGGGCGACATCGACGTGATGATCGCGGCCGAGGAGTTCGAGGGCGACTACCGCACCATGGCCGAAGGCGTGAACGGCATGGTCAACGGCCACATCGCCGTGAAGAAAAAAGCCATGGCCTGCGTCGCCGAGTTCGGCCGCGGCAACTTCGAGGCCGAGCTGGAGAAGTTCCCCGGCAAGAAACGCTTCATCAACGACACCATCGAGAAGGTCCGCGAGAACCTCAAGGCGCTGATCGTCGACGCCAACATGCTCTCCGAGGCCGCCCTGGCCGGCAAGCTCGCGACGCGTGCCGATGCCAAGCGCCACGAAGGCGACTTCAGGAAGATCGTCGAAGGCGTCAACGCCACGCTCGATGCGGTCGTCGTACCCGTCAACGAGGTCAAGCGCGTCATGGTCGCGTTGTCCGAAGGCGACCTCACGCAGAAGATCCAGGGCAACTACCAGGGCGACTTCAAGGTCCT
>NZ_JAAMFG010000029.1 GCF_011064545.1 Wenzhouxiangella sp. XN24
TTATTCGTAAATCTTTGCGACCACGCCGGCGCCGACGGTGCGACCGCCTTCGCGGATGGCGAAGCGCAGGCCCTCTTCCATCGCGATCGGCGCAATCAGCTCCACCACCATCTGCACGTTGTCGCCCGGCATCACCATCTCCACACCCTCAGGCAACTCGCACATCCCCGTCACGTCCGTCGTGCGGAAATAAAACTGCGGCCGGTAGCCCTTGAAAAACGGCGTATGACGACCACCCTCGTCCTTCGCCAGGATGTACACCTCGGCCTGGAACTTCGTGTGCGGCGTGATCGAACCCGTCTTCGCCAGCACCTGGCCACGCTCTACGTCGTCACGCTTCGTACCGCGCAGCAGCACGCCCACGTTGTCCCCCGCCTGGCCCTGGTCCAGCAGCTTGCGGAACATCTCGACGCCCGTCACCGTCGTCTTCGTGGTATCACGGATGCCCACGATCGACACCTCGTCGCCCACCTTCACGATGCCGCGCTCGATACGTCCCGTCACCACCGTGCCACGTCCCGAAATCGAGAACACGTCCTCGATCGGCATCAGGAACGCACCATCAATCGCACGCTCCGGCTCCGGAATGTAACTGTCCATCGCGTCCACCAGCTTCAACACCGACGGCACGCCAATCTCGCTGTCATCACCCTCGAACGCCTTCAGCGCCGAACCCGTGATGATCGGCGTGTCGTCCCCGGGGAACTCGTAGGTGCTCAGCAAATCCCGAACCTCGAGCTCCACCAGCTCCAGAAGCTCGGCATCGTCCACCATGTCCGCCTTGTTCAGGTACACCACGATATAAGGCACACCCACCTGCCGCGCCAGCAGAATGTGCTCCCGCGTCTGCGGCATCGGACCATCCGCCGCCGACACCACCAGGATCGCACCGTCCATCTGCGCCGCACCCGTGATCATGTTCTTGATGTAGTCCGCATGACCCGGACAGTCCACGTGCGCGTAATGCCGGTTCTCCGACTGGTACTCCACGTGCGCCGTCGCAATCGTGATGCCGCGCGCCTTCTCCTCCGGCGCCTTGTCAATCTGGTCGTAGGCACTCACCTCACCACCAAACTTCTCCGCCATCACCTTCGTCAACGCCGCCGTCAAGGTCGTCTTGCCATGGTCAACATGGCCAATCGTCCCCACATTCACATGCGGCTTCGTACGCTCGAATTTCGACTTGGACACAGCGTCTACCTCGTTCTTTCAGTCTTTGTTCTTCCCGGCCCGGGCGGCTCAGGAAGCCTTCTTGATCACGGCATCGGCGACGTTGTTCGGCGCCTCGTTGTAGTGACCGAACTCCATCGAATACGTCGCCCGGCCCTGGCTCATCGAGCGCAGCTGGGTCGCGTAGCCGAACATCTCGGCCAGCGGCACTTCCGCGCGGATGATGCGGCCCGAAGGCGCCTCTTCCATGCCCTGCACCAGGCCGCGGCGGCGATTCAGGTCGCCCATGACGTCGCCCATGTAGTCCTCCGGCGTCACGACCTCGACCCGCATGATCGGCTCGAGCAGCACCGGCTTCGCCTTGCTGCAGCCTTCCTTGAAGGCCATGGAGCCGGCGATCTTGAACGCCATTTCGCTGGAATCGACCTCGTGGTACGAGCCGTCGAACAGGGTGACCTTGACGTCCACCACCGGATAACCGGCGAGCACGCCGCTGGCCAGCTGTTCCTGGATGCCCTTGTCCACCGCCGGAATGTATTCGCGCGGAATGACACCGCCGACGATCGAGTTTTCGAACTCGTAGCCGGCGCCGGGCTCCTGCGGCTGGAGCTTGATCCAGACGTGGCCGAACTGGCCGCGGCCGCCGCTCTGGCGGACGAAGCGGCCTTCCTGCTCGACGGTCTGGCGGATCGTCTCGCGGTAGGCCACCTGCGGCTTGCCGACGTTCGCCTCGACCTTGAATTCGCGCTTCATGCGATCGACGATGATCTCGAGGTGCAGCTCGCCCATGCCGGAAATGATCGTCTGGCCGGACTCCTCGTCGGTATGCACGCGGAAGGACGGATCCTCCTGCGCCAGCTTCGACAGGGCCATGCCCATCTTCTCCTGGTCGGCCTTGGTCTTCGGCTCGACGGCGACCGAGATGACCGGCTCCGGGAACTCCATCCGCTCCAGGGTGATGACTTCCTTGAGATCGCTCAGCGTATCGCCGGTGGTGACGTCCTTGAGACCCACCGCGGCGGCGATGTCGCCCGCGTGCACTTCCTTGATTTCCTTGCGCTCGTTCGCGTGCATCTGGAGGATGCGGCCGATGCGCTCCTTCTTGCCCTTGACCGGGTTGTAGATCGTGTCGCCGGAAGCGAGCACGCCGGAGTAGACGCGGAAGAACGTCAGGTTGCCGACGAACGGATCGGTCGCGATCTTGAACGCCAGGGCCGCGAAGGGCTCCTTGTCGTCCGCGTGGCGCTCGGCCTCGGTCTCGTCGTCGAGCAGCCCGCGAATGGCCGGCACCTCGACGGGCGACGGCATGTATTCGATGATGGCGTCGAGCATGGCCTGGACGCCCTTGTTCTTGAACGCCGAGCCGCACAGCACCGGGACGACCTCGTTGCGCAGGGTGCGCAGCCGCAGCCCCCGCTTGATCTCGTCCTCGGTCAGCTCCATGGTCTCGATGTACTTGTTGGTCAGCTCTTCGTCGCCCTCGGCGGCGGCTTCCACGAGATGCTCACGCCACTGCTGGCACAGCTCGGCCATGTCGGCGGGGATATCATGCAGTTCGAAGGTGGTGCCCTGGGTGGCGTCGTCCCAGATGATCGCCTTCATGCGCAGCAGGTCGATCACGCCGCGGAAGGTCTCCTCGGCGCCGATGGGCAGCTGGATCGGCACGGCGGTGGCCTGCAGGCGTTCCTGCATCTGCTTCACGACGCGCAGGAAATTCGCCCCCGGACGATCCATCTTGTTGACGAACGCCATGCGGGGGACATGGTACTTGTTGGCCTGGCGCCAGACGGTCTCGGACTGCGGCTCCACGCCGCCCACCGAGCAGAACACGGCCACGGCGCCGTCGAGCACGCGCAGGGAACGCTCGACTTCGATCGTGAAGTCCACGTGTCCCGGCGTGTCGATGATGTTGATGCGGTGCTCGGGAAAGCTCTGGTCCATGCCTTTCCAGAAACAGGTCGTCGCCGCGGAGGTGATCGTGATGCCACGCTCCTGCTCCTGCTCCATCCAGTCCATGACGGCCGCACCGTCATGCACCTCGCCGATCTTGTGCGAGACACCGGTGTAGAACAGTACGCGCTCCGTCGTCGTCGTCTTGCCCGCGTCGATGTGGGCCATGATGCCGATGTTGCGGTAGCGCTCGATGGGAGTCGTGCGAGCCACGTTAAAATACCTCGTTGTCCGTGGAGCGGGTGGCAGTGCGCCGGGTTACCAGCGGTAGTGTGAGAAGGCCTTGTTGGCCTCTGCCATCCGGTGCGTGTCTTCGCGCTTCTTCACTGCGGCGCCGCGACTGTCCGCGGCATCCATCAATTCGTTGGCCAGCCGCTGGGCCATGGACTTCTCGCCGCGCGCGCGGGCGGCGTCGATCAGCCAGCGCATCGCCAGCGTCTGGCGGCGCACCGCGCGCACCTCGACCGGCACCTGGTAGGTGGCGCCGCCGACCCGGCGGGACTTCACCTCGACCATCGGCTTGACGTTCTCCAGCGCCTGCTCGAGGATCTCGACAGCGCTGTCGGCCGGCATCTTGCGCCGATCCGAGATCTGGTCGATCGCACCGTAGACGATGCGCTCGGCGACAGACTTCTTGCCGCTTTCCATGACCATGTTCATGAACTTCGACAGCGTCTCGCTGCCGTAGACCGGGTCGGGGAGAATGAGGCGCTTGGGCGCCTGGGCACGTCTGGACATGGGACTACCTGGCCGAAAAAGAGGTCGTGAAGGGGGAGTTCATCAGGACTTGGGGCGCTTGGCGCCGTACTTCGAGCGGCCCTGGCGACGATCGCTGACGCCGGCGCAGTCGAGCGTGCCGCGCACCGTGTGGTAGCGCACGCCCGGCAGGTCCTTGACGCGCCCGCCGCGGATGAGCACCACCGAGTGCTCCTGGAGGTTGTGCCCCTCGCCACCGATGTAGCTGGTCACCTCGAAGCCGTTCGTGAGCCGGACGCGGGCCACTTTCCGCAGCGCCGAGTTCGGCTTCTTCGGGGTCGTGGTGTAGACGCGCGTGCACACGCCGCGCCGCTGCGGGCTGGCCTGCAGTGCGGGCACCGCCGTCTTTTCCTTCTGGATGCGACGGGGCTTGCGGACGAGCTGATTGATCGTAGCCATAGATTCTCTATTCCCGATTTCACCTGACACAGAAAAACCAGGCCGCCCTAGGCGGCCCGCTTCCCCGGTGGCATCTTGTGCAGGCCGTTTTATGGACGGCCTGTGCTGAGCCCGAGGATTTTAGGAACCGGGCCCCGCACTGTCAAGCGCAGGGCCCGGTATTCGCTCACTCGCTTTCGCTGGGCGCCGGCGTCTCGACGTCTTCCGCAGTCACTCCGGCGGCGTCCATCGCCTCCGCCATGGTCATTTCCGCGGGACTGATCTCTACTTTGCGGCGGCGCGCCATGTGGAACGCGAAGCCGGTCCCGGCCGGAATCAGGCGCCCGACGATGACATTTTCCTTCAGGCCCCTCAGGTCGTCGCGCAATCCGCGCACCGCCGCCTCGGTCAGCACCCGGGTGGTCTCCTGGAAGGAGGCCGCGGAGATGAACGACTCGGTGGCCAGCGAGGCCTTGGTGATGCCCAGCAGGACCGGCGTGTAGGTCGCCGACGCGCCGTCCTTCTCCGCGACGCGCTCGTTCTCTTCCAGCACGCGGGCCCGGTCGAGCTGCTCGCCGCGCAGGAACTTGGTGTCGCCCGGATCCGTGATCTCGGCCTTGCGGAGCATCTGGCGGATGATGACCTCGATGTGCTTGTCGTTGATCTTCACGCCCTGCAGCCGGTACACGTCCTGGATCTCGCGCACCAGGTAGTCCGCCAGCAGCTTGACGTTCTGCAGGCGCAGCAGGTCGTGGGGGTTCATCTCGCCGTCCGAGATCACTTCGCCACGCTGCACCACCTCGCCCTCGAAGACCGACAGGTTGCGCCACTTCGGGATCAGTAACTCGTGCTCGCCCTCCTCGTTCTCGATGACGAGGCGGCGCTTGCCCTTGGTCTCCTTGCCGAACTTCACCTTGCCACTATGCTCGGCGAGGATCGCGGGCTCCTTCGGCTTGCGCGCCTCGAACATGTCGGCGACGCGCGGCAGGCCGCCCGTGATGTCGCGGGTCTTGGAGGATTCCTGCGGGATACGCGCGATGATGTCGCCGACACCGACTTTCTGGCCCGGCTCCATGACCACGATGGCGCCCACCGACAGCGGGTAGGCAATCGGTTCCTTGCTGTCGGGGAAATACAGGTCCTTGCCCTTGGCGTCCACGAGCTTGGCGATCGGCCGCAGGTCCTTGCCGGCCGCACCGCGCTGCTTGGGATCGATCGCGACGATGCTCGAAAGCCCGGTATGCTCGTCGACCCGCGACTCCACGGTCACGCCGTCGATGAAGTCCTGGAACTTCATGATACCTGCGGCCTCGGAGACCACCGGGTGAGTGTGCGGGTCCCAGGTGGAGATTACCGCGCCCGCCTTCACCTGGTCGCCGTCGTCGACCATGATGGCCGCACCGTAGGGGATCTTGTAACGCTCCCGCTCGCGGCCGAATTCGTCGATGATGCCGAGCTCGCCCGAGCGCGACACCGCCACCAGGTGGCCCTTCTCATGCCGCACCGTCTTGATGTTGTGCAGGCGCACCGTGCCGCCGTTCTTCACCTGGACATTGCTGCGTGCCGCAGCCCGCGAAGCCGCACCACCGATGTGGAAGGTGCGCATCGTGAGCTGCGTGCCCGGCTCGCCGATCGACTGCGCCGCGATGACGCCGACGGCCTCGCCGATGTTGATCGGATGGCCGCGCGCGAGGTCACGCCCGTAGCACTGGGCGCACAGGCCGTAGCGCGTCTCGCAGGTGATCGGCGAGCGCACCCAGACCTGGTCCACGGACAGCCGCTCGAGCTCCTTGACCCAGCGCTCGTCCAGCAACGTGCCGGCCGCCACGACCACGTCGTCACCGCCCGGACGCAGCACGTCCTCGGCAACCACCCGGCCGAGGACGCGTTCGCGCAACGGTTCGACCACGTCGCCGCCCTCGACGAGCGGCGTCATCAGGAGGCCGTCCGTCGTGCCGCAATCGACCTCCGTGACCACGAGGTCCTGCGCCACGTCGACCAGGCGCCGGGTCAGGTAACCCGAGTTCGCGGTCTTCAGCGCCGTGTCCGCGAGGCCCTTGCGGGCGCCGTGGGTGGAGATGAAGTACTGCAGGACGTCGAGGCCTTCACGGAAGTTGGCGGTGATCGGCGTCTCGATGATCGAGCCGTCCGGCTTGGCCATCAGGCCGCGCATGCCGGCCAGCTGGCGAATCTGCGCCGCGGAGCCACGTGCGCCGGAGTCGGCCATCATGAACACCGAGTTGAAGGACTTTTCGCGCACCACCTTGCCGCTGGAATCGGCCACGTCCTGGGTGCTGATCTTGTCCATCATGGCCTTGGCGACGCGGTCGTTGGTATGCGACCAGATGTCCACGACCTTGTTGTAGCGCTCGCCGTTGGTGATCAGGCCGGAGGCGTACTGCTCCTGGAAGTTCTTCACCTCCGTCTCGGCCTCGGCCAGGATCTCCGCCTTCTCGACCGGGACGACCATGTCGTCTGCGCCGAAGGAGACGCCCGAGCGCGTCGCGTAACGGAAGCCCATGTACATGAGCTGGTCCGCGAACACCACGGTTTCCTTCAGTCCCAGGCGACGATAGCACTCGTTGATGATCCCCGAGATGGCCTTCTTGTTCATGTCCTTGTTGATCAGCTCGAAGGGCAGCCCCTCCGGCAGGATCTCGGACAGCAGGGCGCGGCCGACCGTCGTCTCGATGGTCTTCAGGGTCGAGACCTTCTCGCCGTCCTCGTCCTGCGACCAGTCGCGAATGCGGACCTTGACGGCGGCGTGCAGGCCGACGGCACGGTTCTCATAGGCGCGATGCACCTCGGACACGTCCGTGTACAGGCTGCCCTCGCCCTTCTGGTTGGTCTGCTGGCGGGTCAGGTAATAGAGCCCCAGCACGACGTCCTGCGACGGCACGATGATCGGCTCGCCGTTGGCGGGCGAGAGGATGTTGTTCGACGACATCATCAGGGCGCGCGCCTCGAGCTGCGCCTCCAGCGACAGCGGCACGTGCACCGCCATCTGGTCGCCGTCGAAGTCGGCGTTGAATGCCGTGCAGACCAGCGGGTGCAGCTGGATCGCCTTGCCCTCGACCAGCACCGGCTCGAAAGCCTGGATGCCGAGACGATGCAGCGTCGGCGCACGGTTCAGCATGACCGGGTGCTCGCGGATGACCTCTTCGAGGATGTCCCAGACCTCCGGTCCCTCGCGTTCCACGGCGCGCTTGGCGGCCTTGATGGTCAGCGCCTCGCCGCGCAGCTGCAGCTTGTGGAAGATGAAGGGCTTGAACAGCTCCAGCGCCATCTTCTTCGGCAGGCCGCACTGGTGCAGCTTGAGCGTCGGCCCCACCACGATCACGGAGCGGCCGGAGTAGTCCACGCGCTTGCCGAGCAGGTTCTGGCGGAAGCGGCCCTGTTTGCCCTTGATCATGTCGGCCAGCGACTTCAGCGGGCGCTTGTTGGTGCCCGTGATGGCGCGGCCGCGGCGGCCGTTGTCCAGCAGCGCATCGACCGATTCCTGCAGCATGCGCTTCTCGTTGCGCACGATGATGTCGGGCGCGTTGAGCTCCAGCAGGCGGCGCAGGCGGTTGTTGCGATTGATCACGCGACGGTAGAGATCGTTCAGGTCGGAGGTCGCGAAGCGGCCGCCGTCGAGCGGCACCAGGGGGCGCAGGTCGGGCGGCAGCACCGGCAGCACGGTCATCACCATCCACTCCGGCTTGTTGCCGGACTCGATGAAGGACTCGAGCAGCTTGAGGCGCTTGGAAAGGCGCTTCAGCTTCGTCTCGGAATTCGTCCCCGCCATGTCCTCGCGGACCTGGGCGACCTCGGCCTGCAGGTCGAGGGTGCGCAGCATCTGGTGGATCGCCTCGGCGCCCATCCGGGCGTCGAACTCGTCACCGTGTTCCTCGATCGCCTCGAGGTACTGCTCGTCGGTCATCAACTGGCCGCGCTCCAGCGGCGTGAGCCCCGACTCGACGACCACGAAGGCCTCGAAATACAGCACGCGCTCGATCTCGCGCAGCGTCATGTCCAGCATGAGGCCGATGCGCGAGGGCAGCGACTTGAGGAACCAGATGTGCGCCACGGGGCTGGCCAGCTCGATGTGGCCCATCCGCTCGCGGCGCACCTTGGCCTGCGTCACCTCGACGCCGCACTTCTCGCACACCACGCCGCGATGCTTGAGCCGCTTGTACTTGCCGCACAGGCACTCGTAGTCCTTGATGGGGCCAAAGATCTTGGCGCAGAACAGGCCGTCCCGCTCCGGCTTGAAGGTCCGGTAGTTGATGGTCTCGGGTTTCTTGACCTCGCCGAAAGACCATGACCGGATCATTTCCGGGGAGGCGAGGGCGATGCGAATCGCATCGAAATCCTCGACCGGTACGTTCTGCTTGAAGAGCTTCAGAAGATCCTTCATCGCTTCACCTTCCCCCTGTGGGGGCTAAATTCGTAGTGCTCGTGCGCGCCTCGACCCAGCGGGTCTCGCTCACTCCTGCTCCAGCTCGATATTGATGGCCAGCGAGCGGATTTCCTTCACCAGTACGTTGAAGGATTCCGGCATGCCCGCCACCATCTGGTGCGTCCCGTCCACGATGTTCTTGTACATCCTGGTGCGGCCCTGGACGTCGTCCGACTTGACGGTGAGCATTTCCTGCAAGGTGTAGGCGGCGCCATAGGCCTCGAGCGCCCAGACCTCCATCTCGCCGAAACGCTGCCCGCCGAACTGCGCCTTGCCGCCCAGCGGCTGCTGGGTGACGAGGCTGTACGGACCCGTCGAGCGCGCATGCATCTTGTCGTCCACCAGGTGGTTGAGCTTCAGCATGTACATGTAGCCCACGGTCACCGGCCGGTCGAAGGACTCGCCGGTGCGCCCGTCGATCAGCGTCGTCTGTCCCGACTCCGGCAGCCCCGCGAGCCGCAGCAGGCCCTTGATCTCCTGCTCGTTCGCGCCGTCGAACACCGGGGTGGCCATCGGCACGCCGCCGCGCAGGTTGCCGGCCAGCTCGATGACTTCACCATCGTCCAGCGAACCGATGTCTTCGCGCTTGCCGCCACTGTGGTTGTAGACCTCGTCGAGGAAGTCACGGACCTCCTTGACCTCGCCCCGGGCATCCAGCATCCGCCCGATCTTCAGCCCGAGTCCGCGCGCCGCCCAGCCGAGGTGCGTCTCCAGCACCTGGCCGACGTTCATGCGCGAGGGCACGCCCAGCGGGTTCAGCACGATGTCCACGGGGGTGCCGTCCTCGAGATGCGGCATGTCTTCCACGGGAACGATCGTCGAGATCACGCCCTTGTTACCGTGCCGTCCGGCCATCTTGTCGCCGGGCTGCACGCGGCGCTTCACCGCCAGGTAGACCTTCACCATCTTCAGCACGCCGGGGGCGAGATCGTCGCCCGCGGTGATCTTGCCGCGCTTCTCTTCGAGGCGCAGGTCGAACTCTTCGCGCTGCTGTCCGAGGCGCTCCTTCATGCGCTCGACCTGGCTCGCGGCCTCCTCGTTCTTGAGGCGGACCTCGAACCATTTCTCGCGCGGCAGTTCCGCCAGGTAGCTCTTCGTGATGGTGCTGTCGGCCTTCAGCTTGTTCGGCCCGCCGGCCGCCTTCTTGCCGACCAGCATCTTCTCCACGCGGTCGTAGATGTCGTCCTCGAGGATGCGCAGGGTGTCGTCGAGATCCTTGCGGATCCGCTCGACCTCCTGGCGCTCGATGGACAGCGCGCGCGAATCCTTCTCCACGCCGTCGCGGGTGAACACCCGCACGTCGATCACCGTGCCGTCCATGCCCGGGGGCACGCGCAGCGAGGTGTCCTTCACGTCGGAGGCCTTCTCGCCGAAGATCGCCCGCAGCAGCTTTTCCTCCGGCGTCAGCTGCGTCTCGCCCTTGGGCGTGACCTTGCCGACCAGGATATCGCCCGCCTTCACCTCGGCGCCGATGTACGCGATGCCCGCCTCGTCGAGATTCGCCAGCGCCGATTCGCCCACGTTCGGGATGTCGGAGGTGATTTCCTCCGGCCCGAGCTTGGTGTCGCGCGCCACGCAGTTCAGCTCCTCGATGTGGATGGTCGTGAAGCGGTCTTCCTCGACCACGCGCTCCGAGATCAGGATCGAGTCCTCGAAGTTGTAGCCGTGCCACGGCATGAACGCCACCAGCAGGTTCTGGCCCAGGGCCAGCTCGCCCATGTTGGTGGACGGACCGTCGGCCAGCACGTCGCCCCGCGCGATCACGTCGCCCTCTTTCACCAGCGGGCGCTGGTTGATGCAGGTGTTCTGGTTGGAGCGCTGGTACTTCGTCAGGTTATAGATGTCGACGCCGGCCTCGTCTGCCGTCGTCTCCTCGTCATGTACCCGGACCACGATGCGCGAGGCATCGACCGAATCGACCACGCCGCCGCGTCGCGCGACCTCGGTTACGCCCGAGTCCACGGCCACGGCCCGCTCCATCCCGGTGCCGACCAGCGGCGTGTCCGCACGCAGCGTCGGCACGGCCTGGCGCTGCATGTTCGAGCCCATCAGGGCCCGGTTGGCGTCGTCGTGCTCGAGGAACGGGATCAGCGAGGCGGCCACCGAGACGATCTGCTTCGGCGACACGTCCATGTACTCGATGTCCGCCGGGGTGGCCATCGAGAACTCGTTGCGATGCCGGCAGGACACCAGGTCGCTGGTGAACTCGCCCTTGCCGCCCAGCTCGGCGTTGGCCTGCGCGATGACGAACTGGCTCTCCTCGATCGCCGACAGGTAATCGATCTGCTCGGTGACCTTGCCGTTCTCGACCTTGCGATACGGCGTCTCCAGGAAGCCGTAGTCGTTGGTCCGCGCATAGACCGACAGGGAATTGATCAGGCCGATGTTCGGTCCTTCCGGCGTCTCGATCGGGCAGACCCGGCCGTAGTGCGTCGGATGCACGTCACGGACCTCGAAACCCGCCCGCTCGCGCGTCAGGCCGCCCGGCCCGAGCGCCGAGACGCGACGCTTGTGCGTCACCTCGGACAGCGGATTGTTCTGGTCCATGAACTGCGACAGCTGCGAGGAACCGAAGAACTCCTTCACCGCGGCCGCCACCGGCTTGGCGTTGATCATCTCCTGGGGCATCAGGCCCTCGGATTCCGCCAGCGTCAGGCGCTCCTTGACGGCGCGCTCGACGCGCACCAGGCCGATGCGGAAGGCGTTCTCGGCCATCTCGCCGACGCTGCGGATGCGCCGGTTGCCGAGGTGGTCGATGTCGTCGACCGAGCCGCTGCCGTTGCGGATATCGCACAGCGTCTGCAGCACGGCGATGATGTCGGACGTCGCCGCCGGATCGTCCTTGCCGAACTCGGCGAACAGCTTCTTCGATTCCTCGTCCTTGCGGGTCGAGAAATAGTGGCCGTCGTAGAGCACGCCGGGGCCGGTGGTGCTGTCGCGATCCACGCGACGGTTGAACTTCATCCGGCCGACGGCCGAGAGGTCATAGCGTTCGGAGTTGAAGAACAGGTTGTGGAACAGGTTCTCTGCGGCCTCGCGCGTCGGCGGCTCGCCGGGGCGCATCATCCGGTAGATCTCCACCAGCGCCTCGAGAGGCGTCTTCGTCGCATCGATGCGCAGCGTCTGGGACAGGTACGGCCCCCGGTCGAGGTCGTTGGTCCAGAGCGTGCGGATCGACTTGATCCCTGCCTTGATGAGCGTCTTGATGCTTTCGGCGGTCAATTCGTCATTGGCTTTCGCCAGCAACTCGCCGGACTTCTCGTCCACGACATCGTGAGCCAGCACCTTGCCCTCGAGATACTCCACGGGCACCGGCAGCGACTTCACTTTTTCGTTGCTCAGCTTGCGCACGTGCAACGCGGTGATGCGCTTGCCCTCGGCCACGATCACTTCGTCGCCCACGACGATATCGAAGCTCGCCGTCTCGCCCTTGAGGCGCTCCGGAATCAGCTTCAGCTCGACCTGCTTGCCGAGCGTGAACTCGTTGGTTTCGAAAAACAGCGCCAGCATCTCCTCCTCGGAGTAGCCCAGCGCCCGCAGCAGGATCGTCACCGGCAGCTTGCGCCGACGGTCGATACGCGCGAACAGGCAGTCCTTCGGATCAAACTCGAAATCGAGCCAGGAGCCGCGATACGGGATCACTCGTGCCGAGAACAGGAGCTTGCCGGAGCTGTGCGTCTTGCCGCGGTCGTGGTCGAAGAACACGCCGGGCGACCGGTGCAGCTGGGAGACGATCACGCGCTCGGTGCCGTTCACGACGAACGTGCCGTTCTCGGTCATCAGCGGCAGTTCGCCGAGATAGACCTCCTGCTCGCGGATGTCCTTGACGGGCTTCGGCGTACCGGAAGCCTCCTTGTCGTAGATCACCAGGCGGACCTTGACGCGCAGCGGCGCGGAATAGGTCAGCCCGCGGACCTGGCACTCCTTCACGTCGAACGGCGGATCGCCCAGCCGGTAACTGACGTATTCGAGGGCCGCGTTGCCGGAATAGCTGACGATCGGGAACACGCTGCGGAAGGCAGCATGCAACCCCACCTCGTCCCGACGCCCCTCGGGAAGGTCCGTTTGCAGGAATTTCCGGTAGGAATCCAGCTGGATGGATAGGAGGTACGGCACCTCAAGAATCGTCGGACGCTTGCCGAAGTCCTTGCGGATACGCTTCTTCTCGGTAAAGGAATACGCCATCGGGCTCACCTTCGAGTGCGGCTCGTTGTCAGGAATGACCCCGCCGGGAGGGCCTGGAGCGCGAGCCGGGTGGCCCGCGCGAAACCGGCAGAAACGGGAACAGGCCGGTGGCTCATGCCACCAGCCTGCCCGAAGGCACAGGTTTCAATCCTGTGCGTGCAGATCTTATTTGACCTCGACGCTGGCGCCGGCCTCTTCGAGCTGCTTCTTGATGCCTTCGGCCTCGTCCTTGGAGATGCCTTCCTTCACGGTCGCGGGCACGCCCTCGACCATGTCCTTGGCTTCCTTCAGGCCGAGCCCGGTGATGGTGCGGATGGCCTTGATGACGCCGACCTTGTTGGCGCCGAAGCTGCTCATCACGACATCAAATTCCGTCTGCTCCTCGGCGGCGGCGGTCTCGGCAGCCGGCCCTGCGGCGGCAGCGGCCACCGGCGCAGCGGCGGAGACGCCCCACTTCTCCTCGAGATCGGACACCAGCTGGGTGACCTCGAGAACGCTCATGTTGCTCAATACTTCGATAATTTCTTCACGCGAAACAGCCATTACCTTGCTCCGAAAAAAACGGTGTTACCCGATGGTTGAAATGAAAAACCTGCCTCAGGCCGCCTCGAGCTGGTCGCGCCTTGCGGCGAGCACGCGGGCGAGTTGCGCCGCGGGCTCGTTGAGGGTGCGAACCAGCTGGGAAGCGGGCGCATGGAGCATGCCGAGCAGCATTGCCCGGGCCTGGTCCAGCGTAGGCAGGCTGGCGAGACGATCCAGATCGGTGGCGGGATAAACCTGCCCGCCGATCGCGACGATCCGCGTCACCAGCTTGTCGTTTGCTTTTGCGAAGGCCTTGATCACCCGCGCGGCGGAACCGGGATCCTCTGTCGAGAATGCCAGCACCAGCGGCCCCTTGAGCTCGTTCTTCATGCATTCGAAGTCCGTGCCCTCGAGCGCCAGCCGCGCCAAGGTGTTCTTGACCACCCGCAGGTAGACACCGGAATCCCGGGCCTCCCTGCGCAGGGTGGTCATCTGGCCGACGGTGAGGCCCCGGTATTCAGCCGCCACGGCTGAATGCGCGGTTTCCGCGACCGTCTTCACTTCGGCGACAAGCGTTTTCTTGTCTTCTAGCCTCAGTGCCATTGTGTACTCCTGGCCGAAAGTCCTTGTTCAAGGAAACGCATCCCTGCGCTTCCCACCCTGACGGTGACCTTCACCAGGAACGCCTGACTCGGGTAACACCATCTGCGCAGGCTGTTGATTAAGGCCGAAGCCACCTGCGGTCTCTGACGACGGCCGGCTGTCATGCCGGCTCCTTGCGCACTCCATTGCCGCGGGACGACGCGCGCCGGCCGAGGCCGCCGCGGCGCCCGCGCTGCTTCCCTAGTAACTCAGTGATGCCTGGTCGACCGCGATGCCCGGACCCATGGTCGAGGACACGGTGACCTTCTGCATGTAGATACCCTTGGACGACGACGGCTTGGCTTTCACCAGGTCCGCCAGCAAGGCGCCGAGGTTTTCCTTGAGCGCCGCCGGCTCGAAATCGGCCTTGCCGATCGCGCAGTGGATGATGCCGGCCTTGTCGGTCCGGTAACGCACCTGGCCGCCCTTCGCGTTCTTCACCGCGGTCGCCACGTCCGGCGTCACGGTGCCGACTTTCGGGTTCGGCATCAGGCCGCGGGGCCCGAGGATCTGGCCGAGCTGTCCGACCACGCGCATGGCATCCGGCGAGGCGATGACCACGTCGAACTCCATGAAGCCGTCCTTGACCTGCTGCGCGAGATCCTCGAAACCGACAATGTCGGCACCGGCCTCTTTCGCCTTGTCCGCATTCTCGCCCTGCGCGAACACCGCCACGCGGACTTCCTTGCCGGTACCGTTGGGCAGCACGGTCGAGCCGCGCACCACCTGGTCGGACTTGCGGGGATCCACGCCGAGATTGACGGCCACTTCGATGGACTCGCGGAACTTGGCCGTGGCCAGCTCGCGCGCCAGCTCCAGCGCCTCGTCGATCGGGTAATACTGCCCCGGCTGCACCTTTTCGGCGAACAGCTTCTTACGCTTGCTCATGCGCGCCATGATCAAAGACCCTCCACGTTGAGGCCCATGCTGCGGGCGCTGCCGGCGATGATCCGCGTCGCCGCGTCGAGGTCGGCGGCGTTGAGGTCGGCCATCTTGATCTTTGCAATGTCTTCCAGCTGCTGGCGCGTGACGGTACCGACCTTCTTGGTGTTCGGTTCGCCGCTGCCCTTGGAAAGCCCCAGCGCCTTCATCAGCAACACCGCCGCGGGCGGCGTCTTGGTCACGAAAGTGAAGCTGCGATCGCTGTAGACGGTGATCACGACGGGGGTCGGCAGGCCCTGCTCGATCTCCTGCGTGTGGGCGTTGAAGGCCTTGCAGAACTCCATGATGTTCACGCCGTGCTGGCCCAGCGCGGGGCCCACGGGCGGACTCGGGTTCGCCTTGCCTGCAGGAATCTGCAGCTTGATGTATCCGGTGACTTTCTTTGCCATGACTCTCTCGTTGACTGTAAGTGGGTCCAGACGCCTTGCGGCTCCCCTGCGGCTTCCCTGCCCTGCGCCTTCGCGGCGCGTGCGGCCCCTTCCCGGGGACCGCTTCCGCTCAGGCCTTCTCGACCTGGCTGAAATCCAGCTCGACCGGCGTCGCGCGGCCGAGAATCTGCACGGCGACGCGCAGCTTGCTCTTGTCGTAATTCACTTCTTCCACGACCCCGTTGAAGTCGTTGAACGGCCCGTCGGTCACGCGCACCACCTCGCCGGGTTCGAACAACACCTTCGGCCGCGGCTTCTCGACGCCTTCCTGGACGCGCTGCAGGATCGCATCCGCCTCGCGGTCGCTGATCGGCGCCGGACGGTCGCTCGAACCGCCGATGAACCCCAGCACCTTGGGCACTTCCTTGACCAGGTGCCAGGTCTCGTCGTCGAGCTCCATCTGCACCAGCACGTAGCCGGGGAAAAACTTCCGCTCGCTCTTGCGCTTCTGGCCCTCGCGAATCTCGACCACTTCCTCGGTGGGCACGAGGATCTCGCCGAACTTGTGCTCGAGGCCGAAACGCTGGATCCGCTCCTTGAGCGATTCTTTCACCTTGTGCTCGAAGTTCGAGTAGGCGTGCACCACGTACCAGCGTAACGCCATCGTCTAGCCCCCTTGCCCGGTGAGCAACTTCGTCGCCCACAACAGGAACATGTCCAGAAGCCAGAAGAAAATACCCATGATGATCACGAAGAAGATGATCACCAGGGTGGTCTGCCCGGTTTCCTGCCGGTTGGGCCAGACCACCTTGCGCAGCTCGACGCGGGAACCCTGGATGAATTGCCAGAGTTCGCGCCCCACCCCGGTCGCGGAGAACACGCCGATGGCGACCGCCAGGGAGAGGATCACGCCGCCGACACGCAGCACCGTCGGCGCCGTCTCGTAGACGTAATAGCCGGCGATCCCGCCCACGACGATCGCGATGGCGAGGAGGATCTTCACCTTGTCCAGCACGCTGGTCGCAGTGGATATTTCGGACTTTGCGTTCATTTACCGCCGTCTAGACGCATCGGCGCCCGGTTGGGCGCCTGCGTGTTCTGGCAGGGCAGGAGGGAATCGAACCCCCAACCTGCGGTTTTGGAGACCGCCGCTCTGCCAATTGAGCTACTGCCCTGGGAAAATTATTCGTAAATCTTTGCGACCACGCCGGCGCCGACGGTGCGACCGCCTTCGCGGATGGCGAAGCGCAGGCCCTCTTCCATCGCGATCGGCGCAATCAGCTCCACCACCATCTGCACGTTGTCGCCCGGCATCACCATCTCCACACCCTCAGGCAACTCGCACATCCCCGTCACGTCCGTCGTGCGGAAATAAAACTGCGGCCGGTAGCCCTTGAAAAACGGCGTATGACGACCACCCTCGTCCTTCGCCAGGATGTACACCTCGGCCTGGAACTTCGTGTGCGGCGTGATCGAACCCGTCTTCGCCAGCACCTGGCCACGCTCTACGTCGTCACGCTTCGTACCGCGCAGCAGCACGCCCACGTTGTCCCCCGCCTGGCCCTGGTCCAGCAGCTTGCGGAACATCTCGACGCCCGTCACCGTCGTCTTCGTGGTATCACGGATGCCCACGATCGACACCTCGTCGCCCACCTTCACGATGCCGCGCTCGATACGTCCCGTCACCACCGTGCCACGTCCCGAAATCGAGAACACGTCCTCGATCGGCATCAGGAACGCACCATCAATCGCACGCTCCGGCTCCGGAATGTAACTGTCCATCGCGTCCACCAGCTTCAACACCGACGGCACGCCAATCTCGCTGTCATCACCCTCGAACGCCTTCAGCGCCGAACCCGTGATGATCGGCGTGTCGTCCCCGGGGAACTCGTAGGTGCTCAGCAAATCCCGAACCTCGAGCTCCACCAGCTCCAGAAGCTCGGCATCGTCCACCATGTCCGCCTTGTTCAGGTACACCACGATATAAGGCACACCCACCTGCCGCGCCAGCAGAATGTGCTCCCGCGTCTGCGGCATCGGACCATCCGCCGCCGACACCACCAGGATCGCACCGTCCATCTGCGCCGCACCCGTGATCATGTTCTTGATGTAGTCCGCATGACCCGGACAGTCCACGTGCGCGTAATGCCGGTTCTCCGACTGGTACTCCACGTGCGCCGTCGCAATCGTGATGCCGCGCGCCTTCTCCTCCGGCGCCTTGTCAATCTGGTCGTAGGCACTCACCTCACCACCAAACTTCTCCGCCATCACCTTCGTCAACGCCGCCGTCAAGGTCGTCTTGCCATGGTCAACATGGCCAATCGTCCCCACATTCACATGCGGCTTCGTACGCTCGAATTTCGACTTGGACA